>JBLNBS010000093.1:0-50924 GCA_050260175.1 Patescibacteria group bacterium | reverse complement strand
GCCTTCTCCAGCTGGCGGACGATTTTGCGGCCGGCCGCATCGAGGCGGCCGGCGCCGAGGACATCCATTCCCTCGTCGAGGGGCTGCTCGTGGAGCGGATCGGCCCGGTGGGTAAAAAGCTCCATACCGGGCGCTCACGCAACGACCAGGCCGCGCTCGATCTGCGGCTTTATATCGCCGCGGCCTGCGCCGACCGCCGGCGGGAGATCGTCTCCGTCATCGAAACCCTGGTGGAGGCGGCGGAACGGGAGATCGGCACGGTCATGCCGGGCTATACACACCTTCAGCGGGCCCAGCCGGTGCTCCTTGCGCATCACCTCCTGGCCTACACGGAGATGCTCTGGCGGGACTGGGAGCGGTTCGGCGAGGCGGGCCGCCGCGCGAACGTGAGCCCCCTGGGGGCGGGTGCCCTGGCCGGCGCGGGCTTTGCGCTCGACCGGGAGCGGGTCGCGGCCGAACTGGGCATGAACGGCATCACCGCCAACAGCCTGGACGCGGTCTCCGACCGGGACGCGGCGGCCGAGTTCATCTTTGCCGCGGCCCTGGCCCAGGTCCACCTGAGCCGGCTGGCGGAGGAGCTGATCCTCTGGGCCAGCGCCGAGTTTGGTTTCGTGGCCTTCGACGAGAGCTTTTCCACGGGCTCCAGCATGATGCCCCAAAAAAGGAATCCGGACGGCGCCGAGCTGATCCGGGGCAAGACCGGCCGCATCGTGGGCGACCTCGTGGCCGTGCTCACCGTCCTCAAGGGGCTGCCCCTGGCTTACAACAAGGACCTGCAGGAGGACAAGGAGGCGCTCTTTGACGCCGCCGACACGCTCGGCGCCTCGTTGCGCCTGCTCGCGCCGATGCTGGCTGGCCTCGTGTGGAACCGCGAACGCATGCGGCGTGCGGCGGAAGAGGGTTTCCTGAACGCCACCGACCTGGCGGACTACCTCGTCCGCAGGGGGCTGCCGTTCCGCGAGGCCCACGCGGTCGTGGGCGGGCTGGTGCGAAAGGCGGCGGAACGCGGCGTTGGCCTGGCCGATCTGACGCTTGACGAGCTGCGCGCCGCCTCGCCGCTTGTCGGGGACGACGTCCTGGACGCCCTGAGCCTCGAGGCCTGCCTGGCGGAGAAGGACGTGCCCGGCGGCACGGCGCCAGCCCGGGTGCGGGAAGCGCTCGGCAAGGCAAGGGAGAGATTGGAGCGGGCCAAGGCTTCGATAGAGACAGGCCGGGGGACGGACTAGGGCCCGCTCCCACAAGCCAACTGGCGGGAATCGAGTAAGCATCGGCGAGGTATCCCATGAGCAGCGCGCCCAGCAAGCCGCCGGCGCTCAGAACAAACTGCACCGCCAGTAACGCCGCCTTGGCGAACAGCGCAGGAGGCTGCCGAGATAAAAGCCGAAATAATAGTCCTCCGGGCTCTGGTACAGCTCGTTGATGGTGGTGGGCACGATGAGGGCAAAGGGGCTTTTATCGACGAGGATCGCCACCCGGCCCTCGAGCACGGCGGCCGCGACCTTGTCGGAACGTTCCGTGCTCTGGTCGAGGGGAAAGAGGGTCAGCCGGTTGTCCGTGATCAACTGCTCGCGGTAGCCGCTCTCCAGGATGCCGTCGATCTCGATGCCGGCCACGCGCCGCGCGACCTCGGCCACGAGGTCCGGATCGGCCACGTCCGCGAGGTAGACCAATCGCACCTCGGTCCTGGTCCTTTTGCCCACATGGAGCCCGTCGATCCGGAGTGCGGGATCGGCGATAAAGCGGCGGAATACTTCGCTTTCGAAATGCCGGTTATTCCTTTCCCGTGTATAGTTTGCCCCACTGCGCCCATCTGTAAAGAGCCATAAGCAGGAAAACGGCTGCCCGCCGCCGAAGTGCACCGCACCCAAACAGGTGGAGGTGGCATGCTCTCGTGATCGACATCACGGTGCGGCTGGGGCCGGGGCTCCCCGGCTACCCCGGGGATGCCTCATATGAACGCATGCTCTTGCGGGATATCGTGCGCGAGGGCGATTGCCGCCTCTCAAAGCTCACGCTCTCGGCCCATGCCGGCACACACGTGGACGCACCGGCCCATTTTCTTGCGGACGGCGCCACGCTGGATCGGCTGCCGGCGGATTTCTTTTCCGGCCCGGCCCGGGTTGCCGCCTGCGACGCATCCGTCCTGACGGCCGCCGTCGTGCGGGCGGCGCGCCCCCGCGCCGGGAGCTTCCTCCTCTTTCGCACGCCCAACTCCATGCTATGGCGTGACGCGTGCTTTCATCCCGCATACACGGCCCTCGACGCCGGCGGCGCCGAGGCCCTCATCGCAGCCGGGGTCCGGGGCGTGGGCGTGGATTATCTCTCGGTGGAACCGCCGGGGAGCGGCGGGGCCGTACATCGCATCCTGCTCGCCGCGGGATTGGCCGTCATCGAGGGGCTGGATCTTTCCGCCGCGGAGCCGGGGGACTACGATCTGATCTGCCTGCCCCTGCGCCTGGACGGCGCCGAGGGCGCGCCGGCCAGAGCGGTGCTCCTGTCGCGGGGATGACGGCGGGGGTTCCGGCACCTTTCCCCCCTTTTTAGTACTCCGGGAGGTGTGCCCAAGCTTGAGTAAGAGGCTGTTCTGGCCGTTCATCCTGCTTTTTTTGGGGATCATCCTCCTTTTACACAACCTGGGCGTCATACCCTGGAGGTTCCTGTCTTATTGGCCGGTGCTCCTGATTTTGCTCGGTTTTTTGGTCCTGGCGGGCCCGTGGCGGATCCTCTCACTGCTCGCCCAGGACAGGCGCGTGCAGCCGCCGGTCTCGAGCGAGTTGCGGAGCTCCGTGGCATTGGATACCGCCGCCGCGGTAAGATTGGATCTCCACGCCCGCCGGGGCCACCTGGGCCTGACGGCCGATCCCGGCGAGCACCTCTTCACCGCCAGGGCATTTTTCGAATGGGAGAGCGACAGGCCGTCCCTCATCGAAACCCCGGCGCCGCGCGAGGGACGGGCCGGGGTGGCTTTTCTGGCAGGCCGGCGCAGCGCATGGTGGGCCCTCACCTGGCTGGGCGGAGGCGGCGAATTGCCCCGTTACGAAGTCAACCTGGGACGGCCCGGGATCCCGCACGAACTGGGGCTCAGACTCAACACAGGCTGGGCCGACCTGAATCTCGCCGGCTTGAACCTGGCGGATCTGACCCTGACGGTGAACAGCGGGCGCTGCCGGGTAAATATGGACCGCGGACCTGTTGCGTGCCGGAGCTTTTCCGCCGTGATGAACTCAGGCGAGCTGGACTTGGCTGGCCTTGGCGCCTTGGGCGCGCCCTCTTACTATTTCAAGGTCAACTCGGGGCGCGTCTCGGCCGACCTGGCGGGATTGGCGCCGGGGGAGGCTCCTGGCCTGATGGTAGAGGTCAATTCGGGCAACGTCGCGCTCGCCCTGCCGCCCGGTGCCCGCTTTGACGTGGAGCTGCGCATCATCTCGGGCATGGCCGATATCTCGGGCCGGCAGTACCATGGCGGGCGCCACCAGACGTCAATCGGAGCCGGTAAAACAGCGGGCAGGCTCCAGATCAGGCTGATCTCGGGCCTCGTCAGGGTGAGGCAGGCAGCGGGCGGCTGATGATGGGGATGTATACAAAATACCGCGGCGCAAAGCGGGAATATACGAGGAGATATCTATCTCCGGCAGGAATTGCCGCAGCAGCGTCGAAGAGACAGCCAACGATTTCGGCATAGTTATGCAACTGTGCCGGGACAAAGGAGTGAGTACATATGAGGATCGTACGCATCATCGCGTTGGCCTGCCTCGTTCTGGCGCTTTTCGTCTCCGCGAGCGGCTGCAGCAAGAGCGGCAAGGTGCTCAAGGTCGGTTCGGACTGCACATACCCGCCCATGGAGTACCAGGAAGGCGATGAATTCAAGGGTTTTGACATCGACCTCATCGGGGCGATCGGCGAAGAGCTGGGCCGCGAGATCGAGATCGTCAACACCGGTTGGGACGGGATCATCCCGGGCCTCAAGAACGGCAATTACGATGCCCTGATCTCCGCCATGACCATTACGGACGAGCGCAAGGCGGAGATCAACTTCTCCGACCCGTATTTCGTGGCGGGCCAGGTCATCCTCGTGCGCGCCGAGAACACCGAGATCGCTTCCGAGAACGATCTGGCGGGCAAGACCGTGGCCGTGCAGATGGGGACCACGGGCGACATCTCGGTGACAAAGATCAAGGGCGTCAAGATCAAGCGGTTCAATACGAATCCCGAAGCCGTGCAGGAACTGCGCAACGGCGGTTGCGACGCGGTGGTGGGCGACTCCACGACGCTGATGTGGGAAGCCACCAAGGACGCCAGACTCAAGCTCGTGAGCAGCAAGCCCTTTACCTCCGAGTTCTACGGCATCGGTGTCAAAAAGGGCAATGACAAGCTTCTAAACCAGATCAACAAGGCCCTGGCCAAGTTGAAGAAGGATGGCAAGTACGCCGAGATCTACAAGAGCTGGTTCGGCGTGGAGCCGCCAGAGGAGTAAGCGGCAAGGGAGCGGCCGGGCGGCGCATGCCGTCCGGCCGTTTGCCTGCTCCTGTAAATCGGGTATGGGAGAGTAGTAATGTCAAGGATTGTGACCTGCATCCTGCTTGGGTGCCTGGCTCTGACGGCGTTTGCCGGGCCCGCCCTGGCGGCGGAGACCTTTGATGTCACGGTCAATTCCAAGCCGGCGGGCGCCAGGGTGCTGATCGACGGCAAGGACACCGGGTTTACTACGCCGCACACCTTCCACGACATGAAGCCCGGCACTTACAAATTCACCGCCAGGTACCCCCGCCGCTACGATGCCAATCGCGAGGAAGAGCTGTACGAGGGCCGCCCGCGCGAGATCACGATCGATCTCTATCCCTCCATGGTCGTGATCGACTTTCTCAAGCTGATCTTTCCCCTGCTCCTGCGCGCCGCCCTGATGACCCTGCTCTTGACCCTCATCGCCGAGACCGATGGGATAATCATCGGTACGCTGGGCGGCATTGCCCGCCTGGCGAACAGCAGGATCGTCCGATTCCTGTCAGCGTTTTACGTGGATTTCGTCCGCGGTACGCCGCTCCTCGTCCAGATCTTCATGGTCTATTTCGGCCTGCCGCCGATCCTGGGCCTGGCCGCCAAATTCCTAAGCCTCGGCAACGGCGACCCGGTCCATATCGCCCCCTTTCCCGCAGCCATCCTGGCCATGAGCATCAACAGCGGCGCCTATGTGACTGAGATCGTCAGGGCGGGCATCCAGTCCATCGATCGGGGGCAGATGGAGGCGGCGCGCTCGTTAGGCATGACCAAGGCCCAGGCCATGCGGTACATCATCCTGCCCCAGGCCATCAAGCGCGTCATCCCGCCCCTGGGCAACGAGTTCATCGCCATGCTCAAGGACTCCTCCCTCGTTTCCACCATCGCCATGGAGGAACTGGTGCGCAAGGGCCAGATCATCTCCACGACCTATTACAGGCCCACGGAGACCTGGTTCGCCGTGGCCGTCGTCTTCCTCATTATGACGCTGCCCTTTACCAGGCTGGTCGCGCTGCTCGAAAGGAGGTTGAAGACCAGTGATTAAGGTCGAGAACCTCCACAAGCGCTTCGGCCGGCTGCACGTGCTGCGCGGCATCACCAACCACGTGGGCCAAGGCGAGGTCCTCTGCGTCATCGGCCCCAGCGGCTCGGGCAAGAGCACCTTCCTCCGCTGCCTGAACCTGCTCGAGGAGCCGAGCGAGGGGCGGATCTTCTTTGACCAAACGGAGGTGACCGATCACCGCGCCGTCGACGTCAACGAGGTGCGGGCGGAGATCGGCATGGTCTTCCAGCGGTTCAACCTTTTTCCGCACATGACCGCCCTGCGGAATGTCGCCCTGGCGCCGATGCTCGTGCGCAAGCTGGGCAGGGAAGAGGCGGAGGCCCGCGCCCTCGAGCTGTTGGAGCGCGTCGGCCTCACCGACAAGGCCCACACCTACCCCGACCACCTCTCCGGCGGGCAGCAGCAGCGGGTGGCCATCGCACGCGCCCTGGCCATGCGGCCCAAGGCCATGCTCTTTGACGAACCCACCTCGGCTCTGGATCCGGAGATGATCCAGGAGGTCCTGGACGTCATGAAGCTCCTGGCCCGCGAGGGCATGACCATGGTCGTGGTGACCCACGAGATGGGCTTCGCCCGCGAGGTCTGCGACCGCGTGCTCTTTATCGACGAGGGACAGGTCGTGGAGGAGGGGACGCCCGACGAAATCTTCAGCCGCCCTAGGCAGGAGAGGACAAAGGCGTTCCTGAGCAAGATCCTGTGAGTAATGATGGACTTTATTAATGATAAATGTATAATGTAGAATGATAAATTAAAGATTAAACCAAAGATAAGCAATGAATGGTTTAATTCATCATTCATCATTCTGCATTCATCATTACTCTTAAAAGAAGCCTCACCCCATCCAAGAAAGCCCTCTCCCCGAGCATCGCCGTCTCCAGGTAATGCGCCCCTCCCAAGGCCTTACTGTATTGGAGCAACAGCTATTGGCCCTCCTCGGGCAGCATCTCATTCTGCATTCTTCATTCATCATTGCCTTTCATCCCGTGAACCGTTTGGCTCGGGAGCATCTGGAGTCCCGCGGCCTCTTGCGCGAGCGGGGGCCGAGAGCGTGAGCTTCGCCGATGATAAAATGCTTGGGTGCTGGGAATAAAGGATTTGCCAATTATCTGCCGAAACTACACATCATCTTGTAGAATTCTATTTCGCCATTTTGATGAGGGTGGGGACGATGGGTGTAGCAAAGCCGGCGGCGGCTGGGCGGTGCGCCGTGAAAAAAAGCACGATCCGTCGCAATAGCAATATGACGCATGCCGGTGTGCGGAAAGCGGCGCCGGTCTACGAAGCCGGGTTGAAGACGGCGACGAGCGCCGTGGGAGGTGCGATCCTCGGGGCATCGATCGGCGGCGGCGCGGGAGCCGTGATCGGCGGCGCCATGAGCATCGCCGTGATCTACGCGGCGCGCTGCCTGGACCGGCGCGCCGGAGCGCAGGCGGATGGATAAGGCGGTTTACATCCCCTCCATTATCCTGGGCACCATATTCGCCTCAATATACTGTCTGTGTTGCCGGATGCAGAAGCGGCGGATCGATGCCGAGACGGCAGGGCATTGTTTTCTCTGCGGGCCGAGCATCGTGGCCGGTTGCCTGCTATTGGCAGGTTCTGTATATGACAAGCTGCTCCGCTTGGTGGGCGCGAACATCTACATCGGTCTGGCCGGGTTCCTGGTCCTGCTGGTTACCTGTCAAAAGCTGCGCAAGTACTTTATGGACTCGACCGCCGGGCAGATGAACCAGGTTCTGCAACAGGTGGCGGCGGGTAGGGACCGTGGAGGCGGTGAGGCGAAATAGAGCCCGCGTAGTTTGGGCAACGGGCGGTCACGGACGGGATGCCACACGACTCGTAACCATCATCTTTTTTTCGGGGCCGTCATTCTTTGACGGTCTTGTCTGTTATTATTGACATGTGATGGGAGATTGGCAGGAATCGGAAGTGGGTACGGTTAACGCCGACGGCGCCCTGAAGGACGCCGCACCGCCTGTCGCCTGCAGTTCCTCTACGAGCAGGTGGTGGGCCGCGGCCTGCGGCGGTCGCAGTACCAGGATCTGACTATCGAGGGACACCCAAGCCGCAGCCACATGGATGTGAAGCTTTCAACAGCGGCCCCCCTTCCGCCTTGACAACCTTTGCGCCGATGGCTTATATTAGTTGTGGCCCTTGAGGAAAATGGCCAGGCGGGAGGTGACTTGCCGTGCCGACTTACGAATACACCTGCTCCAAGTGCGGGCGTTTCGAGTTCTTTCAAAAGATGAGCGACGAGCCGCTTCAGGCCTGCCCCACGTGCGGCGGGTCAGTGAGGCGCCTGATCAGCGCCAGCGCCGGCATCCTCTTCAAGGGATCCGGCTTTCACACCACCGACTACCGGAGCAGCGACTATGAAAAGCGGGCCAAGGAGGAAAAAGCTCCCTCCGTCGCAAAGGATGCAAAGCCCGAGGCGAAGACGGAGACAAAACCCAAGACGGAGTCCGCTAGCAAGGCGTCGTAGCAGTCGGCAAGAGGGGCAGGGATACCTGCCCTTGTCATATACGCATGATTCACATCGCTTTGGGAGAGAAAGAGCTTGCCGCAGAACCAGCCCGCGATCCCGCTGATCCGTGAAACCAAGGCCAAGCTCCGCCAGGATCTCCTGCAGGCCCTGGAGAGGGCCAGGGAGCGGGGGGCCCTCCCGGACTTTGCCACGCCCGGCTTTACCCTGGAACCGCCCAAGGACAAGTCATTCGGGGACCTGGCCACGAACCTGGCCCTGGCGGCCGCCAAGGCCGCCGGCATGCCGCCGCGGGACGTGGCCCGCGCCGTCGTGGACAACTTTGCGCCCGCCCCTCCAGTGGCGCGGGTGGAGATTGCGGGGCCGGGCTTTCTCAATCTCTATCTCGACCAGTCCTGGCGGCGCAGGGCCGTGGCCGAGGCGCTGCGCCTGGGCGGGGAATACGGCCGCACGGCGGATCTCGCGGGGCGGCGCATCCAGATCGAGTTCGTCTCGGCCAACCCCACGGGCCCGCTCAATGTCGTCAACGCCAGGGCGGGCGCCATGGGCGACGCGCTGGCCAACCTGATGCAGTGGGCCGGGGCCGAGGTCGAACGCGAGTACTACGTCAACGACCACGGCGTCCAGGTCTGGACCCTGGGCCGCTCCGTCGAGGTTCTCTGCCGCAGGCTCCGGGGCGAGGAGGTCGAATTCCCCGCCGACGGCTACCACGGCGAGTACGTCCAGGATCTGGCCGCCGAGTTCCTGGCCGGGGCGCCGCAAGGCTTTTGGGACAAAGGCGAGGAGGAGCGGATCGAGGCCTGCCGAGATTTCGCCCTGGCGCGCATCGTCGCCGGCCAGAAAGCCGCGCTCGAATCCTACGGCGTCCGCTACGACCGCTGGTTCAGCGAGCATCATGACCTGCACGCCACGGGGGCGGTGGAGAGGGTGTTTGCGGACCTCGTGCGCGCGGGCCGCACCTACGAGGCGGAGGGCGCCGTCTGGCTTCGCACGACGGATTACGGCGACGACAAGGACCGCGTGCTCAGGACGGGCGACGGCAGGACCACCTACCTCACGGCGGACATCGCCTACCACCTCGATAAATTCGCCCGCGGCTACGACACGGTCATCGACATCTGGGGGCCGGATCATCACGGGCACATCGGCAGGATGAAGGCGGCGCTGGCCGCGGCGGGCGCGGATCCCGGGAGGCTCGAGATCCTCATCGCGCAGCAGATCAACCTGCTCCGCGCGGGCGAACCGGTCAAGATGTCCAAGCGCGCGGGGGACTTCGTGAGCATGCGCGAGCTCCTGGCGGAAGTGGGCAACGACGCCGCGCGCTTCTTCTTTCTCATGCGCAGCGCCGAGAGCCACCTCGATTTCGACCTGGCGCTGGCCGTCGCCCGATCCAACGACAACCCGGTCTATTACATCCAGTACGCCCACGCGCGGGTGGCGAGCATCCTGCGCCAGGCCGAGGCCCAGGGCGTGCCGGTTGAAACCGCGTCTGACGCATGCCCCGAGGGTTTCGAGATGAACGCGGAGGAGCTGGATCTCGCCGACAGGGTCGCGCTCTTTCCCGAGGTCGCGGCCGAGGCCGCCGCCAAGCGCGAACCGCATCGCCTCACGAGCTACCTCCTGGATCTGGCCGGTGCTTTCCACGGCTTTTACAACCGGCATCGCGTGCTTGGCGGGGAGGCGGACCAGACCGCGGCCAGGCTCGCCCTGGCGCGGGCGGTACGGATCGTGATCGGCAACGGCCTGCGCCTGCTGGGCGTGAACGCGCCTGACAAGATGTAGAGGCTCACGGGGAGGGGAAGGGGTATGTTGAGGAAACTGCCTGCCGTGCCCACGGTCATGCGCTCCCTGGCCGGGGGAATCAAGGCGGCCTACGATAACCTGGGTTTGACGGCGATTCACAGCGCCTTTTGGTTTTTGGCCCACATACCGTTCTGGTTCGTGCTCTACGGCGCCATCGGCCAGGTGGCCAACCTGGTGCCGGAGAGGGGAACGCTGGTCTATCTCTCGGCCCACAAGGGGAGGCCGGCAATCTACCGCGTCAACCAGGACGGCAAATCGCCGGCCTTTCTCGAGCCGGAGGTGCCCGGCGGGATCGCAGACCCTGCGCTCTCCCCCGACGGCAGCCGGGTTGTGTTCGCGGCCGGGGACGGGATCTACGCCGTGCCGCGCGACGGCGGTACGCCCGTCCGCCTGACGCCCCCGGGCCGCTATGCGCATCCCTCCCTTGACCGCGGCGGAAGGCTGCTCGCCTATACCGGGTTTGACGAATCCGGGCGGGGCGAGATCTACCTCTCGGAAACGGATGGCGGCGAGGCCCGGCGCCTGACCGAGAACGGCGTGCCGGATCTCGAACCCTCGCTTTCGCCCGATGGCAAGAAAATCGTTTTTACCCGGCCGGACGAGAACGGCAGGATGCAGATCTGGCTCATGTCGGCGGACGGAACCAGGCCCCGCCAGCTCACCAGGGGTGACTCAGGTAATGAGCACACGCAACCCGTTTTTTCATCCGATGGTAAAAAGATTGCGTATCTCGCAAAAACTCGCGGCCGGACGGAGATCTTCATCATGCGCGCCGACGGCCGCGGCCAGTCGCGGGTGACCAAGAACCGGCTCACGGAGACCGCGCCGGTCTTCAGCACCAGCGGCTCCAGGATCTTCTTCGGCGTCAAGGATGCGGCTGGTGCAATCACCGTCTACACCGTGAATATAGACGGCGCGTTCGAAAAGCCCCTGACGGACAAGGCGGAACCCCCCTTCCCCCTGGGCCTGTTCTTTCTCATGGTCCTGGCGGGGTTGCTCCTCACGGGATCCTTCCTCGCGGCCCCGGCCAACGCCGCCATGCTGCATGTCGCAGGGCTGATCAAGGAAGACGAGGCCAGGGTGAGGGATTTCTTCATCGGCTTCAAGAAATACTTCCGGCGGTCGGCGGGTGTCTACGCAGCCTACCTTCTCCTTTTGGCATTCCTTTTGGCGGACATCGTCATGGCCTGGCAGGCGCCGGGCTGGATCGTCAAGATCTCGCTTGCCCTGGCGCTCTACGCCCTCTTTTTCGTCCTGCTCATGGCCAATTATCTCTTTCCCCTCATCGTTTTGCAACCCAACAGCTGGAAGAAGGTCTGGAAGAAGGCCGCGCTCCTCACCCTGGACAACACCCTGCTCACCTTCGTTCTCGCCGTGCTCACCGCGGTGCTGTACTTCGTCTCCTTCGCCTTCAGCATCCTGATCATCCTCTTTTTCCCGGCGCTCATCGCCCACAGCCACGTGCTGCTCTTTGACAGATTGCTCGAGAAGTACGGGGAGGGCGGGGAAACGGGCGTCGCAAGCGGGGAGGCATCTTGAGAGAAGCCTTGGCTTGGAGGGATAGGCGTGAAGATCCGCTGGTTCGGCCATGCCTGTTTCGGACTGACCGCAGAGGACGGGACGAAGATCCTGACCGATCCCTTCGACGAGAGCGTGGGTTACCTGCAGCCGCGCATGGAGGCGGCGGTCGTCACCATCAGCCACGGGCATTTTGACCACGCCCATACCGCGTCGCTCTATGGCGCGCCCCGCATCATCAGGGAGATGGGCGAGTACGAGGCGGGGGCGGTCAGGATCAGGGCCATCCGGACCCACCACGACGCCTGCGGCGGCCGGCAGCGCGGGGAGAATCTCATGTTCCACCTGAGCGAGTCCGATCTTTCGCTCCTGCACGCGGGCGATCTGGGGCATGTCCTCACTCCCGAGCAGATCTTGGCCTGCGGGCGCGTGGATGTGCTCATGCTGCCCGTGGGCGGCACCTATACCATCGACGCCAGGGAGGCCTGGCGCGTGGTGGAGCAGCTCGGACCCCGCCTCGTCCTGCCCATGCACTACCGCACGGACGCTCTGGCCTTCCCCCTGGCGCGCGTGGACGAGTTTCTGCAGGGCCGAAAGAGCCGGCGCCTGCCCTACGCTACCTTTGAGGTGACGGCCGGAACGCTGCCCGCGGAGACGGAGATCGTGGTCTTGAGCTATGTCTAGTCCTATGTAGGAGGAGTCGTCATGTCAAAGTACATCTTCGTCACCGGCGGGGTCGTTTCCTCGCTCGGCAAGGGCATCACCGCCTCCTCCCTGGGTTGCCTGCTCAAAAGCCGCGGTGTCAGGGTCACCGCCCTAAAACTCGATCCCTACATCAACGTCGATCCCGGCACCATGTCCCCCTACCAGCACGGCGAGGTCTTTGTCACCGACGACGGCGCCGAGACCGACCTGGATCTCGGGCACTACGAACGCTTTATGGACGTGCATTTGGGCAAGAGCAACAACGTGACCACGGGCAAGATCTACTGGTCCGTGATCAACAAGGAGCGCCGCGGCGACTACCTGGGCGGCACGGTCCAGGTCATCCCCCACATCACGAACGAGATCAAGGAGCGCATCACCCGCGTGGCCCGCGAGTCCCAAGCGGACGTGGTCATCGTGGAGGTGGGCGGCACGGTGGGCGACATCGAGAGCCTGCCTTTTTTGGAAGCCATCCGCCAGCTCAAGTCGGACGTGGGCCGCGACGATACGATGTACATCCACGTGACCCTGGTGCCATTCATCGGCGCCGCCTCGGAGCTCAAGACCAAGCCCACCCAGCACAGCGTCAAGGAGTTAAGGAGCATCGGCATCCAGCCCGACGTGATTATCTGCCGCTCGGAGCATCCGCTCTCGGACGAGTTAAAGGCCAAGGTGGCCCTTTTTTGCGACATCGAAAAGGAAGCGGTCATCAGCAACCAGGACGCGGAGACCATCTACGAGGTGCCGCTCATCTTTGAGGAGGCCGGCCTGGATCAGTACGTCCTGCGCCGCCTGGGGCTCAAATGCGGCGAACGCGACCTGGCGGCCTGGCGCGAGTTTGCCCGCAAGGTCAAGAATCCCAGGACGCAGGTGGAGATCGCCCTGGTCGGCAAGTACGTGCAGCTCCCCGACGCCTACCTGAGCGTGGTCGAGGCCCTGCGCCACGCGGGTGTGGTCCACGAGGCCAGCGTCAAGGTGCGGTGGGTGAACTCGGAGTCCCTGGAGCACGAGGAGGCGGCCGAACTGCTCGGCGGAGTGGACGGGATCCTGGTGCCGGGGGGGTTCGGCAACCGGGGCATCGAGGGCAAGATCGCGGCCATCCAGTACGCACGGACACAGGGCGTGCCGTACCTGGGATTGTGCCTGGGCATGCAGTGCGCGGTCATCGAGTTCGCCCGCCACGTCTGCCGCCTGGACGGCGCCAACAGCACCGAGTTCGACCCGGACACGCCTTACCCCGTCATCGACCTCCTGCCCGAGCAGCAGGAGCTCGAGGAGATAGGCGGCACCATGCGCCTGGGGCTGGATCCGGTCAGGCTCGAGCCGGACACGCTCGCTTACAACGCCTACAGGGAGAACCTCATCTTTGAACGCCACCGCCACCGCTACGAGGTCAACAGCCAGTTCTACGAGGCGCTCCTCCAGGCTGGCCTGCGGGTCAGCGGCCGCCTGCCCGACCGGGGCCTCGTGGAGATCATCGAGCTGCCGGACCACCCCTGGTTCGTGGCCACCCAGTTCCACCCCGAGTTCAAGTCCCGCCCCCACAGGCCACAGCCGCTCTTCCGCGAATTCGTCGGTGCGGCGCTGAGGCACGGGGGGCGGTAGGTCGCTCGGATACTGAAACTGCCGGGATGGGATCGATCGAGTAAAGCAGAAAAGGGCGCGGGCTTTGCCATGCGAACATAGCGTGGCGCAAGAGCGTTTTTATGAGGGGCGATGAAGAACCCTCTAGCTCCCTGAGGGAGCAAGGTTGTCTCGTGTAAGGGGCGAAAGGTCGGCAGAATGAAGTATGCCGCCTCACATATGGCACAGGCCTGTTTCAGGGAAGGGCGTTGGCCGCCGCCACATCGGCGTAGAACCTGCCCGAGGCCTTGACGATCCGGCGTTGGGTGGGGTAGTCGGTGTAGGCCAAACCAAAGCGCGGCCGGAAACCGTCGGCCCACTCGAAATTGTCCATGAGCGACCAGACGAAATAACCGCGGATGTCCGCCCCCGCCGCCACCGCCTGGTGGACCGCGTCGATGTGGCCGTGCAGGTAGGCCAGGCGTTCCGGATCGTCCACCCGACCGCCGGGGGAGAGGGTGTCGTCGTATGCGGCACCGTTTTCGGTGACGTAGATCGGGCGGCGGCCGTAGCGCTGGGTCACGTTTTGCAGCATGTCCCTGAGGCCGTCCGGATTGACCGGCCAGCCCATGGCCGTGCGCGGTACGTCGGGGAACTGCCTCGACAGCCCGCCGTCCGGCTCGGAGCGGCAGATAAAGCTGAAGTAGTAATTGAGGCAGAGGAAGTCCAACGGCTGTCCGATCCGCTCGAGATCGCCCGGGAGCACCCGCGGGGCCAGACCGGCGCGTTCGTGGCCGGCCCAGATTCTTTCGGGGTAACGCCCCAGGAGCACGGGTTCGAGATGCCAGGCGGCCGCCTCCAGCCAGTTCCGTTCGGCTGCTTCCCGGTCCGCCGCACCCTCCGTGGCCGGGTAAAAATGCTCTACATTCGGCGCGATGCCGATGCGGAGATCGGGCCTGCCCGCGGCGCGGGCGGCGTCCACCGCCGTGCCGTGGGCGAGCAGGAGGTGATGCAGGACCTGGTTGGCCGCGGCCCTGTCCCCCTTGACCCCCGGCGCATGCTTGCCTTCCACGTAGCCGCAATGGGCGACGACATTGGGTTCGTTGATGGTGATCCAGTGCTTGGCCCGGTCCCCGAGGGCCTCAAAGAGCAGGGCGGCATATTCCCCGAACCGGCCGGCCGTGCCGCGGTTGAGCCAGCCGCCCGCGTCCTGCAGGGCCTGGGGCAGATCCCAATGGTAGAGAGTGATAAAGGGCGTGACGGCCCGGGCCAGCAGGCCGTCGATCAAGCGGCTGTAAAAATCGAGGCCTTTCCGGTTGACCCTGCCGTACCCCTCCGGCAGAATGCGCGGCCAGGAGATGGAGAAACGGTACGCGTTCAATCGCAGCGAGGCGATGAGATCGAGGTCCGCCCGCCAGCGATGGTAGTGATCGCAGGCTGCGTCACCCGTCTCGCCGCGCGCGATCCTGCCCGGAGTGTGACAGAAACGGTCCCAGATGGACTCGCCCTTGCCATCCTCGTTCCAGGCTCCCTCGATCTGATAGGCCGCGGTGGCGGCTCCCCAAAGGAATCCTTGTGGGAATGAGCGAGTGTTAGCCATGTGGCAATCCCCTTTTGCAATCGTCGTTATTACTGTTTTATCGAATGACTATCCCTTGATTGCCCCCATGGTGGCCCCCTCGGTGATGTACCTATTCAGGAAGGCGTATAATACGAGAACCGGCAGCGCTACAAGGGCCATGCAGGCGAATTGCGTGGCATAGTCGGCCGAGTAATAACCGATGAATTTAAGCACGGAATACGGCAGGGTGCGTAAATGGTCCGAGGAAATGAAGATGTAGGACATCACGACCTCGTTCCAGTTGCCTATGAAGGTCATGACCGTGACCGTGATGATCGCGGGCCTCGTGATCGGCGCCACGACGCGAAACATCGCGCCCCAGATGCTGCAGCCGTCCATGAGCGCCGACTCCTCGAGCGCCCGGGGGATCGTCTTGAGAGACCCCGAGAAAATCAGGGTATTAAAGGGCAATGCGAAAGCCGCGTAAGGGATGATGAGGGCGAAATACGTGTCGAGGATGCCAAGCCTGCTGAAAAGCTGGAAGTTCGGTAACAGGGTGGCGTGGATGGGGATCATCATGCCCAGCATGACCAGGCCCAGCACCACCGGGCCGAGTTTCCATTCCATGCGCGTGCAGGCGTAAGCGATCAAGAATGAGAACACCACGGCCACGATGACGGTGCTGCCCACGACGATGAGACTGTTCATAAAGTACTGGGGAATATTCCCGCCCGTCCAGGCCCTGGCATAGTTGGCCCATTGCGGCGGGGAAGGCCACTTCATGAAATAGGCGCCGAAGAGGTCGCCGCTTTTGAGCAGGGAAAAGTCCAAGAGCCAAAGCAAAGGGAACAACTGGGCGAGGGCGATGGCGATGAGCACGATGTACAGGATGACGCGGCGGAATTTGGCCCAGTTCAAACGGTGCCCATGGGCGGCATGCAACTCGACAGCCTGGTGCGATGGCAACATCGTGCATACCCCTTCCTTTTGTACCGTCGAATGCCGGGGATGGGACACTTAAAACTCACCCACATCCCTGCGGGTGAGCGCATTGAGCACGATCGTTCCCGCCACGCAGACCAGGACGAAGACGACGGAAAGGGCGCAGGCGTACCCGTATTGGCCAAAGGCGAACGCTTTGGCATAGATGTAGTTCGCCAGAACCTGCGTATAGTCGCCGGGGGCTCCGTTCGTGGAGAGCCAGACCGTCTCCATCTGCTTCAAGCAGGAGATCAGCGCGATGATGACCGTGGCGCGAATGACGGGCGCCATCAGCGGCAGGATGATCCGGGTGTAGAGCTTGACGCCGCTCGCCCCGTCGATGCGCGCGGCTTCCTGCAATTCCTTCGGGATCCCTACGAGGCCGGCGTAGTAAAAAAGGAGCGCCCAACCGAAACCCTGCCAGATAATGATGGTGATGACCGACCATAAAGCGGTATGGACATTGCTCAACCAGTTAGTGTTGAGACTCCCCAGCCCGATCATGGTCAGGACTTTTCCCAACAGGCCGTAGTTCGAATTGAAGACGTGCACCCAGAGTTTGGTGGTGACGACCACCGAGATGATGGCGGGGATGAAATAGATCGAGCGGAAGGCGCGTTCGCCCTTTGGGGCCTTGATCACCATGATACAAACGAGCAGTGCCAGAGGGTTTTGGAAGAGGATGGTGACGGCGGCCAGACAAAGGGCGTTGAGCAGGGAACGCACGAAGGTCGGGTCCTGGGTGAAGATCTCCTTGAAATTGGCCAGGCCGACCGGGTTCGCGGCGCCCATGCCGTGCCAGTCCGTCATCCCAAAGTAGACGCTGAGGATGACGGGGAAGAACATGGCAAAGAGCAGCAGTAGCAAGCCTGGCAGGACCATGAGCGAGATCGCCTTGCCGTCGGAAAAAGGTCTGTACATCCTCCGCTCACCCGCTCTTTTCCTCAGAAGTCATAAAGTCTAAAAGTTATAGAGTCTAAATGTCTTAAAGTCCAAAAGTCACAAAGTCATAAAGTTAAAAAGTGAAAAGTCAAACGCGAAAGGCGAGATAAGAAAAGGTGAACTGAACACCGCAAGTGGAGTTGACGATCGATCCGGCTTGGGCTACGGCCGGCGGAGCGGAGGCTTCCGCCCCGCCGGCCTGGTCTGGGATCGTAGGATCGGATCGAATAGTGATCTACCGTGAGTTATTTCTGCGCGGCTTTGGCGGCGGCCTCATCCAGCGCTTTGCAGAACTCTTCCGGTGACTTGACGCCCGCGGCCAGATCCTGGATATACTTCTGATGCAGTTCCTTGAACTCGGGCGTGGAGAGGTCTAAGCCCCCCGTGCCGCTGGTCTGCTTGGCGTCGGCCACGATGGCCAGCAGATCCTTGGCCAGCTGGCTGTCATCGGCGAGCGGCTTGATCTTCTGCGCCGGGACATTGGCCTTGGTCTTCCAGATCAGCGTCGGATACATCTTGAAGTACAGCTGCAGGTATTGCAGGCAGAGGGTCTTGTATTTCGTCTTGGCGTTGACGACGTAGTTCCCGCCGTACCAGGCCAGGAGATCGTCGACCTTGCCCTTGCCGTCACGCAATACCGGGAACTTGAAGACGCCGACGTTCTTCCGGAAGTGCTCGGAGAACGCCATATTCGTCCCGAGGCCCATCTCCCAGGCACCCATGATGTACATGGCGGCCTTTTCCTGGCCGAAGAGGTTCTTGGCGGCGTCGTAATCGTCGGTGAGCAGGTCATCCTGGAAGACCCCGGCGTCGACCATCTCTTTGAACTTCTTGGCCGAGGTGAGGAAGACCGGATCGGTGTACTTCATCTTGCGGTCGATGGCCTTCTTGATGACGGTGAAATCGCCGCCCACGCGGCCGGTCAGGTTGTCCCATGTGAGGCAGAGCGCCCAGGCATCTTTGCCATCTGTGGAGACGGGCATGATGCCGTTGGCCCTAAAGACCTTGGCGGCTGCGATGAGGTCTTCGATGGTACGCGGGACCTTGACGTTGCATTTCTCGAAGAGGGCCTTGTTGTAGTAGACCACCCAATAGTCCATGGTCACGGGCAGGCCGTATAGTTTGCCGTTGTAGATATTGGACTCCAGGGAGCCCGGCACGAAGTTGAACTTGGTATAGTCCTTCTTGTTCAGGGGCATGGCCAACTTGTTGTTGACCAGCTCGCCAAGGAGCGTGGCGAACGACCAGTACTTGAAGACATCAGGCATTCTGTTGGAAGCCGCGTAGACCTTCATCTTTTCCTGGTAGGGTTGGTCCGGCAGGCTCTCGACGACGATCTTCACGTTGCCATGCTGCCGCATGAACTCTTTGTTGATCGTGTCGATCACGGTGCCCCACGGTGAATTGCGGTCCGGAATATTGTCAAAGATGCGGAGCGTGATCGTGCTGGCCGCGCTCGCTGGTATAACCAGGATGCCGATGGCTACTGTCAGAGCGAGCAAGAAGACTGTCAGTCGCTTGGTCACGTCAAAACCTCTCCTTTCATTCGTCCCACTGAGCGTTGGTGTCGAATGCCTCTGGAACCCGTCCGTCTGTCCTGGGCGGTGACTCTCCTCCTTTCAGTGCCGTGTTCGTCTGGTAAGCAGTGGAATGAGTAGGGTAATACTGTAATCGATACCATGAATCATCCCGGAGATCACGGGCAGCCGCATGATTGTCTGATCACCAGTTCCGTGCGGAACACGACCTTTTCGTAGGCGATATCGTCGTCGGCCATGGCCCCCAGGAGCTTTTTGGCCGCCGTGGCGCCCAACTGGTATTTGGGCATATCCGCGGTGGTGAGGCCCGGAGTGATGTGCCTGGCCAGCCTGATGTTGTCGAAACCCACGACGGCCAGATCCTTTGGGATCGCCAATCCCGCCTCCCGGGCTTTTTCCATGGCGCCGACCGCCATCTCGTCGTTGGCAGCGAAAACGGCCGTAAACTTGGCTCTCTGGGCAAGCCGCTGGAAAGCGCGGGCGCCGCCCTCTTCGGTGAAATGCCCCCGTTCCACCAGTTGTGGATCGTATCCCAGGCTGTATTCTTCGAGCACGGCGCGATAGGTGGCAAAGCGCTCCTCATCGTCGGGATGCTGCATGCCCCGGATATAGGCGATTCGTTTGTGCCCGTGCTTGATCAGGTGATCCATCGCCTGGCGGGCGCCGGTCTGGTTTTGGACCACGATCGATGTGACGTTGCCGCTCTTTGACTCCCGGCCAATCAGGACCAGTGGAAAACCCTGCCGCGCCAAGCGGTCGATATGCGCATCCGGCATGAGCGGATTGATGAGGATCAACCCGTCCGAGCGCCGCTCCGAAAGCAGTTTCATGTATTCGTTTTCACGATCGGCGCTGTTCTGCGCATCGCAGATGATCAGGTTGTATCCCCGTTCGATGGCGGTGTTCTCGATCCCCTTGAGGAGTTCGAGGTAGTAGATGGAGGAAACGTCGGGGATGACGACGCCGATCAGGTTGGTCCGCCTGGAGCGGAGGGCCTTGGCCGACGCGTCCGGGGCGTATTGCAGACTCTCGATAGCCTGCAGCACGCGCTCCCTGGTCGCTGTCTTGACCTTGAGGCTTTGGTTCAGGACCCGGGAGACCGTGGCCACCGAGACCCCGGCCGAACGGGCCACATCGCTGATCGTGGGCAAGCTGGTCGCTCCTCAATCTATTGGTATCGATTACATTTTATCCTATTCAAGGCGGCGATCGGGAATTCCTTCTTTAGCCGGTATTTTTTTCGCGCGGCGCAAAGCCCGGCCGGTCAAGCGATCGGGACGTGAAAGGCATCCGAATCCGCCGGCTCCCCGTATACCACAACGGTTACCCCGTGATTCCTCGGCGCCTCCGCCTCCTTTGAGCCGGGCAAATGGACAAGAAACCGGTTCATTCGCTCCGAATGGAGCCAAAAACCGCACAAAAGGATCCGGAATATCGTACGAAAACCTGGCGGCGAATCGTATATGGTGGTATACTGTGATCGGAGGCGATTGGCATGAGATCGGTTGATTACCAGGAAGGCGTCGTGATCAGCGCGACCGAACTGAAGCGGAATCTCGGGAAGTACCTGGGCCTGGTGGAAGCACGGAACGAAGTAGTGATTACGAAAAACGGCAGCAAGATCGCCAGACTGACTCCGTACGTGACGGATCTCGAGCAGTATTTCCTGGTGCGGGAGAAGGCTCTGGATTACCAATACGGCGGGAAAAAGGTTTCCTACGAAGAGTTCATGCAGATCTACGAAAAAACCACACTGCGGATGGAGTTCATCAACGGGGAGATCCATCTCCTGGCCTCGCCCGAGATCGTGCACCAGGAGATCCTCGGCAGGCTGCACCTGATCTTCAACGCATACTTCCAGGGCAAGCAATGCCGGGTGTACTTCGCCCCGTTCGATGTGCATTTCCACAAGCGGGAGTTCAAGGAGCCCGACGTCATGCAGCCGGATCTGCTGGTGGCATGCGATCTCGCCAATCATGTCACGGACAAGGGACGGTACATGGGCACTCCCGCCCTGGTCCTGGAGATCCTCTCGGACGGCACGCGGAGCAAGGATATGATCGACAAACTGAATACTTACAGATTATCGGGGGTGCGGGAGTACTGGATCGTCGATCCGAGGCAGGCGAACATCATGATCTACAGCTTCAAGGATTGCGAGATCGATAAGTATCGCACTTTCGAAGGAGGAGACACGGCCCGGTCGCCGGCCTTCCAAGGTTTGGCGGCGGAGATCACCGGTTTGTTCAGCGAATTGCCTTAGGAGCCCCATTCCGCCTGAGATTGAGACTCAATGGGGTGGATGAGGTTTGCCGCGGGCGGCAGGAAAGGGAGGAAAATATCCCATGCCTCCAAAAACCCCCCACCCCCTCTATTGGCAGGATGCGCCCGCCCCGCGTCGAATGCATCCCGCATCGCGGCGGACGCAGAACGCCGCCGGTAAGGAGGGACCATCACCCGCATGCTCGCCATCACCAACGTCCGCATCAAGACCATCACCGGGCCCGAGATCAGGCGCGGAGTCGTGCTCGTCGAGGACGGCAGGATCAAGGCCGTGGCGGAGAACCTGGCCGTGCCGGACGGGGCCGAGACCGTGGCCGGCCGGGGCTGGCTCCTCACCCCGGGCATCATCGACGCGCACTGCCACCTCGGCATCGGCGAGGAGGGTATCGGTTTCGAGGGCGAGGACTACAACGAGATGACCGACCCGGTCACCCCGCACATGCGCGTCATCGACGGCATCAACCCCGAGGAGATGGGCATGCGGGACGCGGCCGAGGGCGGCGTGACCACTGTTTGCCTGGCTCCGGGCAGCGCCAACGTCATCGGCGGCCAGGTGGCGGTCCTCAAGACTTATGGCGCGGCCGTCGACGGCATGGTGCTGAGCTTCCCGGCGGGGGTCAAAGCCGCTTTCGGCGAGAATCCAAAGCGCGTCTACCACAGCCAAAAGAAGACGCCCATGACCAGGATGGGTACGGCGGCCCTCCTGCGCGAGGCCCTGGTCAAGGCCCAGAACTACCGGCGCAAGCTGGAGGCCGCGGCGAAAGACCCTGACAAGGCCGAGGACAGGGATCTGAAAAGCGAGGCGCTCCTTCCCGTCCTTGAGCGGCGGATCCCCCTACGCGCCCACGCCCACCGCGCCGACGACATCCTTACCGCCGTGCGGATCGCCTCCGAATTCGGGATCGAAATCGTCATCGAGCACTGCACCGAGGGGCACAAGCTCGCCCCGTTCCTGGCGGAGAGGGGGATCCCAGCCGTTGTCGGCCCTTCGCTCTCCACCCGCGTCAAGTACGAGCTGAGGGAAAAGACCTTTGCCACCCCGGGCATCCTGGCCCGGGCCGGGGTGCGGGTGGCGCTCATGACCGACGCCCCGGTCATCCCCATCGAGCACCTGCCCCTCTGTGCGGGCCTGGCCGTGCGGTCCGGCATGCCGGAGGACGAGGCCTGGCGCGCCCTGACCATCAATCCCGCCGCCATCCTCAAGCTCGAGCATCGCCTGGGATCGATCGAGCCAGGCAAGGACGCGGACCTGGTCCTCTGGGACGGCGATCCTTTTGACACCAGGACCTGGCCCAGGATGGTCTGGATCGGCGGCCGGCTCGTCAAGGACCGGCGCGGGCGGGAGCCCTGGCGGTGAAACGCCCGCCGGGCGGCCTCATCCTGTCCGGGGCGGCGCTCGCGGCCGCGCTCGCCGCCGGTGCCATGGGGCTTTGGCGCGAATCCGATTACGCGCTGCACGACGCCTTCGCGCAGGCGCGGTTGGCCACGGCTGTCTTTCGCGCCGGGCGGGAGCTGCCCGTGGTCGTGGCCATCGACGGGGACGCGCTGCGCGAATTCGGCAGGTGGCCCTGGCCCCGCGCCACGTTGGCCCGGCTCGTGCACGAGATCGCGTCCGGCGGACCGAAAGCGGTAGGCCTCGATTTGCTCCTCCTCGAGCCGGCTCCCGGCGACCTAGCGCTGGCCCGGGCGCTCTCCGAGGGGCGCTTCATCCTGGCGCAGAGGCTCGATCTCCGCCGCGCGGGCGCGGGCAGACCACGGCCGGGCCGGCCGGAGACGCCCGCCCCTCTTCTGTCCGCCGCTGCTTACGGCCTGGGTTTCGTGGACGTTTTCCCAGACGGCGACGGCATCATCCGCCGCCTGCCGGCGGCATGCGGCGCCTCCGGGAAGCGGCGTCTCTCTCTGGCGGCGGCCCTGGCCGAGGCCGCGGGCACCAGGCCGCGGGCTTGGCCTGATGAGATCGAGCCCGCCATTGACCTCGTTCCATCCGCTTGGCCGACGGTTCCGGCAGGCGAGATCCTGTCCGGGCGCGCCCGGCCGGAAACCTGGCGCGGGCGCCCGGTCCTCGTGGGGCTTACGGCCCACGGCGTTTCCGCGGATTTTTACCCCGTCTCCGTACGCCGTCTGGGGCGGGTGGCCGGCGTCTATCTTCATGCCTACGCCTTTGCCTCCCTAGCCGGGGGAGACTGGCTCAGGCCCATCCCGGTCTGGGCCGCCATGCTGGCGTCGTTCGCGGCGTCTTTTGGGCCGTGGTTCTTTGCCGGAGGTTTTTGGCGCCTGGCGGCCGGCCTGGCAGCCGTCTGTACGGCCGTCGCGGCCGCTTCCCTGGTGCTCTTTCTCTGGGGCCTGTGGCTGGCGCCCATGGCGCCGTTCGCCGCCGCCTTCGTCTCCACGACCCTGCATTTCGTGGACCGGGCCGCGCGGCAGAGACACAGGGCGCGGAGACTGCACGCCGCCTTTGCCAGGTACGTCTCGCCCCAAGCCCTGCGCCAGATCATGGCCGGCCCCGAGCCCCGGCTCGGCGGGGAGGCCAGGGAGATCACGGTGCTTTTTGCCGATCTCCGCGGTTTTACCGCCTTTGCCGAGCATAAGCCCCCGGAGGCGGTGGCGTCCGCGCTCAACGAACACTTGGGCCTCATGAGCCGGATCATCCTGGCGTCTGGCGGCATGGTCGACAAGTTCATGGGCGATGCCGTGATGGGGATCTTTGGCGCCCCGCTGCCCGATGCGGAGCACCGCCGGCACGCCCTGGCCGCGGCGGTCGCCATCCAACGCGCCTTGCGGCGGCCCGGCCTGCTGCCGGCGGGTATCGGCGTGGCCAGTGGAACGGCCATGGTCGGCAACGTGGGCGGCGACGAACGTCTCGACTACACGGCTGTGGGGGATGCGGTCAACCTGGCGGCGCGCCTGCAGGAGATGGCCGGCCCGCGCGAGATCCTGGCCGGGGTCGCCTGTTTCGACGGCGCGCCGGGCCCGGTCTGGGAGGACAGGGGCCTGATCCCGATCAGAGGCAGGGCCGTGCCCGCCCGGGTCTACCGCCTTGTGATGCCGGTCACGGAGATTGCGGACATGCCCGTGGTATGATGAGTGGGGAA
This sequence comes from Patescibacteria group bacterium, assembly GCA_050260175.1. Taxonomy (GTDB): domain Bacteria; phylum Bacillota; class UBA4882; order JAAYXC01; family JAAYXC01; genus JBLNBS01. Next base: position 26,899 of record JBLNBS010000093.1, on the reverse strand, counting down.
TCCTGTGCCTCGCGCGCCTGGATTATATGCGTGTAAGAGGGGGGTGGCGGCCATCAGGGGCCGGGCCGGATACCGCGTTCTTTTGGGCGCGATCGTCTTGACCGTGTTGATCGCATGCGCCGCCTTTGGCTTGACTCTGAGCGCCGCGGGCAGGGCCGAGTCGGTCTGGGGCCGGGTCGAACTGCGCCGCGGGGCGGGGACCTTCCCACTCCGGGCGGGGCAGGTTCTTATGGCGGGCGACCGCCTGACGAGCGGCAGGAAAGCCGGGGCCGTGCTGAGCCTGGGGCGGCATCGCATGCGCCTGGGCGCGAACGCCTCCGTGCTCATCCTGAGCGCCCGGGAAACGGCGGAGAGGTACGCGATCTTCCTGTGGCTGGGGCGTCTCTGGATCCTGGTAAAAAAGACCGTGAAGGCGATCGACTTCAAGGTCGAGACCCCCGCCGCCGTGGCCGGGGTGCGGGGCACGCTTTTTTCCGTCTCGGTGGCGCCGGACGGCACCACCTGGGTCGGCGTGGCCGAGGGCCTGGTCACCGTGCACCGGCTGGACGGGGGCGGCAAGGTCCTCCTCGCGCAGGGTTACGAGACCTCGGTCAAGCCGGGCAGATCCCCGGAAAAGCCCCGTAAATGCAAGCAGGGAAAGGTGGGGGGCGATGATCTCGGGGAGGGTGACGGGCGAGGCAAGGGTAAGGATAAGGACAAGGACAAGGACGAACCCGGGCAGGGGCACGGGCAGGACAAGGGCAAAGGGTGAGCGGCAGCTGAGCCCGCCGGAGACGAACCGCCCCGGGGGATGGGAGATCGATTTTCGCCCACTTTTTAAGGAGGGGCACGAGGTGGCGTACGCCCCGGGAGAGAGCGTCTTTGCCATGGGCTCCTTCGCGGACCGCGTCTACCTGGTATTGGAGGGCAAGGTGCGGTTGAGCCGGCTGGCGCCCGACGGGCGCGAACTGGCCCTGGCCGTGATCGGCCCCGGGGGGATCCTGGGCGAGATCGCCCTCCTGGACGGGGGCGAGCGCACGGCGGAGGCGACCGCGCTCGTCCAGACAAGGCTGGCCGCCTTGACACGCGGGCAGTTCATGCAGGCCATCGCCGCCCAGCCGGAGCAGGCCTTGCGCCTGATCCTGGCGCTGTGCCGGCGCCTGCGCCAGGCGGACGAGATGATCGAGGACCTGACCTTTTACGGGGTCAAGGAGCGCCTGCAGAACCTCCTGGCCCGCCTGGAGGAGCAGCATCAGGGTGAATTCCTCGCCGCCATGACCCACCAGGAACTGGCGGAGATGATCGGCGCCAGCCGCGAATCGGTCACGCGGGCGTTGGGGGAGATCCGGCGGGAGAGAGAGCGCCGTTAAGCCGGATTGCGAAAGAAATAAGAGTTTGTACGACTAACCTGATTCATCGCATTCAGAGCACAAACTCTGGTATCAAGTGCCAAGCGGTACCACTGTGTCTAGTGGTCCGTGGCATTACGCGCACAGGCTCCTAAGCTATCTCATGACAAAAGGCCGCAAATAGCGGCCTTTATGACAAATCATCAAAATGACTCTTGCCTTATAGCTGCGTAGCGGAATAGCCTTTCGTCTTGAGCAATTCGATCAGGCCCTTCGGGCCGACCGCGTGCCCCGCGCCCACCACCACGAAGTATTTCTCCTTGCCCTGGAGAAAGCCGGCGATCTTCTCCGCCCAGGCCCGGTTGCGGGCGAAGTAAAATCGCTCGTAGAACTCGGACAATAATGGATCGTCCAGGTCTACAAAGGTTAGATCCTCTATCACCTTGGCGTCGCCTTTTTTCCAGGCGGAGGTAAACCCGCCGATAATCTCTTCCATACGGTCCAGTTCGCGTACGGTATCTTCGAGGACAAGTTCATCCAGGGTGGTGAGAAGGTTAATCTGAAACTCCACCGACTCCAACTCCACGACGGCCTTGGTGACGGCTTTCGCCTTCTTCAGGAAATAGAGGTCCACGCCTTCCTCCGGGAGATAGCCGGCTTTTTGCAGTCCAAGGACGCTTAATAGCGTGGCGATGTACCATGGTTTACAGGCATTGAGCACCGACATGTTCAGGCCGTATTCAGCGGCTTTTTTCTCGATGAGTGCATATGTTTCCGGGGTGATGTGGTTCTTCAGAGAGTCATTTGACGGATAGATGCCGTTTTTCAGGATCAAGGTTTGTAATTCACTGGCGTGCGCTTCGGCATCGATCTCCACCACCAGCTTGTCCGCTTTGGTGAAAGCTTCCTCAATTGGAGCCGACAGGGGATACATATCCTTCTGCATCATGTGGATGGAACCAAGTATGTGGACGGTGGTTTGACCCGATTTGACCTCCCAGCATAGCCCCCTGGGTTGCTCCTTGGCGCCGGCCAGCGTGGCCAGGACACAGAGGAGAATCACCGCAGCGATAAGGATTCTTCGTTTCATGCCATCACCTCATCATGTTTTGTTTATGACCTCAATAATCTTCGAATTCGCAGGGACAAGTCTCTACATCGCCAGCCAGGTTGTAGCGAACTCTATCCTGTGCCGGCCCAAGCGGTCCTGCTCGCCCTGGAGACTGGCATCGTAATAAGCCTCGATCACGGGATCGCCCATGCTCAGCCACTCCCCAGCAACGTTGATGCAATGCCGCGTGCCCTTGCGGGTTTGAAGCAAGTGATGAGATCGGGATTCGCGCTCAACCTGTCGCATCCTGCTACACCCTTGGCCCAAATTCACGTACCGAAAAAGACTAACCATCACCACGAACTGAGCCTCTGCGGAAGAGAAGGGGTCTCAGCTGAGCTTCGAAGCTAAGAAAGCTGATGTGGGAATCAGTAAACCACCTTATTCAAGGGGTATTCCACGATCCCCTCGGCCCCGACCCTCTTCAGCTCAGGGATGATGTCGCGCACGGTGCGCTCGTCGATGATGGTCTCCAGCGCCACCCAGCCCGGGTCCGAGAGGGGGCTCACCGTCGGCCGGCGCAGAGCGGTGAGGACGCCGAGCACGTCCCCCACCTTGTCCCGGGGGACGTTCATCTTGAGGCCCACCTTGTCCTCGGCCGCCAGGGCGCCGGTGAGCAATAGGGCCAGGTTCTCGAGCTTGCGGCGTTTCCAGGGGTCGCGCCAGGCGCTCTCGTTGGCGAGCAGGCAGTTCTTGACCTCGAGCACGGTCTCGATGATCCTGAGGTTGTTGGCCCGCAGCGAGCTGCCGGTCTCCGTGATCTCCACGATGGCCTCGGCCAGCACGGGCGGCTTGACCTCGGTCGCCCCCCACGAAAACTCCACTTCAACCCCGATCCCGCGCCCGGCGAAGAAAGCCTTCGTCACATTGACCAGTTCCGTGGCTATGCGCTTGCCGGCCAGGTCCTCCGGCCGCTGGCAGGGGGAGCCGGCCGGCACGGCCAGGACCCACCGGCAGGGGTTCAGGGTTTGCTTGGAGTAGACCAGCTCGGCCACTGTCACGAGCCTGGCGCCGCTGTCCAGGAACCAGTCGTTGCCGGTGATGCCGGCGTCGAGGATGCCCTGTTCGACGTAGCGGGAGACCTCTTGCGCCCGGATGAGCATCGCCTCGAGTTCCGGGTCGTCAATCGCGGGGTAGTACGAACGCTCCGGCACGGTGATGTTGTAACCCGCGCGCCGGAAAAGGCGCAGGGTCTGATCCTGCAGGCTGCCTTTGGGCAGGGCCAGTCTCAGGGTCAATCTCGTTCCCTCCGTTTCAAGGCGTCGGGCTGGATCTCCACGAGCCCCGCCAGGGCCTCGGGCAGGGCATCCACGATCGCCGTCTCGAAATGATCGTATGTCACCAGTCCGGGACGGCCGCCGGCGCGCTTGCGCACATGCCGCCTGGCCGTATAATCCACGGGAACCTTGGTCCCTCCCCGCGCCCCGCTGTAATAAGCGGCGAGGAGAGCGGCCTGGCGCAGGGTGGCCTCCGGGGGGCGGGCGTAGCCCGCCGTTTTGACGATAACGTGCGACCCCGGGATCTCCCGTGCATGCAGCCAGATATCGCCCGGGCCGGCAAGGGTAAAGGTAAGGTGATCGTTCTGGCGGCTGTTGCGGCCGACCAGGATCTCGCAGCCGTCCGCCGAGAGATACGCGCGCGGGCCCAAGGGCCGCGCCGCCTTTTGGGCGGGCCTGGGCAGCAGGCCGGCGGACGCCATCTCCGTCTCGATCTCGGCCAGTTCGGGGGCGGTCTCGGCGGTCTCGAGCGAGTAGATCAGCTGCTCCAGGTATGCCGCTTCTTCATTGGTCCTGGCCAACTGGGCCGCGATGGCGTTCTGGCCGCGCTTGGCCCGCTGGTAGCGCCGGTAGTGGGCCTGGGCGTTCGCGCCGGGCGCGAGGGCCGGATCGAGCGGAATCTCCACCATGATCCCCGGCGCGGTGAATGAGGGCAGGAGCACCCGGTCGGCCTGGCGCGGGATCTCCGCCAGGTGGGCGTAGATGAGGTCGCCGTATTCGCGGTAACGGTCGGCGCCGGCGGCGGCGGACTCCTCCGCGAGCTGCTTGGCGCGCTTGCGCTCGATCTTGGCCAGTTCCGATCTTGCCCGGGCAAGGAGCCTCGTCCGCAACCGCCCTGCCAGTTCGTCCCGGGCCAGATCGGCATAGACGCGCCCCGCCGCCTCCGCCGGGGCGTCCACCGGCTCCTGGCTCCATCCCGGAGGTAAAATGATCGGCAAGGCGCTGACGTCCACGGCCCGACCCTGGCCGTCCGTGATGACGCGGGGCGAAAAGCGCCCGGCGGCGGCCTCCGCGAGCAGGCCGGACAGGGCGTGCCAAAGCCGGGCGGCGTCTTCGAGCGGGAGTCCGGCGGCCGGCAGGTCTGGATTCAGCCCGGCTCCGGCGATGATCGCCGCGATCGTCTCCCTGGAGAGCCCGACAAGTTTGCGTTGGAGCAGGCCGCCGAGGGGGGTGCCGGCCGGGGCGTGCCGCAGGAGATTGGCAAAGGTATCCGCCGCCAGCTCCAGGGGATTGAGGCGGCCGGCTGAATCCGGGGGCGCGTAAACGGCGCCCGGCTCCAGGGGGCGGGCCGCCTCGGGACCCGTGCGCCGGAGCGCATCCACGATCGCGCCCGCCGCGTTCACCAGGACGGCATTGCCGCGCCGCCCAAAAAGCTCCAGCCAGAGCGTGAACTCGGCAACGGCCCCGATCTCGTCGTAATGCTCCACCACGAGGCCGAGCAGGCGTTCGCAGGGCGGTTGCGCCAGCCGGAGCAGCCTGCCGCCCCCGAGATACTTGCGGAGCAGCATGCAAAAGGACGGGGGGTTGGCGGGGGAGGGGGGAGGGGTGCGCACGAGCCCCACCCAGGGCCATGGCAGGTCGGCGGAGAACCGGAGCAGGTGCGCGGCCGCGCCCCGGCGCAGGGTAAAGAGGAGCTCGCCGCGGCCGGGCTGGGCCACGCGCTCGATCCGGGCATGGATTATCCGGCGCTCGAGATCGCCGCGGACGGCGGCGATTGCCAGGGCATCAAGGGGCAACGGGCCTATGCCTCCTTCCGCGCGAGGTTTACCAAAGTATAGCATGGGGTCGGGCGAGCGTCAACGCCGGCAAGGTTCCGGGGCTTGTCAAAATCCGGGGGGGTATGGTAGAATACACGGGAGAAGTCGCGCGGTCCGGCTCTTCACAGCGCCAAAGAGCTTGTGCGACCAACCCGAGGCATGGCTTTGGGAGCACAAACTCTGGTATCAAGTGCCACACGGTAACACTGTATTTAGTGGTCCATGTCAATACGCGCACAGGCTTCAAACGAGGGAGTGGCCGAATTGATCGTTCTCAATATCCTTCTCGTGCTCATTTCCGTCGGTCTCATCGCGCTCGTGGTCGCCCAGCCGAGCAAGGGCGAGGGCCTGGGCTCCATCGGCGGCGGCGGCCAGATGTTCTTTGCCAAGAACAAGGGCCTGGAAAAGCTCCTGACGAAGGTGACCGCCTGGCTGGCCGGCGCGTTTTTCATCATCGCCCTGGTGGTCGGGGTCTTGGAGTGAGCGGTAGCCCTGACCAAGCCCGAGGCATCGCGGACCGGCGCGGCCGGTCTTTTTTATTGCCCGCCGTTTGCATGACGCGGCGGTGTTCTGTCCCCGCGGGGCATGGTATGGTATAATAGCTCTTGGCGCGGCAACGCCGGCGGCAAACCGGCCTTTCCGCCCCTGCGCGACCGTCTGGGAGGGGATCATGTGTTCAACGCCTTAAAGAATTTGTGGGACACGAATCTGCGGGAACTCAAGCGGCTGCAGCCCAGGGTGGAGGCGATCAACGCCCTGGAACCCGAGTACGAGAGACTCTCCGGGCAAGAGCTGCGCGCCAAGACGGATGAATTCCGGCAGCGGCTGGCCGCAGGCGAGACGCTCGACGATCTACTGCCGGAGGCGTTCGCCGCGGTGCGCGAGGCTGCCAAGCGCACCCTCAAGCAGCGCCATTTTGACGTCCAGCTCATAGGCGGCATGGTCCTGCACGAGGGCAAGATCGCGGAGATGAAGACGGGCGAGGGCAAAACGCTCGTCGCCACGCTGCCCGCCTACTTGAACGCCCTCACCGGCCGCGGCGTCCATATCGTGACGGTCAACGACTATCTGGCCAAGCGGGACAGCGAGTGGATGGGGCCGATCTACCGTAGCCTGGGTCTCACCGTGGGCGTCATCCTCCATCATCTCAACGCCGCCGAACGGCGCGCCGCCTACGGCGCCGACATCACCTACGGGACCAACAACGAGTTCGGCTTTGACTACCTCCGGGACAACATGGCCATCAGCCCGGACGAGATCGTCCAGCGCGAGCAGCACTACGCCATCGTGGACGAGGTCGACTCGATCCTGATCGATGAGGCTCGCACGCCGCTCATCATCTCGGGCCCAGTCGAGCGCGACGACGAGCGGCTCTTTCTCGACCTAAAACCCCTTGTCATCCGCCTGCGCCAAAACCAGAGCCGCCTCATCCGCAGCCTGCTGGACGAGGGTATCAGGCTGCGTGAGGAAGGATCCGGCGATGAAGCGCTGGAAAAGTTTCTCCTGGTGAAAAGGGGCGATCCCAAGAACCCGCGGCTCCTGGAACTGATCGCCCAGGAGCCGTCCCTGAAAGGCCGCATAGACCGGCTGGAGAGCAGGCTCTCCGTGGAAAAAACCCTGCCCCAGCTCGATGGGGAACTGTTCTGCGTCGTGGACGAGCACGCCAACGCCGTGGAGCTGACGGAGAAGGGCCTCGAGCTTCTCGGCCAGGGGCGGACGGATGATTTCGTCCTGCCCGAATTGGACGTGGAGGCACAGGCCATCGAGGAAAGCGATCTCCCGATCGAGGAAAAGGCGCAGGCCCGGGAGGCCCTCGATCTGCGCTACCGGCAGATCTCCGAGCGCATCCACGCCATCCACCAGCTTGTCAAGGCGTACTGGCTCTTTGAGCAGGACGTTAATTACGTGGTCAAGGACGGCCAGGTCCTGATCGTGGATGAGTTCACGGGCCGGCTCATGCCCGGACGCCGTTGGAGCGACGGCCTGCACGAGGCCATCGAGGCCAAGGAGGGTGTCAAGGTCGCGGAGCAAAACCAGACCTTGGCCACCATCACTTTTCAGAACTACTTTCGCATGTATGCCAAGCTCGCGGGGATGACGGGCACGGCGGAGACCGAGGCGGCCGAGTTCAGCAAGATCTACAAGCTCGACGTGGTGGTCATCCCCACCAACGTGCCCATGATCCGCGTGGATCATCCCGATGTAATCTACCGCACGCAGAGGTACAAATTCCAGGCCGTGGTGGAGGAGATCAAGGAGAAATACCAGCTGGGCCAGCCGGTGCTCGTGGGCACCATTACCATCGAGAACTCCGAACGCCTCTCGAGGCTGCTCCGGGCGGAGGGTATCCCGCATCAGGTCCTGAACGCCAAGTACCACGAGAAGGAAGCCGAGATCATCGCCCAGGCCGGGCGGCTCAAGGCGGTGACCATCGCCACCAACATGGCCGGCCGCGGCACGGACATCATGCTCGGCGGCAACCCGGACTTTCTGGCCCGGGCAGCCCTGCGGAGCGAGGGCCTGGACCCCGTGGAAAAAAGCGCGGAATGGGAGGCCGCATGGCCAGCCGCCCGCGCCAGGGCCGAGGCGGTGACCGCCGAGGAGCATCGGCAGGTGGTGGCCCTCGGGGGCCTGCACATCATAGGCACCGAGCGGCACGAGAGCAGGCGGATCGACAACCAGCTCCGCGGGCGCTCCGGGCGGCAGGGGGATCCTGGGTCGTCCCGTTTCTACGTCTCGCTGGAAGACGACCTGATGCGCCTCTTTGGCGGGGAGATGATCGGCAACCTCATGCAGCGGCTCGGCTGGACCGAGGACATGCCCATCGACCATCCCCGGGTCTCCAAGTCCATCGAGGGAGCCCAGCGCAAGGTGGAGGCCAGGAATTTCGACCTGCGCAAGAACGTCCTGGAGTACGACGACGTCCTGAACAAGCAGCGCGAGATCGTTTACGCCCAGCGCCGGCAACTCTTGGCCGGGGAGGATGTCCGCGGCCGCGTGGTCGAGATGATCGAGGGTTGCATCGACCGCCTCCTCGAGGCGCACGCCCCGGAGCGCGCCCCGCGCGATGAATGGGACCTCTCCGGGCTCCTGCAGGAGGGGCGCCTGCTCTGCCTGCCCTCCTTCGGCCTTAGCGTGGACTCCCTGGACGGCCTGGGGCGGGACGCCTTGCGCCAGGAGCTCCTGGACAGGACGTTAGCGGCCTACGCGGACAGAGAGAGACAGATCGGCGCAGAACAGCTACGCGAGCTGGAGCGTATCGTACTTTTGCGCACCATCGACAGCAAATGGATGGATCACCTCCAAAACATGGACGACCTGCGCGAAGGCATCGGCCTGCGGGCGTACGGCCAGCACGATCCCCTGGTCGCATACAAGTTCGAGGCCTACAAGATGTTCAAGGAGATGACGGACGAGACCCAGGCCGACGTCGTGCGTTACCTCACCCATCTCAGGCTGTTGAAGGAGGAAACGCAGCGCCGGCCGAGGCACCGCCAGATCGTGACCAACCGCGATGAGGACGGCCAGGCGGTCGTGGCCCAGCGCCGCGTGGTCAAGAAAGTGGGCCGCAACGATCCCTGCCCCTGCGGCAGCGGGCGCAAGTACAAAAAATGCTGCGGGGCCAATACGGCCTGATGAGGCGTGAAGGTGAAGGGGTGAACGGGTGAAGGAGTGAGCGTGACCGGGTCGTGATCGAACGAACGCTGCGACTGTACAAAGCAGGGTGAGTCACGCGTATAATCACTCCGTCACCCAGTCACCGTCTCACCCCGTCACTTCGTCACTCGGATCACTCTGTCACCTTGTCACCCCTTCACCCCTGTCATAAAAAGATCGAGGAAGTGAAGCAATGTCTGAACCCGCCGAACTCCGCGCCGCGCTGGCGGATCTCACCGCCCGGATCGAAAAGATGAGGGAGTATCTTTGACCTCGACGCCAAGATCGCCCGCCTGAAGGAACTCGAGCAGGAAAGCGTCCATCCCGGCCTCTGGGGCGATCCCGAGGCGGCCCAGCGTGTCCTGCAGGAACTGAACGGGCTCAAGTCCCAGGTCGACAAGGTGGAGCGCCTGCATGGCGCCATCGGCGAGAGCCGCGAATTGCTGGCCCTGGCCCTCGAGGAGGGGGACCGGCAGGTCCTAGCCGAGATCGAGGCCGGCCTGCCAGCCCTGGGCAAGAGGCTGGACGATATAGAACTGGCCGTCCTGCTCTCCGGGGAGTACGACCGCCACAACGCCTACCTCATCATCCATCCCGGCGCAGGCGGCACCGAGTCCCAGGACTGGGCCAACATGCTCTACCGCATGTACAACCGCTGGGCCGAGAGGCGCGGCCTCAAGACGGACTTAATCGACCTCCTGCCCGGCGACGAGGCCGGTATCAAGAGCGCGACGCTGCTTTTACGGGGCGAGCTGGTTTACGGCTACCTCAAGGGTGAGAAGGGCGTCCACCGGCTCGTGCGCATCTCGCCCTTTGACGCCAACGCCAGGCGCCATACCTCCTTTGCCTCTGTGGACATCGTGCCAGAGATCGAGGATGACGCGAGCGTGGAGATCCGGCCCGAGGATCTAAAGATCGACACCTACCGCTCGGGCGGCGCCGGCGGCCAGTACGTCAATAAGACCGAGTCGGCCATCAGGATCACCCACCTGCCGACGGGGATCGTCGTGGCCTGCCAGAACGAGCGCTCCCAGATCCAGAACCGCGCCCGCGCCATGGCCCTGCTCCGCGCGCGCCTCGCCGACCACTACCGCATGGAACAGGAGAAAAAAATGTCCGAACTGCAGGGCGAGTACACGGAGATCGCCTGGGGCAACCAGATCCGTTCCTACGTCTTTTGCCCCTACACCATGGTCAAGGATCACCGCACCGAGGCGGAGACGGGCAACGTGCAGGCGGTCATGGACGGGGAGATCGACCTTTTCATCGAGGCCTACCTGCGCTGGCCAGGCAGGAAATCGCGGTGAGCCGCGGGTTCGCATCGGCAGGATATTGGCCTGAATTGAAGAACGGCTTCAGTCAATAAAGTTATCATCGACTATTTTTAAAAGGAGGTGGCTTTCGCGGCCGTCCGGAGCTTCGGAAGGCCGATCGGGATCCGCTTCCGGCACATGATACATGGCGGCCGAGGCGCTTCCGGGACTCGGAGCTTTTTTACCAGGTTTACGGGGTGGTTATGGTAGTGATCGAATGAAAAGGGGGAGAACGCTTTGAGAAAGGCAGTATTGCTCCTGGCGGTCCTCGTCCTGGCGCTCGCCCTGGCCGCGGCCTCGACCGTCTCGGCAAGCATACCCCAGTTCGTGGGCACCTGGCGGAACACCAACCCGGCCACCCCCGGCGTCACACAGCTCGTCATCACGTGGGACGGCGCGCACGCGCGCGTTCACGCCTGGGGGCAGTGCCATCCCACGGACTGCGACTGGGGGGAGGTCGTGGCCACGGCCTATGCCCCCAATGTCAGCGCCAATATTTACAGCACGGCGCTGGCCCTTACGGCCGTCTTCAATCCCGGTTTCTCCGAAACGATCATGGTCATCCGTCCCGCCAGCGGCAACCGGTTGCAGGCCGAGGTCCTGACCCGGTTCACCGACGGCAGCGGCCGCTCCAACTACACCGCTACTTATACCTTTACCCGCGGCGGCGGCAGCAGCGTGGGCCTTGCGGCGCCGATCCAGGTTTCTCCTCCCAACGGCAGCGTCTTCAGCCATTACCCCCGCACGACCACCCTCAAGTGGAACCCGGTGCCCGGCGCGACCGGTTACAACCTGGAGGTGCAGTACTACGGCGCCGGCTGGGAAAACTACATCATGAAGACGAATCTGACCACGACCTTCTACACCTTCGATTTCGTCGGTGCGCAACCCGGCCGCTGGCGCGTGTGGGCGGTCGGAGCCGGGGGGGCCGCGGGACGCAAGAGCCCGTGGTGGGAGTTCAAGTACACGATCTAGGAGTTTATGCGGCTAACTCGATTCACGACCAAAGGAGCACACACTCTGGGATCAGGAGCCGCACGGTACCGCGATAAATAGGTACTGGCGGCATTACCCGGACAGACTCATCGCAACACATGAACCCGGGCCGACAGCAAAAAACGGGGGGGCGTGAGCCCCTCCGTTTAGATCCGGGATTGATGTATTTTAGACCCTGAATCCTGCGGTGATATTGTTCCCGGCGTTATCTGGCGGCCAGAATGTCCCCGAGCGCCGCCAGGAGTAGGGTGACGTTCCTTTTCGTCGCGCCGTGTCCCATGAGGCCGATCCTCCAGGCGCGGCCCTTGAAAGCCCCCAAGCCCGCGCCGATCTCGATGCCGTACTCCAAGAGCAGCTTTTGCCGCACCATCGGATCGTCGACGCCCTCCGGGACGGCCACGGCGTTCAACATGGGCAGGTGGCGGCCTTCCTGGCTGAGATAACCCATGCCCAGCGCGGAGAGGCCCGCCCGGAGCAGCTCGTGCGCCTCGCGATGCCGCCGATGCCGCGCCTCCAGGCCCTCCTCGAGGACGGCGGCCAAGGCATCATTCAGGGCGTAGAGCATGTTGACGGGCGCGGTGTGGTGGTAGAACCGCTGTTCCCCCCAGTACTGCCGGATCATGCCGAGGTCCAGGTACCAGCTCTGCACCTTGGTCCTGCGGCCGAGGAGCCGTTCCACCGCCCGCGGCGAGAGGGTCACGGGCGCCAGGCCGGGCGGGCAGGAAAGGCATTTTTGGGAACCGCTGTAGGCCGCGTCCACGCCCCAGGCGTCGATCTCCACCGGCATGCCGCCCAGGCTGGTGACGCAGTCCAGGACGAGCAGGGCGCCCAGCTCGTGCAGGGGCTCGGCCAATCCCTCCACGGGCTGGTGCACGCCGGTGGAGGTCTCGGCATGGACCAGGGCCACCAATGCGGGCTTTACGCGCCGCGCGGCGGCCAGGATCTCCCCGGTTTCGAAGGCGCGCCCCCACGGCGCCTCGATGGTTTCCACCACCGCGCCGCAGCGGCCCGCCACGTCGGCCATCCTCGCGCCGAAGACGCCGTTTACGCAGACGAGCACCCGGTCGCCCGGCTCGACGAGGTTGACGAGGACGGTCTCCATGCCCGCCGAACCCGTGCCGCTCATGGCCAGGGTCATCTCGTTGGCGGTGCGGAAGACCTGCCTGAGCTTTGCGCGGGTGTCGTCCATCACCGCCAGAAAGGCGGGATCCAGGTGGCCTACGGTCGGCCGGGCCAGGGCCGCCAGGACGCGGGGCGGGACCTCGCTCGGGCCCGGCCCCATGAGGATGCGTTGCGGCATGTCCATGTATCTGCTCATGCCTCGATTATACAAGGAAACGGCCGTGTTGGTCAATAATGGTACTTCGCTCGTACGCCCTCTAGCCGACAAGAGTAGGAAATCAAGCGGATTCGCCGAAGACATACAGGCCGTAATCTGCGTTTCCGGTCATCAAATGGGTTTTCATAACGCTTTTGATGGACGCGGAGGGTATGAGCGGTGAACGACTGGGTCTATGGCTGCATCCGCAGGATCGTCCGGTTTTTTTGGCAAAGGCCCGAGATCATCGGTATCGACCATATCGATCGAGATCGTCCCGCGATCTTCGTCTCCAACCATCTCGGCTCATTCGGGCCGGTGCTGCTCACCGCCCATTTCCCTCTGGGTTTTACCCCCTGGGTGACGCACGAGGTCACCGACCGCAGGCTCTGTCCCCAGCATCTTGAGAAGGAATTCGTGGAGCGCGAGATGCATCTCAGGCGGCCCTTGAGCCGGCTCGTGGCGGTGGTCATCGGCCGGGTCTGCGTCTCCGTCATGGAATACATCCATGCCATCCCCGTGCACAAAAAGAGCCGCAAGCTCTTCATCGCCGTGGAAAGGAGCGTGGCGGAACTGGGCGGGGGCCGCCACGTCCTGGTCTTTCCCGAACTGGCCGAGATCGACACCAGGGAGGGCATCGACCAGTTCCACGCCGGCTTTGTCAACGTAGCCAGGAATCTCTACCGCCGCCAGAACCTCATCGCCGTCTTTTATCCCGTCTCAGTCAATAAAGATGAGAACGCGATCAGGATCGGCGAAGGCATCGCCTACGATCCCGCGCATCCCTTTGGCTACGAGAAACGGCGCATCGTCAATTACCTGCGCGAGAGCATCGTTGCCATGTACTACCGGCACGAGATGCCGGCGGGGGGCACGATCAAAGCGGAGGGCACGGCGGGAAAGGCCGGGCTGTCGGGCGATTGGAAGGGCTGATCACTCCAGCCTCAAATCCGTGACCACGGGGTAGTGATCCGGGGAATCCTCCGCCAGGACGCGGCAGTCCTCCACCCGCCACGCACCGCCCGCTAGGATCCTGTCCACGCGGACCCACGCGCCCTCATAGCAAAAGGTGCCCGCATCCCCTTGGCCGCAGGCCTCCGCGGCGTCTTGTCCCAAATGATCGGGGTCGGAATCGGTACCGGTATCGAGTGCCGCAGCATTTTTGCGGCAACCACGTTCTGCGGCGTAAGGATCGCCTCCCAGCCGATTGCTCCGGCAGCCAGCCTTGACCCCTATAACCACTCTATGGTAAGATTGAAAAGGTTGGAAGTTGAAAAGGGGGGCGGGAGATGCGGGCATCCCGTATGTTCTCATATAATCCCGGATGCCTGCCGGCGAGGCCTGCCTGAAGACGGATCACGATTGATCCATCACGCGCCGCCGGAACTGTTCAGGACCAGCGGCGCGTTTTGTTGGGATGTATAAGCGCCGGCCGTGAGGGACGGCGCTTTTCTGTGCGGAGGTGCGGTTGATTGCGGCAGTACCTGCGCGCCATGGCCATGGGCATGAAGAGGTGGCCCATGATGGTCCTGGCATACCTCGGCATGATGATAGACGCCCTGACCTTGCTCCTGGTGCCGCTGATCCTGCGCCGGGCCGTCGAGGTCATGACGGCCCGCGCTCCGGGCGCTCTGGATGTCCTGGTGAGGCTGGCGCTTTGGAGCTTCGGGTTGGCGATCGTGCGCGCGAGCGCCATTTACCTCGAGATCTACATGCAGGAATCGCTCGGGAACCGGATCGGCGCGGATATCCGGCGCGCTCTCTTCCTCAAGCTTTTGCGGCTGCCCTTCGCCTACTTTGACCGCACAAAGACCGGGGACATCATGTCCCGCCTGACCAAGGACGTTGACGCCGTCAGGGACGGCACGGGTTTTGTCGTCCTGATCGCCGTGACCAACACCGTGCTCATCTCCGGCACCCTGGTCACCATGTTCCTGCTCGACGCCCTCCTCACCGCGGCGGTGCTGGCCGTGGTACCGTTCGTGGTCCTGTGCATCGTCGTTTACAGCCGGGCGGTGCGCCCGCACTACGACGAGATCGAATCACGCTCCGGCACGCTCCACATCGCGGCCCAGGAGAACATCTCCGGTATCAGGGTGGTCAAGGCCTTCACGCGCGCCCCGGAGGAGATCGCAAAGTTCGACCGGGAGAACGAGGCGCTGATGCGGGCCAACCTCCGCGTGGCGCAAATGAACAGCCTGCTCAATCCCGGTCTGGATTTTCTCGGCGCGGCCTTGACCCTGACCGTGCTTGGCTTTGGCGGTTACCTCGCGGCCAGAGGCCGGATCAGCCTGGGCGTGGTCATGGCTTTTACCAGCTACACCCAGTTTCTCTACTGGCCCCTGCGGGAGTCGGGGTGGCTAGCCGACCTGATCAGCAAGGCCCTGGCCGGGGCGGCCCGCATCTTCCAGCTCCTCGACGAGGCGGACCAGCCGGTCGGCCCGCCCCAATGCGCGGACAGGCGGCCCGCCGCAGGGCACCTGGTTTTCGAGCATGTTTCCTTCCGCTATCAGGATCAGGAGGATGAGGCGTATTCCCTCCACGATTTCAACCTGGAGATCCGTCCGGGGGAACGGGTGGCCATCATCGGCGGCACGGGCTCTGGCAAGACCACGGTGGCCAACCTCATCCCGCGCTTTTACGATCCGACCGGCGGCCGGGTGCTCCTGGACGGGCGCGACCTGCGGGAGTGGCCACTCGCGGAACTCCGGCGGCAAGTCGGCTTCGTCTTCCAGGATAATTTCCTTTTTTCCCTGTCGGTGGCGGAGAACATCGCCCTCGGCGGCGAGGATGCGGCCGAGGAGATGATCCAACGCGCGGCAACCGACGCCCAGATCGCCGAGACCGTGTCCCGGCTGCCCGACCGGTACCGGACCATGGTCGGCGAGCGCGGCATCGGTCTCTCCGGGGGCGAACGCCAGCGCATCGCCCTGGCCCGGGCGCTGCTCCTGGACGCCCCCATCCTGGTCCTGGACGATTCCACAGCCTCCCTGGACGCCCGCACCGAGAACGCGGTCCAGGAGGCGCTCGACCGGAGGGCCGCCGACAAGACCGTGCTCGTCGTGGCCCAGCGCGTCGCCACGGCCATGCGGGCCGACCGGATCGTGGTCCTGGAGCGGGGCAGGATCGTGGAGGAGGGGACCCACGCCCGGCTCCTGGCCGCGGGTGGCCTCTATGCCAGGCTGTACCATGAACAGATGTCGCTTTTGACCCCGGGATCGCTGGAGGTGGAAAAGAGCCTTGCCGCAACGCAAACCCCGTGACAAGAACGGCTTTAAGGCCTTGCTGTCTCTGGCGCGCTACCTGGCTCCCCAGGGAAGCAGGCTCGCCTGTGCCTTCATCCTGATGCTGACCGGATCGTGCGGCGTCATGTACTTCCCGTACGCCGCGCGGATCGCCATCGACCGGTACATCACCCCGCGCCGGATCGACGGTTTCCCGGCTTTTATCGCGTGCACAGCCGGGGTCATGATCCTGGCAGCTCTGGCCAATGCCTGGCGGACGCGGATCATGGCCAATGTCGGCCAGCGGACGATCCGCCGCATCCGGTTGGATCTCTTCACCCATCTCCAGCGCCTGCCCGTGGCCTTCTTTGACCGCATGCCCGTAGGCAAGGTCATGACGCGGCTGACGAGCGATGTGGATGCCTTGGCCGAGCTTTTTTCCGGCACCATCGTGCAGATGGTCGGCGATGTGCTGATCTGCGCGGGTTTCGTCGGCATCATGCTCGCGCTGGATTGGCGCATGGCTCTGGTGGCCATGGCGAGCCTGCCGCCCATGCTCTTCGTCTTTACCTTTCTGAGCGGCCGCATCCACCGCGCCGAGGACGAGGTCAGGGAGCGGGCCTCAACTGTCAATGCCATTCTGCAGGAGAATGTATCCGGGATCAAGGTCATTCAAGCCTTTTGCGCCGAGCGGAGGTTCGGCGAGCGGTTCGAGGAAGCCAACCAGACCCTCCTCAGGGCGGGCCTGCGCGCGGTCCGCGTCTTCGGCTTTTTTTGGCCCATCGTCGACGCGACCTGGACGGCCAGCTCGGGTTGGATGCTTTTGGCCGGCGGTTACTTTGTACTCAAAGGCACGCTGACCGTCGGCGGCCTGGCGGCGTTCATGGGTTACGCGGGTGAGTTCTTCGGCCCTCTGCGGGGGCTCTCCCAGGCGTACCGGGTCATCCAGCGCGCGCTGGCGGGCGCGGTGAGGATCAACGCGATCCTGGCCGAACAAGCGGAGCATGACGCGATCCTGCCCGCCATGCCGCCCGTGCGCGGGCGGGTCGAGTTCGAGGGGGTCACCTTTGGCTACGACCAGTCGCGGACCATCCTGCGCGGCATCAATCTCACGGTCTCCCCAGGCCAGCTCGTGGCCCTGGTGGGCAGGACGGGCGCGGGCAAGACCTCCCTTATCAACCTGCTCTGCCGCTTTTACACCCCGCAGGCGGGCGTCATTCGCGTGGACGGGGTGGACATCAACGCGACGGATCTCCATAGTTACAGGAGCCAGATCGCTCTCGTCCTCCAGGAGCCCTTCCTTTTTTCCGGCACCATCAGGGATAATCTACGTTATGGTAAAAAAACGGCCACCGACGAGGAAATGCTTGCCGCCCTGCGCGCCGCGGGGCTCTTGGAAATCGCCGATCAAGGGCTGGGCCTCGATTCCGTCCTGCACGAGCGGGGCGGCAACTTGTCCTCGGGCCAGAGGCAGCTGTTGTCGTTCGCCCGGGCGATCCTGGCCGAGCCGCGGCTCATCATCCTGGATGAGGCCACCGCCCACGTGGACACCATCACCGAACGCAAGGTGCAGGCAGCCATGGCGCACCTTTTGGCCGGGAGGACGGCGTTCGTCATCGCCCACCGGCTCTCCACAATCCAGGCGGCGGATCAGATCGTGGTCATCGAGGAGGGGGAGATCGCGGAACGCGGCCGGCACGAGGAACTGCTCGCCGCGCGCGGCGGGTACTGGCGTTTATGCCGGGAGCAGAACGTCTTGACCAGGGGCGAATTGGTCGAGGAGGATACCGCCGCAGAGGCTTGAAACAACAGATTGCCTTACGTAGATTAGAACGGTTTAACAGGATTAACATGATTTTTAGGATTTACACGGATTCTTTGTCTATTAGATCATCTTTTTCAATGAGCTTAGGCCTGAATCCTGTTAATCACGTTTATCATGTAAATCATATGATATCGTTTCCCGTTTTACGTGATTAAAGCCGGAATCCTTAAAGTCTGCACCACTTCTACGGCAAGGCGGTCTGCAGGAGCCAGAAAACCGTGGCGCCACTCCAGCCGAGATCGAAGGGGCAGTGGTAGCGATCCACGGTGTGGCTGTCGACCAGCGGCCAGCCGCGCCAGTCCCGGCAGGTGACCACGGCCACGTGGCGTATGGCGCCGTGGTGCTGGTAGGCCACGACATCGCCCGGCCTGAGGCGCGAAAGATCCGTCCGGGCCATGAGCGCGTCTATGGGGAGCCGGTAGAGCAAGGTTGCCCTGCCCGTGTCGAGCAGGTGATGGACGAGGGCGTCCGCCTTGGTCCAGGCGACTGTGCCTCCACCGCCGCCGCTGAACCACGACCAGTCGGTGTCGAGCCCTCCCGCCTCGCGATCGGTCAGGACCTGTGAGACGAAATTGGCGCAGTCACCACCGTCAAAGGTGAAATCCCGGTAACGCCGATTGTAGCGCCCATCCGCGCAGCCCGGTACGGCCACCCCGCAGTAGCGGTCGGCATACCTGCCCGCCGCCAGCCGGGCGGCGGATGTTTCGCGGGGAGCGGCCGCCAGGAGGGGCGCGGCCAAGCCCGCTCCGCCATCACCTGCTACGGCGCACTCATCCAGCGGATCCTCGTACCATTCGCTGGCCACGCGCCACCGGCCGGCGGCGCGCTCCGCTACCAGCACGTGGTAGGTGGTGTAGCCAAAGGTGTTGGACATCCTTCCGTCAGGGTCGCAGTAGGACAGCAGGGCGGAAAGCGTGATGTAGACCGTGGCCCGGTCCCGCCGGTTCATCTCGGGATGCACGAGGCGCAGATTGGGCCATACGGCACGCAGGCGCAGGCTGTGCAGGCGCAACCACGCGTGCAGGTTGGCGGTGCGGAGGTTCTCATGCTCCAGGGCCGTTTCGGCCGCATTCCCGCTGCCATAGAATTGCCTCAACACGGCTGTGCGGCCGGTCAGGAGCGCCGCCGCCCGCTTTTGATACAGGGCGCCGACGAATGCCCGGAGCGTCTGGCGCGGCGCGGCATCAGCCGGAGCGCGCGAGGCGAACACGGCAGGAGTCAGGCAGGCTCCCACGGCCAGGCAGCAAAGCAGGTGTAAGGGACGCCGCCGGTCTCCCGTCATGGCAAAGCACGCCTCCTTTCTCTGATTCTATGTGGCGCAGCCAGGCTGGATTCCGGGGCGTTCGCGCGAGGGAGCCCGGCGTTTCAATCACCTGGCTGGGATTGGCCGCCTTTGCCAGGCTTGACTGGTACTATGCCCTGGAGTATACTAAGCTGAGGCAAACAGCGGTCACGCCTCATGTGGTGGTTGCCTGCCTTGCGGCCGGGACGGGCTGCCGGTTCGTCTCGTATCGCGGGTGTTTTTGCAGCCCGGTAGGAAAAAACGCCGTCTTTCATATGATATAAGGACTCCTAGGGGGAGCATTGATGCACTCCAACGTGGAAAGGCTAGATGGGAACCAGGTCGAAATCGAGGTGGATCTGGATCCGGCCGAAGTTGACGCGGCGCTTGGCAAGGCATATCAGCAGGTCGCACTCAAGGTAAAGGTGGCGGGCTTTCGCAAGGGCAAGGTCCCCCGCCCGATCCTCGAGGCCCGTTACGGCAAGGAGATTCTCTACGACGAGGCCTTGGATTTGCTCGTGCCCGAGGCTTATCGCCGGGCCCTGGCCGAGCACGACCTGGAACCCATCGACCGGCCGGAGTTGGACGTCATAGAACCCATCGGCGAGGGCAAGAATTTCGTCTTCAAGGCCAAAGTCCAGGTCTTGCCGGAGGTCGGTCTGGGCAGGTATATCGGGATCAAGGCCGCACGGCCCGCGGTGGAGATCGGCGAGCGCGAAGTGGAGGAACGTCTGTCCGCTTTGCGCGGGCAGTATGCCGAGCTGGTGCTGGCCGGCCATGACGAGCTTGCCGCGGGTGATTTCGCCGTCATCGATTTCGACGGCTATGTCGACGAACATCCCTTCCGCGGCGGCTCGGCCAAGGGATACACGCTCGAGGCGGGCGGGGGGGGGTATCTACCCGGTTTCGCCGAGGCGATCGTGGGCATGAAGCGCGGCGAGACCAGGGAAGTAAGGACAAAGCTCCCGGATGATTACCGCGTCGAGGATCTGGGCGGACGGGAAGCCGTCTTCCAGGTAACGTTGCGCGAGATCAAGACGCGGGAACTGCCTGAACTGAGCGACGAGTTCGCCAAGAGCCTGGGCTTTGACACCATGGCGGCATTGCGGGCCGAGATCCTTTCCTCCCTGACCAAGGCGGCCGAGCGCGAGGCGGAGAAGGTCTTTGCCGAGCGTGTGCTGGCACAGGTCGTGGATGGGGCCGCCGTCAAGGTGCCCGAGATCCTCATCCAGAGAAGGGTCGATCAACACCTGCAAAGCCTGCGACAGAACCTGGCGCGCCGCGATTTGGATCTGGATCGGTATTTGTCCGATCTTGGCAAAACTGAGGATGAGTTGAAAGAAGAAATCCGCCGGGAAGCGGAGGCCGAGATCAAAACCGACCTGGTCGTGGAGGCAATCCGTAAAGCGGAGAAGATCGAGGCCACCGAGGAGGAACTGGCGGATCGCCTCAAGGAGCTCGCCGAGTTAACCCAGGCCAAGGATATCGGGGAATTCCGCCGCGATCTCGAGCGCTCCGGCAGGATCGATGCTGTCAGGAGCGGTTTGGCCCGCGAAAAGACCATCAGGTTCCTGGTGGAGCGAGCGGAGGCCGCGCCGGAGGAGCGTCGCGCCAAAAAATAGGACGCATGCGCAAGAGGGGAGGCACCGAGTTGAACCTGGTTCCCATCGTCATCGAGCAGACCAACCGGGGCGAACGATCCTACGATATCTTCTCCAGGCTGCTCAAGGAAAGGATCGTTTTCATCGGCGGCGAGATCGAGGGCAACATGGCGAATCTTGTCATCGCCCAGCTGCTTTTCCTGGAATCAGAGGATCCCGCCAAGGATATCTTCATCTATATCAACAGCCCCGGAGGCGACATATATTCCGGCCTGGCGATCTACGACACCATGCAGTACATCCGGCCGCAGGTCAACACGATCTGCACGGGCATCGCCGCCAGCATGGCCGCGGTTCTCCTGGCCGCCGGGGCCAGGGGCAAACGGTCGGCCCTGCCTTTTTCCAGGATCCTGATCCATCAGCCCTGGGGGCGGGCCCAGGGGCAGGCCACTGACATTGAGATCGAGGCCAAACAGATCCTGGAGCTGCGCGGAATCTTGAACCAAATCCTGGCCAATCACACCGGCCAGCCCGCGGAGAGGATCGCCCGCGATGTCGAGCGCAATTACTGGATGTCCGCCGAGGAGGCCAAGGCTTACGGCCTGATCGACGGCATCATGCCCAAGAATACCGCTACGCAATAGCCCCGGGGAGAGGTGATGGGATGTTCAAGTTTGGCGAGGAAAAGGGCCAACTCAAGTGTTCGTTTTGCGGAAAGGCTCAAGAGCAGGTCAAAAAGCTCATCGCCGGGCCGGGCGTCTATATCTGCGATGAGTGTATCGAGCTATGCAATGAAATCATCGATGAGGAGCTCAACGAGGAAGTCTCCCTGGATCTCGGCAATATCCCCAAGCCCAAGGAGATCAAGGCCATCCTCGACCAATACGTGATCGGCCAGGAAGACGCCAAGAAAACCCTGGCCGTGGCGGTCTACAACCATTACAAGCGCATCAATTCCGAGGACCGTTTCGAGGATGTCGAGCTCCAAAAGAGCAATATCCTGCTGCTCGGCCCGACCGGCTGCGGTAAGACCCTGCTGGCCCAGACCCTGGCCAAGATCCTCAACGTACCTTTCGCCATCGCTGACGCCACTTCGCTCACGGAGGCGGGATACGTGGGCGAGGATGTCGAGAACATCCTCCTCAAGCTCATCCAGGCCGCCGATTACGACGTCGACAAGGCGGAGAAGGGCATCATCTACATCGACGAGGTCGACAAGATCGCCCGCAAGTCCGAGAATCCCTCCATCACCAGGGATGTCTCGGGCGAGGGCGTCCAGCAGGCCCTGCTCAAGATCCTCGAGGGCACGGTGGCCTCGGTGCCGCCCCAGGGGGGCCGCAAGCACCCGCACCAGGAATTCATCCAGCTCGACACGACGAACATCCTCTTTATCTGCGGAGGCGCCTTTGACGGCCTGGAGAAGATCATCGAGAACCGTACGGGCAAGAAGACCATGGGGTTCGGCGCCCAGGTCCTGACGCGGCAGGAAAAACCCTTGGGCGAGATCCTGCGCCAGATCATGCCCGAGGATCTGCTCAGATTCGGGCTGATCCCGGAGTTCGTGGGCAGGCTGCCGATCGTCGTGGCCCTCGACGCCCTGGACGAGGACGCCCTGATCAGGATCCTGACCGAGCCAAAGAACGCCCTCGTCAAGCAGTACCAAAAGTTCTTCGAGCTGGACGGCGTGGAGTTGGATTTTTCCCCGGACGCGCTCAAGGTCATCTCGCGGCAGGCCATCAAGAGGAATACAGGCGCCAGGGGCTTGCGCGCCATCATCGAGCAGCTCATGATGGACCTGATGTTCGAGATCCCTTCGCGCAACGACATCAAGAAATGCATGGTGACCAAGGAGATGGCGGATGGTTCGGGTGCTCCGCTCCTCACCACGGTGGAGCCGCGCAAAAAGAAGAAAGAGGAAACCGCCTGAAATAAGCCCGCCGCCACGGCGGGCTTTTTGATCCACGCCAAGAGTTATGAATAATGCCATCCCGTGCCATTCTATCCATGAAGCCTCCCTGTTCCAGTGTTTTCTTACAGGTCGGGCGGCTTTGAACCGCGAAACTACAACCGTTCGCCCCTGAAGCGCTTCCGGCTTTGGAGGACAGACCATTGCGCGGCATTCCCCAAACCGTACTGCTCTCACTCTTACTCACCGCCCTTCCCGCCGCGGGCAGCCCGGCTGCCCCGCGGCCGGATCCGCCTAAAGTGACGGCCAAGGCGGCCGTGCTCATGGAGTGCCTGACGGGGCAGATCCTCTGGGCGCGCAATCCCCACCTCGCGCTGCCGCCCGCCAGCACCACCAAGATCATGACCGTTCTCCTGGCCCTGGAAAATGCCTCCTTGGCCAAAGCCGTCACCGTCTCCAAGGCGGCGGGCGAGGCGGACGGTTCCTCAATCTGGCTCGAAGCCGGCGAGCGGCGCAGCCTTGAGGAACTGGTTTACGGCGCCATGCTCAACTCGGGCAATGACGCCTGTGTGGCCATTGCCGAGGCGGTCGCCGGACGCGAGGCGTCTTTTGCCCGGCTCATGAACGCGCGCGCCCGGCGCTTGGGCGCGCGTGACACGCATTTCGTCAATGCCAGCGGGCTGCCTGCCGCTGGACACCGGAGCAGCGCGTACGACCTGGCGCTCATCGCCCGCGAGGCTTTAGCCAATCCCATCTTTGCCGAGGTGGTGCGGACCAAGGTCAGGAACATCCCCTGGCCGGGCAAGGACTGGGATCGGCGGCTGATCAACCATAACAAGCTCCTCTGGCGCTACTCCGGGGCGGACGGCGTCAAGACCGGCTATACCAGGGAGTCCGGCCACTGCCTGGTGGCCTCCGCCACGCGCGGCGGGCGGCGGCTGATCGCGGTCGTACTCGACGCCGACAGGATATACGACGACACATCCGCCATGCTCGATTACGGCTTCACCCGTTTTTGCCTCGTCAAGCCCAAAAGAGGCCTGGTAAGGAACCTGCCCGTCCTGGGCGGAGAAAAACGGGCCGTCGCCGTCCGCGCGGAAGGGCGGTTGGCCTATGCCGTGCCGAGGGGGGAAGAGGGCGGGATGGTCTTTACCGTCCGCTGCCCTTCCCGCGTCCAGGCACCGGTGGCCAAAGGCCAAAAGCTAGGCACGATCTGCCTCTACCAGCGCGGCCGCCTCCGCGCGCGGGTTCCCCTCGTCGCCGCTGCCCCCGTCAAACCGCGCGGCCTCCTCTGGGCGCTCGCCTCTTTTGTATTAAGGTTTTTTGTCTAGGATGGGTGACGGGGTGACACGATGACGGGGTGAAGGGGTGACTGGGTGACGGGGTGATTATACGCATTACTCACCCTGCTTTGTACAGTCGTTGCACTCGTTCACCTTGTCACGTCCCCGGTCCCGTTCACCCCTTCACCCGTTCACCTCTTTGTCACGTCCGAGGGAGGAATGGCTCCTCACGCCCCAGAATACCTCCCATCCATGGGGGGTACCGCCATGGCGCGCGTCGTCGCATTTACCGGTGCAGGCATCTCGGTCGCCAGCGGCCTGCCGACCTTCGACTTTACCTGGCGCGGCATCCCCGCCCGCGATCTCCTGACGCTCTCCTTTTTTCGCGCCGAGCCGGAACGCTTTTACCGGTTTTTTCGTGAGGCCATGACGGCCTGGGGCGGCGCCGCGCCCAACGCAGCCCACCACGCGATCGCCCGGGCGGGTATCCCGGTCATCACCCAGAATATCGACGGGCTGCACCAGCGCGCCGGCTCGTCAGTGGTCCACGAATTGCACGGCAACATCGGGGGCATGGTCTGCCTGGACTGCGGGTGGCGGGGCAGGCTGGCCCTGCCGCCCGAGGGCCTGCCCCTGTGCGCCTGCGGGGCGGTCAAAAAGCCTGATGTGGTCCTCTTTGAAGAGCCCCTGCGCGATTGGGAGGGCGCCTTGGCGCTCCTGGACGGCGTGGAGCATCTCCTGGTCGTCGGGACGAGCCTTTTGGTGGCGCCCGCCTGTTATCTCCCTGGTTTGGCCGGGGCGCGCGGCGCCCGGGTCGAGATCATCAACGAGGACGCGGCCGTCAGGGTGCCGGAGGCCGTCGCCAGGCTGGCGGGGGAGGGGGCGATCGGGCCTGCGGATCCTGCTTTGCACGCTTAACGCCCAATACGTCCATACCTCGCTTGCCCTGCGCCTCCTCGAGGCCGCGGGTGCATCCACGCCCCACGACCTAGTCCGGTTGGAGTTTACGATCAACGATCCCCTCGATCTGGTGGAGGCCGAGATCGACCGGGCGGCGCCGGATCTGGTGGCTTTTTCCTGTTATATCTGGAACATCGCTCCAATCCTGGAGATCTGCGACAGCCTCAAAAAAGCCCGCCCGGAATTGCGCATCCTCCTCGGCGGGCCGGAGGTCACCTACGACGCCCCGGCCCTTTTGGCCATGAACCCGGCGGTTGATTTCATCATCTCCGGCGAAGGCGAACAGCCCTGGACGGCCCTACTGGCGGCCCTGCCGGACGGGCCCTGGAGCGGCGTGCCGGCGCTTACCTGGCGCGAGGGCGGGACGATCGGGAGCAATCCAGCCGCGCCGCCTCTTTCACTGGACACGCTCCCCGACCCATATGGCGAAAGCCCCCAGGGCTTGGCCGGGCGTCTCGTTTACTGCGAGACCTCGCGCGGATGCCCCTTTTCCTGCGCCTTTTGCCTCTCCGGCAATCCCGGGGCGGTGCGGTTCCTTGATCCGGAACGGGCCTTGGCCGGGATCGATGCCCTGGCGGGGAGCGGCGCGCTGGCCGTGAAATTCGTGGACCGGACCTTCAATTGCCGGCGCGGGCATGCCATGGCCGTCTGGCAGGGCCTCCTGCGCCACCGGGGAGGGCTGCGTTTCCACTTCGAGCTGGCGGGCGATCTGCTCACCGAGGAGGATCTGGCTTTCCTGGCCGCCGTCCCGCCGGGCCTTTTCCAGTTCGAGATCGGCGTGCAATCCACCAATCCGGAGACCCTGGCGGCCATCGGGAGGCCGCAGGACCTCGGCCGCCTGGCGGCCAACGTGCGCCGCCTGGCCGCGGCGGGCAACATCCACCTCCACCTCGATTTCATCGCCGGGCTGCCTTATGAGGATTACGAGCGATTCCTGGCGAGCCTCGATTTTGGCCTGGATCTCCGGCCCGACACGCTCCAGCTCGGTTTCCTGAAGATGCTGAAGGGATCCAGCCTGCGCCGCGAGGCTGAGACGCTGGGTTACGTCTACCGCCGCCGTCCGCCCTACGAGATCATCCGCAATCCCTGGCTGAGCTTTTCCGACATCCGCCGGCTGAAGACCATGGCCGTGCTGATTGGGAGCTTCTTCAACGAGCGCCGCTTTGCCGCGTCGCTGCCCCGCCTCTGGCGAGCCTGGCCCTCGCCCGCGCGCTTCTTCGCGGACCTCGCCGCCTGGTGGGAGGGGGAGAGCCTGCACCTCCGGCCCCACCAGGCAAAGGATCTCCCGGGCCACCTGCTGCGCTTTGCCGCGAGCCGCGGCCAGGACGGCCCGGTGCTGCGCGACTGCCTCCGCTACGACCTGCATTGCCTGGGGCGCTACGACGGAGAGCCGCCCTGGGCGGCCGGCGCCCCGCCGGAACCCGGGGATTGGCGTCTCTGGCTCCGTGACCCCGGGCACCGCGCCTTGCTCGGGCCCGAATTCACCGCCGCCGGCCCCCGGGAGGCATTGCGCCGGGTCAAGGTGTTGAGCTTTCGGCATGATCCGGCCGCGCCGCCGGAAGAGATCAGTCCAGGACCGGCGACAATCGCCTTGATCTATCCGGAACGGGGCGGCGGGGAAAGGGTGAGGGCGGTGCGCCTGCCGCCGGACTTGACTTGACAGTCCCCCGGGCGCTCGGGTAAGATGGTGGTTGGACCGGGGTCGTGGCGGAACTGGCAGACGCGCCGGATTTAGGATCCGGTGCCGCGAGGCTTATGGGTTCAAATCCCATCGACCCCACCACCCTTATTATTAAATATACCCTTTACTCAGGAAAGACTAAATCGCTCCTAACCCAGGTTTCTCACGCCTTTCCCCGCCCCCACGATCTCCCGGTAGGTCCAAGGCCGGCAGGCCGCCGCCGCCGCGATACAGCGCTCGCAGATCAGATCCGGCCTCTCCCTCCTGTTGAAGCGGTAGGCGAACTCGTCGAGGTAGGCCTGGAGATGCTTTTCGTCCACGCCGTGGTGCGTGCCGGCGATCAGCGCCCTGGCGTTCGAGACCGCCCTGCGCAGCCAGCG
>JBLNBS010000092.1:0-8836 GCA_050260175.1 Patescibacteria group bacterium | reverse complement strand
ATGGCGCCGCTCATCCCCCCGGGCACCGAGGTCCTGGCGGGTTTGGAGATGGGCGGCATACCCATCGCCACGGCGCTCTCCCTGGCTACGGGCCTGCCCATGGTGCTGGTGCGCAAGAAGGCCAAGGACTACGGCACCTGCAAGACGGCGGAGGGCGGTGATTTCCGGGGCAAAAGGGTGTGCGTGGTCGAGGATGTCGTAACAACGGGCGGGCAGATCATCATGAGCGCCCAGGACCTGCGGGAGGCCGGCGGCATCGTCGAGAACGTGATGTGCGTCATCCTCCGCAACGAGGAGGGCCGCGAAAAACTGGCCGGCGAGGGCCTGGCGCTCACGCCGCTTTTTGGCATGGAGGAATTGAAGGAGGCCAGGTGACCTCACCCCCGGCCCTTTTCCCCGCGGGGATCTGTGCCAATTGGTACCGGAATCCGTTCTGGTTCCGGTGGCCTAAAGACCGCCGCTACAGCCTGGGAAGGGCCTTCAGCCCTGAGAACGGATCTTGATCTCCGGAGCCAGGAAGGCTTCCCATGGTGTAGCGGTGTCCTTTAGGGCACCGTTAGCTTTACGCCATTCCTCATGTTTTCGCATCTTCGTTGTATTGGAGGTTCCCGCCTTGCCCCTGGACCATGTGGCCCTCGTCCGGGCAAAGAAGGAATACGGCCAGGATGCCTACAGGCTGGATCTCGAAGCCCCTGCCCTGGCGGCGGCGTTCATGCCGGGGCAGTTCGTCATGGCGGAGATCCCGGGCGCGGGATTCGATCCCATGCTCCGCCGGCCGCTGGGGTGTTTCGGCGTGGACGCCGCGGCCGGACGGCTGAGCCTACTCGTGCAAAGAGTGGGCCGCGGCACGCGGCTTTTGGGTGGGATGGAAGCGGGGCAGAAAATGATGATCCTGGGGCCGCTCGGGAGGGGCTGGACGATCCCGGAGCGGGGCCCCGTCCTGATCGTGGCGGGCGGCGTGGGAATCGTACCCCTCTATGACCTGGCGGCGGCGTGCGCAGCGCGCGTGGAGACGGTGGTGGTCTACGGCGCGCGCTGCCGGGAAGGGCTGTATCTCGTGGAGGATCTAGCCCGGCTCCCGCTCGGGCTGATCCCGGCCACGGAGGACGGCAGCCTGGGATGGCGCGGCACGGCGGTCGGCGCCCTGGAGGGGCTCGAGCCGGCGCGGTTTATCCGTTATTACGGCTGCGGCCCTCGTCCCATGCTCGCCGGCCTGCGCGCCCGTATGGCGGCGGTGGGGGTTGAGGGGGAGCTATCACTGGAAGAGCGGATGGCCTGCGGCTTTGGCGCCTGCCTGGGCTGCGCCGTAGCCGTGCAGTCCCCGGACGGCGGCGCGGCGTACAAGCGCGTCTGTACCGACGGCCCCGTCTTCCCCGCCGGGGAGGTGCTCTTTACGTGAACGCGCCCGATCTCTCCGTGCGCCTCGGCCCGCTCCGTCTGCGCAACCCCGTGCTGACCGCTTCGGGTACCTGCGGGTTCGGACGTGAGATCGCGCCGTTCCTGCCGCTCTCGTCCCTGGGGGCGCTCGTGACCAAGGGCATCACGCTCGAGCCGCGCGCGGGCAATCCGCCGCCGCGCGTCACCGAAACCCCCGCGGGCATGCTGAACGCGGTCGGGCTGCAAAACCCCGGCGTCGAGGCGTTCCTCCGTGATGAGCTTCCCTGGCTCCGGGAGCAGGACGTGCCCGTCATCGTCAACATCAGCGGCCGCTCCGTGGACGAGTACGCGCGGCTGGCGGAGAGGCTCGACGGGGCCGCGGGCGTCGCCGCGCTGGAGATCAATATCTCCTGCCCTAACGTGCGCGAGGGGGGAGCCGCCTTTGGCGCCAGGCCTGAGCCGGCTGCGGCAGTGACCGCGGCGGTCCGCAAGGCTACAACACTCCCCGTCATCGTCAAGCTCTCGCCGAACGCCGCGGACATCTCCGCCGTGGCCGCCGCCGCGGCCGCGGCCGGCGCGGACATCCTTTCACTCATCAACACCCTGGTGGGCATGGAGATCGACATCCGCGCGCGCCGCCCCGTCCTGGCCAACATAACGGGCGGCCTCTCGGGGCCGGCAGTCAGGCCCGTGGCCTTGCGCATGGTCTGGGAGGTGCGCCGCGCGGTGCGGCTGCCCCTGATAGGCATGGGTGGCGTTGCCTCGGCCGAGGACGCGATCGCCTTCATGCTTGCCGGGGCGGGCGCCGTGGCCGTGGGCACAGCGGCCATGCGGGACCCCGGCCTTTACCAAGCCGTGGCGGAAGGAATTCGCAAATACCTTGTCGAAGGAAATTTCCCGTCCGCCGGGGACATCGTCGGTTTGGCCAATAGCGGCGCGGATTCTTTGATGTAGGAACCGGCGGCGGGTGCTCCCGGCCGTTCGCGGCGCGCCTGGGCGGGCCGCAATCCTATTCTGAGCTGCGCGTCGCGGACGTATGATCAATTGCCCGCACAGGCGGGGATTTCACGCGAGTCTGCCGTTGGCGCGCGACATGCCAATGCGCTTCCTCCAGGGCCTCCGGCGGAGGAGGGCACGCGCCGTGCCCCGTCTCCGCCCTCCGGGCAACGAGCGACGAGCATCGAGTGACGAGCATCGAGCGACGAGTAACGAGTAACGAGTAACGAGTAACAAGCCGCGTATCCAATGTTCTCCACTGAAATGGAGGAAAAATGGAGGATGCTCGACCGCAAGGAGATCCTGGGGATCCTGCGCGAGACCAAGGCCCTGCGCGAAGGCCATTTCAAGCTGGCCTCGGGCAGGCACAGCCGGCAATGTCTGCAGATGTCCCAGGTTTTCCAGTACCCAAAGTTCCTCGAGGCTCTCACGGCCGAATTGGCTCGGCGGTTCAAGGCCGACGAGATCGACGTGGTCGTCGCCCCCGCCGTGGGAGGCATTCTGGTGGCGTACGAGGTGGCCAAGGCCCTCGGCACTCGCTTTCTCTTTGCCGAGCGCGAGGAGGGCAGGATGGTCTTCAAGCGGGGCTTTGCCCTGGAGGCCGACGAGAACGTCCTCGTCGTCGAGGACGTGGTCACGACGGGCGCCTCGGTCCAGGAGGTCCTCGAGGCCGTCCGGGAGCGGGGGGGGCACATCAGGGGGATCGGCATCATCCTGGACAGGAGCGCGGGCAAGGTCCATTTTGGCCATCACACCGAGGTGCTCCTGGCCATCGAACCCCAGACCTGGGAACCCGAGGAATGCCCCCTGTGCAAGGAGGGTGTTCCCTTGTGCAAGCCGCGGTAAATGCTTTACGTTTTTCCATTCCGATCTGTTTTCTCAGTGGCAATCTAGTTCGCGGGGTATTAGGTTTGGATGGAGATGGTTGACATGCCCCATGTGGCCATCGCCGCGGGGAGCGACTCGGATCTGCCGATCGTCAAGGCGGCCGTGGACGTTCTGGAAGACCTCGGGGTCAGCTATGAGTTGACCGTTGTCTCCGCGCATCGTACGCCCAGGCGCGCCATGGAATTCGCGGCCACGGCCGAGGAGCGCGGCGTGGACGTGATCATCGCCGCCGCAGGCGGCGCGGCCCATCTGCCGGGTTTTTTGGCCGCATTTACCACGGTGCCCGTGATCGGCCTGCCCGTCAGGAGCGGGGCCATGGACGGCGTGGACGCGCTCTACAGCATGGTGCAGATGCCCGCCGGCGTGCCCGTGGCCGTGGTCGGCATCAACGGGGCCAAGAACGCGGCGTTGCTGGCCGTGGCCATGCTCGGCATCGTGGACGGCGAGTTCCGCGAAAAGCTCGCGAACTACCGCAAGCGCCTGGCCTGCGCGGTCAACGACAAGGCCGTGCGCCTGGAGGAGCTGGGCATCCGGGCCTACATGGCGGAAAAGGAGAAGAAGGGTGACTGAGCGTGCCGGATCCGATCCGGACCGCGCGCAGCCCGTCTGTCGAGGGATAACGCAATGGATGGCCCGAAAGCCATCCGTTTTTTTACCGGCTCAACCGCCCGGGCAGTATTTCCCGTAAGCCTCCCGGAAGAGCTTGCGATGGTGCTCCTCGTCTAGGATAATCCTGCCGAGCAGGGACTGGATATTGGGGTCGGCGATCAGCTGCTGGTGCTGCCGGTGAGTCTGGATGGCGGCGATCTCGGCACCGATATCGGCGGCCAAACGGTCGCAGATCCCGCAGCCGTAATAGACATACCCGGCAGACCAGTAGAGATACTGGTTGATGGCGGTCATCTCACTGACCTGGCCGGTGTAGTCCTCCAGGAGCAGCATGGCGTAGTACTGGTTGGGCGCGAGGACCATGGGTTCGGGGTAGGGTTCGGGCAGGGCGCACCACCTCTTCAGGTGGAGATCGCCGCCGCTCTCCTCGCGGCTGGGCATGGCCGGCCGCCGCGGTTGACACGCCCCGGACGCATTTGGTATGATTGGATTGGACATCATGCATATGCACCCTCACCCGGCATGCCGGGCATAGGGATCGAGAGTGCGCCTAGGGTTCCGCCCTCCGCCGCCGGCCTGGCCGGCCCGGGAGGGGCCTGGTCCAAGTGGCGCAGGCGCCGAGCTTGTCGAGGCGCTACACCGTAGAGGGATAAAAACCCCGGCGGATAGGTTTCGTATACGGCCTATCCGCTTTTTATTTGGAGAGGGCGGGAGATCATGGACCGCGACGTCTTTGCCAACCTGAGCCCCCTGGATCACCGCTACTACGCCAGCAATCCCGAGCTTTTCGAGGAGCTCTCGGCCAACCTGTCCGAGAACGCCTTCGTCCATTACCAGCTCGA
Source organism: Patescibacteria group bacterium (assembly GCA_050260175.1). Lineage (GTDB taxonomy): Bacteria > Bacillota > UBA4882 > JAAYXC01 > JAAYXC01 > JBLNBS01. The sequence continues at coordinate 4,124 of JBLNBS010000092.1, read as the reverse complement.
GGTGGAGGCGGCTCTGGTGCGCGCCCTCGCCAGGCGGGGCCTCTGCTCACCCTCGATCGCCGAGGAGGTGGGGCGGGCCTGCGCGGAGGTCTCGCCCGAGGAGGTCTACCGCGAGGAGGAGTTGACCCGGCATAACGTCCGCGCCCTGGTGAACTGCATCCAGCGCCGCGTGAGCACGGGGGCGCAGCCCTTCGTGCATCTCACCGCCACCTCGGTGGACATCCTCGACACCGCCAACGCCCTCCGCCTCAAAAAAGCCGCGGAAAACACACTCCTGCCCCGGATCGCGGCGCTCTTGCGCGTCCTCATCGATCTCGCGCGGCGCGAGCGCGAGACGCCGCAGATCGGCCGCACCCACGGCCAGCACGCGGTGCCCATCACGTTCGGCTTTGCCCTGGCCCAGTACGTGGCGCGGCTGGGCGGCAGGATGGAGAGGATCGCCGCCGCGGCGCGGGATCTCCGGGGCAAGATGGCCGGCGCGGTGGGCGCCTACAATGCCGGCGCCCTCTTCTTCGCCGATCCCGAGGTTTTCGAGGCCGAGGTCCTGGCGGAGCTGGGGCTTTCGCCCGCGCCGGTTTCGACCCAGATCGTCCCCCCCGAGTATGTGCTGGACTTTCTCCATGCCCTCGTCTCGGCCCACGGCGTGCTCGCCAACCTCGCCGACGACCTCCGGCATTTGCAGCGGACCGAGATCGCCGAGGTGGCGGAGGCGTTCGCCCCGGCACAGGTCGGCTCCTCGACCATGCCGCACAAGCGCAACCCCTGGAACTTCGAGCACGTCAAGAGCCTCTGGAAGGAATTCATGCCGCGCATGATCACGCACTACCTGGACCAGGTCTCCGAGCATCAGCGGGATCTCACCAACTCCGCCTCGAGCCGCTTCATTCCAGAGCTTTTGGCCGGCCTGGCCGCCGCCGTGGACCGGATGGAAAAGACCCTGGGCGGGCTGTACGTGGATCGCGAACGCATGCGGCAAAACCTGGATCTCACCCGTGAGGACGTCATCGCCGAACCGCTCTACATTCTACTGGCCTACATGGGCGAACCCAAGGCCCACGAGACGGTGAGGCTCCTGACCCTGGAGGCCGCCGGGCGGGGCATGACCCTGCGCGGGTTGCTAGAGGACCGGCCCGAGAGGTTCCCGTTCCTCGAGAGGATGAGCCCGGCGCAGAGGGAGATCCTGGCCCATCCCGAAGCCTACACCGGCCGCGCGGCGGCCAAGACGGACGCGGTCTGCGATCACTGGGAAAAAAGGCTGGCGGAGATGGGTTTCTAGCGCGCAAGCGACGTTAAACCGATGGTATCTCGCCAAAACGCTAAGATCGCAAAGAAAATCGTGATGAATTTGTGTTACTTGGCGATCTTTACGGCATTGCGAGATGATATAACTCGTATGCCAACGCTCGCGGGGATTATGGATTAGGTTGTCAAAGCGGGGGTTTCCCATGAGGGATTTCGACTGCCAGCCTGAGCAGGAAATCGCCGAGGAATGCGGCGTCTTCGGGGTCTTTGCGAACGAACCCGGCATGGACGTGGCGCACATCGTCTTCTCCGGCCTGCTCGGGCTCCAGCACCGCGGCCAGGAGAGCGCGGGCATCGCGGTGACCGACGGCGCGCGCGTGCTCTGCCACAAGAACATGGGCCTCGTGAGGTCGGCCTTCCGGCCCGAGGACTTGCGCAACCTGACCGGTTTCGCCGCCGTCGGGCACGTGCGCTACTCCACGAGCGGCAACAGCTCGTTCGGCAACGCCCAGCCGATGGTGGCCCGCATCTCCCGCGGGACCATCGCCCTGGCGCACAACGGCAACCTAACCAACGCCGGCACGCTCCGGGACGGGCTCGAGGCGGAAGGCTCGGTCTTTCAGTCCACCTCGGACTCGGAGGTCATCATCAACCTCCTGGCCCGTTACAGCCGCGACACCTTCCAGGATGCCCTGCGGCAGGCCTGCGCCAGGCTGGCCGGCTCCTACTCCGTGATCATGCTGACCCACGACAGACTGTACGGCCTCCGCGATCCCCACGGCAACCGTCCTCTCTGCTTGGGGCGCATGGAGGGGGCGTACCTTTTGGCTTCCGAGAGCGCCGCCCTGACCTCCATCGGCGCCAAGTTCACGCGCGACGTGGCCCCGGGTGAATTGATCGCCATCGACCGCGACGGCCTGCAGGCGGAGCAGCTTTTGACGCCAAAGCGGCGCGCCCCATGCGCCATGGAGTTCATCTACTTTGCCCGGCCCGACAGCGTCATCGACGGGCGTTCCGTGCACGAGGTCCGCAAGGAACTGGGCCGCGAGCTGGCGAGGGCCCATCCCATCGAGGCCGATCTCGTCGTGCCCGTGCCCGACAGCGGGTACTCAACGGCCATGGGGTTCGCGGCCGAGTCCGGCCTGCCCCTGGACATCGGGCTCGTGGCCAACCGTTACGTGGGCCGCACCTTTATCCAGCCCCAGCACGAGCTGCGCAGGCAGGGGGTGATGCTCAAGCTCTCCCCCATCGAGGCGGTCCTGCGGGGGCGGCGCGTGGTCATCATCGACGATTCCATCGTGCGCGGCACCACCACGAGCGTCCTCACCAAGCTCCTGCGCGACGCGGGCGCCCGCGAGGTCCACATGTTCGTCAGCTCGCCGCCGTACAGGAACCCGTGCTATTACGGGATCGACGTCCCCGGCAAGCGGGAGCTGATCGCCTCCTCCCACACGGAGGAGGAGATCCGTTGCTTTATCAACGCCGACAGCCTGCACTACCTCTCCCCGGAGGGCCTGGCACGGGCCATCGGGGGGGGGCCGGGCGAGTTGTGCATGGCCTGTTTCACCGGGGAGTACCCGATCGAGCTGCACTGTGAGAGCAGGGACAAGTTCCGGCTGGAGAGGAGGGGCTGACCGCATGGCCCTCACCTACCGCGAGGCCGGTGTGGACGTGGCCGCCGCCGCGGATCTCAAGCGGCGGCTGGGCGGCTTGGCCAAGGCCACTTTTGGGCCGGAGGTTTTGAGCGAGATCGGCGCCTTCGGGGGACTTTTCGCCGTGCCGGGAGGTATGCGCGCCCCCGTGCTGGTGGCCAGCACGGACGGGGTGGGCACAAAACTGAAGATCGCCTTTGCCCTGGACCGTCACGACACGGTCGGAGCGGACCTCGTCAACCACTGCGTGAACGACATCCTCGTCCAGGGCGCCAGGCCGCTGTTTTTCCTGGATTACCTGGCCGCGGGCCGCCTGCGGCCGGACGCCGCCCTGGCGGTGATCGGCGGCGTGGCGCGGGCCTGCCGGGAGGCGGGCTGCGCCCTGCTGGGCGGTGAAACCGCAGAGATGCCGGGGATGTACGCGGACGGGGAGTATGACCTGGCCGGGACCATCGTGGGGCTCGTGGAAAGGGACCGCATCCTGCCGCGGCAGGACGTGGCGCCGGGCGACGCTGTCCTAGGCCTGGCCTCCAACGGCCTGCACACCAATGGCTATGCGCTGGTCCGCCGGCTCTGCCTGGATGAACTGGGCATGGACCTGGAAGGTCACGTGCCCGAGTTCGGGACGAGCCTCGGCGACGAACTCCTGCGGGTGCACCGCAACTACGCCCCGCTGGTGCTGCCCCTCCTCGAGAGGGGCCTGGTCAAGGCCATGGTTCACCTGACGGGCGGGGGCTACCAGGGCAATATCCCGCGCGTCCTGCCGCCGGGGACCGGCGTGCGCCTCGATCCCGGCGCCTGGCCCGCGCAGCCCATCTTCGATTTCCTCATGGAGCGGGGCGGCATCAAGCGGGAGGAGATGTTCCGCACCTTTAACATGGGGCTCGGGCTGCTCCTCATCGCCGAGCGGGACGAGGCGGAAGAGATCCGGGAGCGTTTGTCCGCCGCGGGCGAAAAGGCCTACCGGATTGGGAAGGTCACGGCCGCGGAGGGGGTGGAGATCGTTTAGGGGCGATGTGAAAAACCCGTCTCTCTACCCGGGGATGAATCCCCGGGCTACACCTGAACGATCTTTCTAAAGCCCTGTCCGGCCCGCTTTGAGACATCCGTGTCCGTCGCGGGCTTCAAGCCCTTCCTGGGCCGACCTGACAGGGCTCGGATAGGCTTCGAAGCACCGCCGAACCCGTACAGGACGTACGGGTTTGAGAATGGTTTTCCTATGTAGCCCAG
>JBLNBS010000091.1:0-20952 GCA_050260175.1 Patescibacteria group bacterium | reverse complement strand
CGCCCGAGGACGGAAGGGTGATCTGCGTAGACGAATTCGGCCCCTTGGAGATCAGGCCCCATCCCGGCTACCATTGGGCAAGGACCGGCAGGCAGCAAAGGTTTCCCGCGACGTACCATCGCGATCAAGGGACAATGACGCTGTTCGCGGCCCTCGACCTCAAAAAGCCAAGGTAAAAGTCGCTTGATTGGTTCTTGATTCCAGTTCGATGTGTTTTATCGCGGATCCGGCACTAGCACTAGATATGGCGGCTTGGTTGCCAAGACGAAGCACGAGAAGTGAAGGCCGATTTGCAGGGAAAAGCAGGGTAAAAGAAGAAAGTAGCTCCCCGGTGGCAACCTTGACGGGGGGATGGGCTTATGTATCCCGCCCGCGTGCGATAAAGGAGGCATCCGCATGCAACATTTCGCGCTGGAGGGCACGGCCAGGTCCTTTGCCCTGCGCCTCGATCCGGGGGACATGGTGCTCGAGTGCCTCGAGGAGATGATCCAAAAAGAGGGCGTCAGGGACGCCGTGGTGGTCTCGGGCATCGGCACGCTCGACCGCTGCACGCTGCACATGGTCACCACGACCGGTTACCCGCCCGTGGAGCATTTTGCCGTCTGGGAGGACAAGCCGCTCGAACTGGCCGCCCTGCAGGGCATCATCGCCGGCGGACGGCCGCACCTCCACGCGGTCGTCTCCGACACGGAGAGGGCCTACGCGGGCCACCTCGAGCCCGGGTGCCGCGTCCTGTACCTGGCGGAGATCGTCCTTTTCGAGCTGCACCCGGCGGGCTTGACCAGGATGCGCGACGAGCGGGGGATCATGAGGCTCGTACATGATGCAGGATGAAGGTAAACCGCATACAGTTTGATATGCACGGGGAGGTCGTTGGGGATGAAAAAACCCGCCGCCCTGGCCGCGGCCGTCAAGCGGGTCGCCAGGGCCGCCGGCGCGGATCTCGTCGGGATCGCCTCGGTCGAACGGTACGCCGGCGCCCCGCCCGAGGTGCACCCCGCCTCGATCTTTGCCGGCACGAGGAGCGTCATCGCCCTCGGCTGCCGCATGCTCCGCGGCACGCTCAAGTCGATCGAGGAGGGCCGCTACTGGCAGGCCTATAACTGCGACTCCTACCAGTACCTCAACGAGGTCCTGGCTCCGCACATGCTCAGGCGGATCGTGGTCTTTCTCGAGGAGATGGGCTACACCTCGGTCCCCGTACACAACCCCTTCGGCTCCCACCTGGGCCGGCCCGTGCGGCCGGGCGGCCCGAGCCCGGACGGCGAGATCAGCCTGCGCGTCGCCGGCTGCGCGGCCGGCCTTGGCGAGCTGGGCCTGAGCAAGCTCCTCCTGACGCCGCAATACGGCCCGCGGCAGAGGGTCTTTGTTGTCCTGACCGACGCCGAGCTGCGCCAGGATCCCCTCCTCGCGGAGCGCGTCTGCGACGGCTGCGGGGCCTGCGCGGCGGCCTGCCCCGCGGGCGCGATCCGGCTCGAGCGGCGGATCGAATTCGGGATCGGCGGGCGGGTCTTTGCCCACGCCGAGTTTGACAGCGACGCCTGCCTCGACGTGCACCAGGGCTGGGACGCGCGCTTTTCTCCGTTCCTGGACGAGGGCGCCACCCGCGACAAACCCCCGGCTTACTATCAATTCCTGGACCGGCGCTTTCGCCACCGCAGCATCTGCGGGGGGCGGGGCTGCCTGCGCGCCTGCCTGGATCACCTCGAAAAGAAGGGCGCGCTGAGCAGCAAATACCGGCTCCCCATGATCGAGGGGGAGCAGTGGACGCTCGACTGATCCGGAGGATAAAGGATGGTGCCCATGATCGCGGCCTCAGTCCTCGATCTGATCGGTAATACCCCCATGCTGTCCCTGCAGGCGGCGACGGGTGCCAAAATCTACGCCAAGGCCGAGTTCCTCAACCCCGGCGGCAGCATCAAGGATCGCATCGCCAAATTTATGCTGGACGAGGCCGAGCGCCGGGGCGAGCTGCGGCCGGGCATGACCGTCATGGAGCCGACCTCGGGTAATACCGGCATCGGCCTGGCGCTGGTGGGCGTGCAAAAGGGCTATCGGGTCGTGGTCGTGATGCCGGAGAACATGAGCGAGGAGCGGAAGAAGATCATCGCGGCGCTCGGGGCCGAGCTCCTGCTCACGCCGGCCGCCTTGAGCATCGGGGGAGCCGTCGAGGAGGTGCGCAGGCGCAGGGCGGCCGACGCCTCGATCTATGTGCCCCAGCAGTTCGAGAACGAGGACAATCCCAGGATCCATTACGAGACGACCGGGCCGGAGATCTGGACGCAGCTAAATGGCCGCGTGGACACCTTTGTCTCCGGGCTTGGCAGCGGCGGCACCCTGGCCGGTGTCGGCAGGTACCTCAAGGAAAGGAATCCTGCCTGCCGCGTGGTGGCCGTGGAGCCAAAGAACGTCTCGGCCCTCCTCGGGCACGAACCGGGCCTGCACAAGATCCAGGGCATCGGCGACGGTTTCGTCCCAAAAATACTCGACCCCGCGCTGGTGGACGAGGTGGTCGAGGTGACGGACGACGACGCCATCGGCACCGCCCGCGAGCTGGCACGCAAGCAGGGGGTGCTCGTGGGTACGTCGTCCGGGGCCAACGTCTGGGCCGCGCGCCGGGTCGCCGACAGGCTGGGCCGGGACAGAGTGATCGCCACCATCCTGGCCGACCGGGCCGAGAGGTACTTCAGCACGGCGCTGATCTAGACTTTGGTTCAAATTCAAAAGTGCTGTGAAAAACCGATTCTCTCGCAAAGGTGCAAAGCACGCAAAGAAAACCTCAAGATAATAGACCTGTTCTGGCCCTTCTTTGCGATCTTGGCGTCTTTGTAAGATGATAATTCGGGGATAGAACGATTTGAATGCTGAGTTAATACGATTAAGTTAGCATAAATTGGTTTTATCTGGGTAACCTGCGTAATCTGTGGTTCAATTGGTCTAGGTTTTCGAAATCATGGTTAAAAGGAGAGCGGGTGCAGGCATGCCGTCCGGATCGGTCCGGGAGCCAAAGATCTTTCTTAATATCGGGGAGACCGAACGCGCGGCCGATCTGCGGCGCAGGGTGCGCGAGGCCATGGCGCGGCCGCCCGTCTTGTGGGACTGCCCCGCCCGTCTCGACGGGAGGTATATGTCCGCGCCCCTGGCGGTGCGCAAGGCACGGGCCATGGAGCAAAAGCTTCTGGCCATGCCCACGGATCTCTGGGAGGGGCAGCTCTTCGCAGGCTCGCTCACGCTCGAGGAGCCGCGCCTCCATTGCGAATGGGGCTTTCCCGACTACGCCACGCCGGCCGAGAAGGAAGCGGCGGCCGCGCGGGGGCTCGGCATACACTCCGTCTTTGGGCATATCGTGCCCGACTATGGCAAACTGCTCGCGCGGGGCTTAGCGGGCATCCGGGCCGAGGCCGAGGCGCAGCGGGCAAAGGCGCGCACGCCGGCCGAGGAGGCTTTCCTGGACGCGGCCTGCGTGGCCCTGGACGCAGTCTCCGCCTTCGCCGCCGCCCTGGCGCAAAGGTGCGACGAGGAAGCCGCGGCATGCGCCGGGCCGGCCAGGGCCGCGGAGTTGCGGCGCATGGCGGAGAACCTGAGGCAGGTCCCGGCCGGCCCCGCGCTCACTTTTTGGCAGGCCCTGCAGTCGGTCTGGCTCTTGCACCTGGTCTTTCACGCCACCATGGACGGCAACGCCCTGGGGAGGCTCGACCAATACGCCTGGCCGTACCTGGCGGCGGATCTCGACGCCGGCCGGCTGGATCCAGCCGCCGCGGCCGAACTCGTGGACTGCTTTTGCCTCAAGTTCAACGAGCGCGCCCAGACCACCGAGGAGCAGCGCCCGGAGTCCCGCCGCGCCGAAACGGTCGACCCCGGCCGGCGGACACGCCATACGACCTCGTCCCAGGTCGGCACGGATCGGGACGGCATCGACGCCGCCAACCACTGGTTGCAGAATATCGTCATCTCCGGTCTGACACCGGACGGCGGCGACGGCACGAACCCCCTCACCTTCTTGCTCCTCGAGAGCTACCGGCGCAACCGCATGACCAATCCGCTCCTCACCGTGCGCCTGCACGAGGCCTCGCCCGAGGTCCTGGTCCGCCATGTCGCGGAGGTGCTCAGGGAGGGCGGCGGCATGCCGGCGCTCTTCAACGACGGGGTGATCGTCCCGGCCCTGGTGAAACTCGGCATCCCCCCGGCCGAGGCGCGAGACTACACCAACGACGGCTGCTGGGAGGTCATCATCCCCGGCCGGACGGACTTCTGCTTTCAACGCCTCAGCCTCATGCTCTGCCTGGAGCGGGCGCTCAACCGCGGGCGCGCAAATCTGGACGGCGTCCAGGCCGGGCCGGACACCGGCGATCCCGCGGCTTTCACGACCTACGACGAGGTCTGGCGGGCCTTCCTGACACAGATGGAGAGCATGATCGGGGGCGTGATCGACCGCGTCGTGGCAGGGATCGACGACAGGAGCACGATCGCGCCTGTCCCTCTCCTGAGTGCCCTGGTCGAGGGGCCGCTCGAGGCACGGCGGGATCTCACGGCCGGCGGCGCCAGGTACAGGATCTACGCCCTACTTGCCGAGAGCGCCGCCCACGCCATCGATTCGCTCGCCGCCATCAGGGAGGTCGTCTTCACAGAACATGCCGCGGGTATGGCCGAGCTCTGCGCGGCTCTCAGGGCCGACTTCGAAGGTTACGCCCCGCTCCGCGCCAGGCTCCTTAACGCCCCAAAATACGGCAACGACGACGCGCGGGCCGACGAGGTGGGGCGCGCGGTCATCGAGGCTTTCGCGGGCGCCGTGGCCCGCCTCGCCGCGCCGTGGAGGCATGTCTGCCTCTTCCCCTGCGGCGTGGGCACGTTCTCCTGGTATATCGGGATCGGGGAGGGCCTGGGCGCATCGCCGGACGGGCGGCGCGCGGGCGAACCGGTGTCGTCCAATTTCTCCCCGGCGCTGGGGAGGGATATGGAGGGGATCCCCGCGGCCATCCTTTCCCACGGCGGTATGGGCCACGACAGACTGCCCGCCGGCGCCCCCCTGGATCTGCGCCTGGCCCGGCGGCTGGTCTGTGGGGAGGAGGGCGTGGGCCGCCTGGCCGGCCTGATCCGCGCTTTCCTGGCCGTGGGCGGCGGCATGATGACCCTGACCGTGGCCGACACGGAGGAACTGCGCGCGGCCCAGCGCGATCCGGATCGCCACGGCTCGCTGCGGGTGCGGATGGGCGGCTGGAGCGCCTATTTTACCGCGCTCAGCCGGGAGCAGCAGGATCACCACATCAGGCGCCAGGAGGGCCGGCCATGAACGAACCCGGCTGCGGCGGCGAGGGTCTGGTTCTCGATCTCGACAGCTTTGCCGTGCACGACGGCCCCGGTATCCGCCTGGCGGTCTACCTCAAGGGCTGCCATTTGCGCTGCGCGTGGTGCCACAGCCCCGAATCCCGGAATCCGCACCCGGAGCTGATTTATATCGGCGTCCGTTGCACGCTCTGCGGCGGCTGCCTGGAGGCCTGCCCCCGGGGGGTGCACGAGATCGCGGGCGAGCGGCACATCCTGGCGCGCGATCGATGCCTCGCCTGCGGGCGCTGCGCGGCGCTCTGCCCCCGGTCCGCGCTCCGCGTCATGGGCGCGCGCGTCCCGGCCGGCGCCGTCGTCGCCAGGGCGGAGCGCCTGCGGCCCTTTTTTCACGCTTCGGGAGGCGGCGTCACCCTGACGGGCGGCGAGGTCGCCTGCCAGCCCGCATTCGCCGCGGCGGTCCTGGCCGGTTGCCGCGCCGCGGGCATCCATACCGCCTTTGAGACGAGCGGCGCCTGCGCCTGGGACAAGCTCGAACCCGTCGCGGCGCAGGCGGACCTGATCCTTTACGATCTCAAACTGATCGATGACGAGGAACATCAACGCTGGACCGGGGTTTCCAACCAGCCCATCCTGGCAAACCTCAGGCGCCTGGCCGGGGCCGCGGCTGTGCAGGTGCGCGTCCCGCTCATCCCCGGCATCACCGACACCGGTGGGAACCTGGCCGGCATTTTCGCCTTCGTGCGGGACGCGGGGCTTTCCTCCGTGGCGCTTTTGCCCTACAATCCCCAGGCCGGCGCCAAGTATGACTGGCTGGGCCTGCCTTACGGGATCGAGGGTGAGACCCAAAGCGAGGCGCGCCTGCAGGAGATCTGCGCCGCGGCGCGCCGGGCGGGACTCGCGGCGGTGGTGGTTTAGAAGGGACGAGACAAACTCTTTGCCCCGCAACGAGCGAAACCCATACGTAAAATCAGCAGTGGAGACCATTTTCGTGTCTTTTCGTGTGTTTCGTGGGGCCAACCCTTTTGATATTCCTATTTTAGCAGCTTTTTTGACATCGCTTCTAGCGCTAGCGTGTCATTCATATTTCTAAAGGAGGCGGTTTTGGTGGTCGATATCGACACAAAGGATCCGTTCGCAGTGGCAAAGCTCTACAAGCATCTCAGGGTGGTGGACGTCTGCGACGCCATGGACGGCATCGGTTATTTCGATGTCGGCCTGCTCTCGCCGGAGGTGCGGCCGCTCTGGCCCGGGATGAAGTTCTGGGGAGTCGCCTTTACCCTCCGCTGCGTGCCGGCCAACCGTCCCATGTGGCGCCTCTCCACCACCGAGGAGATCGTCGCGGCTCACGACATCTGGTTCCGCGAGGTCGGCAGCGTGGATTTCCACGACCGGTTGCGGCCGGGCCACGTCATCGTCACGGACACAGGCGGCAGCGGGGAGGTCGGTTTCTGGGGCTCCGCGAACAGCCTGGGAGCCATGGCCCGCGGCGCGGTCGGCATCGTGACTGACGGCTGCTGCCGGGATACCGCCGAACTGGCGCTCCAGGGCACGCCGATCTGCGCCCGCCGGCGCGGCCGGACCATCATCCCCGGCCGCATCGAGCTGGTCGAGGTGGAGACCCGCATCGGCTGCGGCGGCGTCCAGGTGAGGCCGGGCGACATCGTGGGCTGCGACGATGATGGTGTGGTGGTGGTGCCGCTGGAGGTGGCGGGCGAGGTCGCGGTGCACGCCAGGGCCGTCCTCCTGGCGGACATGCGCGTCAGGAGGGAGCTTTACGCGCGCCTTGGCAAGAAACCCGACGCGACCGTGGACTACGAAGCGGTCGAGACTTACTACGGGCTCAAGTGAGGCGCCCACTGGAAAAGTCTTCAAATCGGGCTCGGCAGGCGAATGCCCCTTTGACGCCGAATTTTTCCTGCTAGGACTTTTTGCCGGGCGCCGGCCGCCAGGCGGGAGCACGAGATTGACGCACGGCAAAGCGGGGGGTGATGGGGCGGTCTCAATCCGTGTACCCGACACGATCGTCCCTTGCCGCCGGATGTCAAGGTCTGATTCAGTCATAGAACGGAGGGGTTTTCTTGGAGATCGGCAAAGTCATCTCGCGCGCTTTCGACCTCTATTTCAAGAACTTCGCGGTCCTGTTCGTAGGCATGATCCTGGCCTACCTGGTCGGCGGCATCACCTTCGGTATCCTCATGGGCCCCATGCTGGCCGGCCTCGTCTTCGTCTGCCTCAAGGTGCTGCGCGGCGAGAAGGCCGAGATCGGCGAAGTGTTCTCACGCTTTGACAAGTTCGTACCCACGCTGATCCTGCTCATCCTGTCCGGGGTGGTCATGGGCGTCCTCTTTGCCATCTGCCTGATCCCGGTCATCGGCTGGCTCGTCGGTCTGGTCGCCTGGCCCGCGATCGGCGCGATGGTTGTCTTCTCCGTCTGCGGCATCGTGGACAAGAACCTCGATTTCAGCGCGGCGGTCAAGGGAGCCATCGATATCGTCAAGGCCAAGCCCGTGGAGATCTGGCTGCTCGCGCTGATCCTGGGCGTGATCTCGGGCATCTGCGCCATCATCACGGCGCCAATCGGCATTCTGGGCCTCGTCATGATCTACCACGAGGGGCCGGGCGTCCCGGCGCAGACCGGGGTCACGGCCTGAGTTATGGTCTGAAAGAGCTAAGAGACAGGCTGATAAAACCCCCCGTCCGGGTGAAGAGGCGGGGGGTTTGCCGTTTTCACTCCTGAGCAGGATCCCTCTCCCTCAGCAGGAAGAACCACCCCGGCCACGAATTTACTCCTGCAACGCCTCATCCGGCGCGTACACCGGAGGGCGGAGGGGTGGGGGGTGTGGTGGAGATGAAAAGGCCCGTCGTCTACGCACATCGCGGCGCCTCCGCGATTTGCCCGGAGAACACCATGGCCGCTTTTCGCATGGCCCTGGAAATGGGTGCCGGCGGCATCGAGACCGACGTCCAGATGAGCCGCGACGGCCGCCTCGTGCTCTGCCACGACGAGATGCTCGACCGCACCACGAACGGGCGCGGCCCCCTGGCCGCCCGTGCCTGGGACGAACTGCGCGCCCTCGACGCGGGCGCCTGGTTCGGTGAGGAATTTGCCGGCGAGCGGCTGCCCCTCCTCGAGGATTTGCTCGAGCTCTTGGCCCCCTCCGGCGCGCGCCTGAATATCGAGATCAAGAGCGGCGTCGTCATCTACCCCGGTATCGAGGAAGCGGTCGTCGCGGAGGTCCGCCGCCACGGCATGGCCGAACGCGTGATTCTCTCGTCCTTCAACCATTACAGCCTCTTGGCGTGCAAGCGCCTGGCGCCGGAAATCGCGACGGGCGTTCTTTACATGGAGGGCTTGGTCGACCCCTGGCTTTACGCGCGCCGCATCGAGGCAGACGCTCTGCACCCGCTCCACTACGGCGTCAGGCCGGAACTCGTGGCCGGCGCCCACGCCGCGGGGCTGCTCGTCAACACATGGACGGTGGACGATCCCGGGCGGATCGAGGTTTTGAGCCAGGCCGGCGTGGACGGGATCATCACCAACACCCCCGATCGGGCCCTGGCGGCGCTGGGGACGGATGCCTAGGATCCCGGGGTTTGCCGTACGCCCTCCGAACCTGTACAGGACGTACGGATTTTAGAAAAGTTTTCTGAATAGCCCCGCCCAGGAAGGGCTAAAGGGCGTGCGACGTACAGGGATGTACCAAAGCCGCCCCAGGGTTTCAACCTGGGTTGACGGTAGCGGTCTTCTTCGTACCGCTTCAGAGGAGGTATACTCGTGAAGCTCGACTACAGGAAGACCTTCGTCCTCGGCCTCGGCTTCTTTGCCATCAGCATCTCGTGGTCCGTCTACAACTCCTATGTGCCGGTCTTCTTGAAGCAGTTCACCAACAGCGCGGCCCTCATCGGGTTCATCATGACCCTGGACAACATCGCCGCCATCCTGGTCCAGCCCTATTTCGGCTCGCTCTCCGACCGGACCTGGAACCGGTTCGGCCGCAGGATGCCTTTTCTCTTGATCGGCGTGCCCCTCTCCGCGGTGCTCTTTGCCGTCATTCCCCTGCACACGTCCCTGGCCGCGTTGGTCCTCATCGTCTTTTTCTTCAACGCGGCCATGACCATCTACCGCGCGCCCACGGTGGCGCTCATGCCGGACCTGACCCCGTCCCCCCTGCGCAGCAAGGCCAACGGTATCATCAACTTCATGGGCGGCATAGGCACCCTCCTGGCTTTCTTCGTAGCCTCCATCCTCTACGACCGGGGCCGCGCCGTGCCCTTTGTCTTCACCTCCATGCTCATGCTCGCCGCCGCGGGCGTCCTCTTTTTGGGCATCAAGGAGCGCCGCGGCGAGAGCGGCGAGGCGGCCGGGGAAAGGACGGGCATCCTCCGGGCCGTCCTTGATCTTGTGCGGAGTGAGGACAAGAGCGCCCTGGCCATGCTGGGCGCCATCTTTTTCTGGTTTCTGGGTTATGCCGCCATCGAGGCCTTTTTTACGCTCTACGGCAAGCTCTTTCTGGGCATCAAGGAGAGCGCCGCCGCCTTCAGCCTGGGCTTCCTCTCCGTCGCCTTCCTGCTCATGGCCCTGCCCTCCGGTTTCTTGGCCACGCGCTGGGGGCGCCGGCGCACGATCGTGCTCGGCATCATCTGCATGCTGATCGCCCTTGCCGCCCTGCATTTCTCGCACGGGCTGGCCCTCCGTGTCCCGGCCCTGTCCGAACTCTGGCTGGTGCGGGGGATCCTGATCGTTGCCGGCCTGGCCTGGGCGTTGATCAACATCAATTCCTACCCCATGGTGGTCGACATGACCGTCGAGGCCAGGATCGGCACCTACACCGGCCTGTATTACCTCTTTTCCTCGCTGGCCGCCGTGGGAGGGCCGCTGCTCCTTGGCGGCTTGATCGATCTCGTCAACTGGCTCGCCGGGAGCAGGACCGCGGGTTACGGCGGCATCTTCGCCTTTGGTTTCATCGCCTTTGCCCTGGCCCTGCTCTGCATGACGGCCGTGCGCAGGGGCGAGGCCCAGGGGGGCTAGGATCAGCAATACATATTCCGGTACGGAGGAGGAAAAGGAATGCCTGACATCATCGACTACCGGATTCATGGCGACGACATGCAACTCGTGGAGATCGAGCTGGATCCCGGGGAAGGGATCAGGGCCGAGGCCGGGGCCATGATGTACATGGAAAACGGCATCGAGATGCAGACCTCGACCGGGGGCGGCCTCTTCCAGGGCTTCAAGCGCATCCTGGCCGGGGAGAGCTTTTTCATCACCACGTTTCTCAATACCGGCCGCGGCAAGGCAAAGGTCGCCTTCGGCGCGCCGTACCCGGGCAAGGTTTTCCCCGTCGAGCTCGGGGGATTGGGCGGGGCGTTCATCTGCCAAAAGGACTCCTTTCTCTGCGCCGTCAGGGGCATCGAGATCGAGATCGAGTTCACGAAACGTTTGGGAGCCGGGCTTTTCGGCGGCGAGGGCTTCATCCTCCAGCGGCTGAGCGGTGACGGCCTGGCCTTCATCCACGCCGGCGGGACCATCATCACCCGCGAGCTGGGCCCCGGCGAGCGGCTGCGGGTGGACACGGGCTGCCTGGTCGGTTTCCAGCCCACGGTCGACTACGACATCCAGTTCGTCGGCGGTTTCACCAACGCCCTCTTCGGCGGGGAGGGCCTCTTCCTCGCCACCCTGACCGGCCCCGGGCTCGTGCACCTTCAGAGCCTGCCCTTTTCGCGGCTGGCGGACCGCATCATGGCCGCGGCCCGTTACCGGCGGCAGGACGAATCCAGGGGGATCGGCGGCATCGGCGGCGGCATCCTCGGCGGGCTCCTGGGCGGGGACATGGGCGACTGATCGGCCCGCAGGCGGGCCCCTGTGGTGCCTCCGGCGGCGGGGACGGGAAGATTGGAATCTGGGATCTCGAGCGGGGCATCTTGTCGCGCGCGATCGAGGCGCACCATTCACCAATTATCGAGCTGCTCCTGACGCCGGATGAAAAACAGATCGTAACCTGCTCCGAGGACAAGACGATCAAGCTCTGGGAGATCGAGACGGGCGAATTGTTGAGGACATTTACCTGCGATCTTTCTCAGGATATCATCGCCATTGCCGTCTCGCCCCAAGGGGATAGATTGGTCTCGAGCGCCTGGGACGGCTTGCTCAGGGTCTGGGATCTCGAGAGCGGCGCCCTGCTCGCGGTCTTTGAATGCGGCACGGGCGGGATTTGCGATCTGCGCTTTTCTCCCGACGGCACGCAGCTCATCGGGGGCATGGACGATGGTTTGATCCGTTTCTGGCCGTGGGAAGGCATGCCATAAGAGCATGGGCGAAATATCCGAAAGGGCGTGATACCGATCGACGTCATGCAGGCCATCCGGGAGAGGCGGAGCGTCCGCCATTACCAAAAGAGGCCCGTCGAGGAGGAGATCCTGGCCGAGATCCTCGAGGCCGCGCGGCTGTCACCGTCGGCCAGCAACCGCCAGGACTGGAAGTTCATCGTCGCGCGGGACAGGGACAAGGTCGCGGCCCTGGCCGCTGCGGCGGCGCAGCCGTTTGTGGGCGAGGCGCCCGTCGTCATCGCCGGCGTGGCCCTAAATCCAGAGCGGGTGATGCGCTGCGGCGTGCCGCCCTACGCCGTGGATCTCGCCATCGCCATGACCGGCATCACCCTGGTTGCCGCGGCCAGGGGCCTGGGCACCTGCTGGATCGGGGCGTTCGACCAGGAGCAGGCCAAGAAGATCCTTGGCGTTCCCGCACAGTACAGGATCGTCGAGCTGATGCCGCTCGGCTACCCCGCGGACGAGCCGGGGGCAAAGACCCGCAAGCCGGTGGAAGAGGTCGTGTCGTACGATAGGTTCTAGAGGCGGGGTGACTTCCCAACAGATGCGTCGATAGGTGGATGAATGTCTTGAGCGCATCCGGCCGGCTCATCCCGGCCAAATTATCGCCTCCGGCGGTCGGAGACGGCCTCTTCCCGCGGCCGAGGCTGTTGGAGTTGTTTGCCGGCTATGAACGCCGCCCGGCGACCTTGCTGTCGGCCCCGGCCGGCTATGGCAAGACCGTGGCCATGGCCCAGTTCAGGGAAACCCTGGCTGGGCCGTCGCTCTGGTACCAACTCGATCACTACGACAACGACCCGGTGGTCTTTCTCCAATACCTGCTCCGCGGCATGCAGGGCATCTTCCCCGATCTCGGCCGGGAGGCCGCCCTGCTGCTCAAACACGAAAGGAACATCGCTCTCCACCTGCGCCGGGTCATGGCGGCAATGATCGAGCGGCTTACCGGCCGGACCGGCCCGGGGGTAGTGGTTTTCCTCGACGATTACCACCTCGTCTCCGACGATACGATTCGGTCATTCATCGACGAATTCATCGCCTATCTACCGGCGCGCAACCATCTCGTCATCGCCGGCCGCCCCGCGGACCACCATGTATCCCCCCGGTTGGGCCTCGGCGGCAGGATCAAGGTTCTGGGCGCCGACGAACTCCGCTTTTCCCCGGATGAGGCCAGAAGCATCGGAGCGGTGATCGCGCCTTCCATCACCGCGCAGGCGATCGAGGCGTGGGAGAAGCAGACCGCCGGTTGGCCCATGGCGCTCCATTTGTTGCGTGCCATGGAGGCGCGCGCGCCCGGTGGCCGCCCCATCACGTACATGCGGGATTACCTGGCCGCGGAGGTCCTGGAGGGCCAGCCCAAACAGGTAAGGGATTTTCTCCGGCGTACCTCCGTGCTGGGGGTGCTCACGCCGCCGCTCTGCAACCGCCTGCTCAGCCGGACGGACGCGGAAAAAATCTTGAAACACCTGTTGAAATGCCAGTTGTTCATCACACGGCTCGACGGGCCGGGTCAGGCTTACCGTTACCATCAGCTCTTCCGGGAGTTCCTCCTGGAAGAGCTGGGGGACAAGCGGCAGGGGCTTCTGTTGAAAGCCGGGCGGGCTTCACTGCAGGCGGGGGATCCGGACCAGGCGGTGGAGTACCTGATCGAGGCCCAGGCGTTCCAAGAGGCCGCGCGGATTATCGTGGAGGCCGGCCGGAACGCCTTGCGCCTGGGCCGTTGGCGCACGGTGGCCCGGTGGCTGGAGGTGCTGCCCCGGGAGGAAATGGAGGCCAACCCCTGGCTGATGCTCCACCGGGCCGAAGTAGCCGTCTGCCGAGGAAAACTAGACGAGGGAGAGCTGTGGATCGACCGTGCTCTACAGGCTTTTGTCGCCAAACAAGACCAGAACGGCATGGCTGAGTGCCTGGCCAAAAAGGGTCGGGTTCTGAGATCCCGCGGCAGGTATCAGGAGAGCATGAAGCTCCTGGAACAGGCCATCCCCTGCCTGCTCCAGGAGGAACTGACGAAGCGTTATGATCTGCCCCTGGAACAGGCGATGAACCTGCTCTTCTCAGGCCAACTCGCGGAGGCGGAAACGATTCTCCGGACGGCCCTGGCCAAAGCGGAGAGCCAATGCGACGCTTTCATCATCGCGCATTTGTCGATGGCCCTGAGCAATCTGTATTTCGTCCGGGGGGAGTTAGGGAAGGCCACGGAGATGTGCCGCCGCAGTACGAATATTGCCGCGGAACCCATCATGACGAACTATTTTCTTTGCGATGACACGGCCCTGATTCTCATGGAATGGGGAGAGATCGACCAGGCCTTGGCCCACGCCAGGCGCGGCATAGCCGTCCTGGAGGAGGCGGGGCTGAACGAAATCCTGCCTTCGGCCTACCTTCAATTGGCCTATGTGCAGATGGAGGTCGGCGACACGGCCTCCGCGGCAGAGGGTTTCCGGCGTGCGGCCGACCTGTCCGGCCAGAGCGGTGGGGACCGGTCATTCGGCTTACTGAGCCAGGTCTGTCTGGCCAGGTGCCTGATTGCGCTGGGCAAACCGGCGGAAGCGCGCCCCCTCTTGACGAAAACGCTCGCGGAAGCCCGTCTGATTTCACCGCTCGTACTGGCAATGTGCCAGAGCCTCGCCACCCAGGCCCTGGCGGAGGGCGGCGACGCCGACGCGGCCTTGCAGCTGGGCACGGAGGCCGTCGCGGTGCTTGAGGGGTTCGGCGCCAGATATACCCTACCGCGCTGTTACGCCACTCTGGCGGCAATCCACGCCGTCCGGGGAGAGGCGGTCCAGGCCGCCCTCTACGCGGAGAAGTGCCTGAGATTGGCCGCCAGTGGCAACTACCTGCAGATGTTCATCGGCTCGTTCGCGCTGTTCCAGTTCGTGCTCCGCCACGGGCTCGAACTGGATCGCGAGACGGACTTTGTCCAGCGGACCTTGGCCAGGATCGGCCCCGCGGCCCTCGTCCTCCTGCGGGAACTGGCCCGCCATCCCGAGCCCGCCGTTCGCGAGAGGGTTATCATGCCCCTGGCCTGGAGCGGCGGCGCCGCGGCCGAGCGGACGCTCCAGGCCCTGGCGGATGATTCCGATGCCAAGGTCCGCGAGGCCGCGCGGCAGGCGCTCGCGCGGCTGCATCCGGCCGGACAAGCGGCGGACCGGCCGCCCTTGCGCCTGGAGATGCTGGGGCCTTTACGCGTCTTTGCCGACGGCGCCGAGATCACCGCCATCAACTGGCGCATGAAGAAAACGCGCGATCTCCTGGTCTACCTGGCGCACGCTGAGGCGCCGGTGGCCAAGGAGAGGATCCTGGAGCATCTCTGGCCCGGCCTGGACGCGGAGAAGGCTTCCGAGGTCTTTCACACCGCCCTCTATGCCCTGCGGCAGATCCTGGGCAGGTTCTGCCGCGCCCGCGGGGCGGTCGAGTACGGGGGCGGCCGGTATCGCTTGGCGCCCTCGGCCTTCAGCACCGACCGGCAGGCCTTTGCCGCCTTGCGCCGGGAGGCGCTGGCCGGGGATCCTCCGGCGCCCGGGGCCGTCGCCGCCTTGGAAGCGATGGCCGCGCTCTACCGGGGCGATTACCTCGAAGATCTCGACTACGACTGGTACCTGCCGGAAAGGGTGCGCCTGCAGCAGGAGCACCTGGAGATCCGCGGCCGTTTGGCCCGTTATTATCTGCGGGAGCGGGAGTTCGGCCGGGCGATCGCGCATCTTGTGGTCTTGGCGCAGCAGAATCCGTTTTCCGAGGAGATCGTGGGCCAACTCCTGACGGCGCAGGCCGGAGCCGGTAACCTGGCGGCCTGCAGGGAAACCTACCGGCGCTTTGCCAAATTGCTCCGCGATGAGCTGGGCCTCGAGCCATCGCCGGAACTGCAGTCGCTCCACCGCGGGGCATTGGCGGGGGGCTAGGGACGAGGATAAACCGGGCGGCGAGGCAAGCAAGCCCATATGGTTTTCAGGGCTTGCTTTGTTTTTGCTCAGAGTTTTTTTGTTACGATGCTTACGAATCGTGAAAGGAGGAACGCCAGGTGAAAAGGGCCCTGCCGCTCCATCTTTGTCCAGTGAACAAGGCGCATTGGGCCTCGGAAATATGCGGAGGGAGGATTGAGGCGCCATGAGAAGATCGTCCTCTTGCTGTTCGATCCTGGCCATCCTGGTCATGCTAGCCATCGCCGCCGCCCTGGCCGGCTGCGGCGGGGGAAGCGGAGGAGGGGTCACCACCAAGACCTATGGCGGAGCCGATCCAAAAGGCGATTACATCGCCGTGACCATCGATTCCTCCGCCGGCACCCTGACCTACCACAATTACACTACGGATGAACACTACGGCCCGTATGCTTTCAGCCGGATCACCGACCCGGCCCGGAATTTCGGCTTTCAAAATCTGTACGCCACCGGGGTGATCCCCGCGTACCCGACGCCCAATTGTTACGCCGAGTTCGTTCTGATGGACGGCGTGGCCCTGATCCTTCAGATGTTCGACCAGGGCGCGACGCCGGACATCTATGACGATGACACGCCCGACGGCAATCCGATCTTCGCCTACTACCGCCGGGCGGTGGACATGACCGACTACCGGGGCCAGGTCTTCAATTGGGTGGGCTACGAGATGGGCGCCGACGCGGGCAACTTCGAGGTCGGCTGCGCGGCTTTTGACACCAATGCCACCGACCCCGCCGGCCGTCTGTACGGCGGCGGCTACAACAGACGGGCCGAGGTCGAATACCCGGGATGGGCCGGTTATAATGACCGCGGCATGAGGGATATCAACGACACGGGCTTGGGCACGAGCTCCTTTACGTACGATGCCGATCTCGTGGCCAATACCGCCGGTTCCCTCACCCTGATCGGCACGGACAGCGGCGATTTCATCCTCGACCGTGGCCCGGGCGCCGGCGCCGGTTTCGCCCTCCGCCAGGCGGCGGCCAAGGAGTGGCAAACGGCCTATAACGGGACTTACTTCGCTTTCATCTACAAGAACAATGCCGGCGCGCAGGAAGTGAGCCCGATGAAGGTGGTCCTGAGCGGCGGCGGCTTCGCGGCTTACGAGCCGATCTCCGCGGCGTCACCCTCCTTGACCGGCTCGTTTACGGACATCGAGACCTTTCCCGAGGGGCCTTGCCCGCCCGGTGGTGACCCGATGACCTTCGCCGCTCAATTGCAGGCGATCTCCGGTTGCAATGGCGCCGAGGCGGCGGCGGTCAGGAACGCCTACCGGTGCCGCGGCGGCTTCGTGGCGACGGTGGATGACAGGGTCGTCTACCTGATGCTGGACCCGGCGGGTCGGTATCTGTGCTTTGCCTCGTTCGAAGAAGGCACTAATCATTACGCCTTTGGGTTCGGGATCAAAGATCCGGAGTATTAGTAAGTAAGGAGGCCAAAACCGATGAAAAGAACCTTCTCGCTCCTTTGCCTGGTCATGACCCTTTTCCTGACCGGCTGCGGCCCATCCGCGCCGCCGGGCCCTAAAGTCTACACGGCCGGATCCTATCAGGACGGGACGATCTTCCGGGCCTGTTACTGGGAGGGCACGGTCCGGCACGAGCTGCCCGGCGACGGCGTCCATGAGGCCCAGGCCCGTGACATCTGTCTGGCCGGCGGTGAGGTCTATACGGCCGGCTATTACAAGAATGGGGCGGTGTCCACCCCCTGTTATTGGGTGGGAACGACCCGGCACGATCTTGAGCTAGGAACGGGCGCAATTATGGGCCATGCGAGCTCCATCTTCGTCGATGGCGACGGCACGGTTTACACCGCCGGGCAGTACAGAAGCGGCACCGGGGATATCGTCCCCTGCTACTGGGAAGGGACGGAGCGGCACGATCTTAGCGTCACCTCGAGCGAAGCGGGGGCCATGGATATCTGTATTGCCGGCGGTGTCGTCTACATCGCCGGATATTACAAGGGAGCGACGGAAGACATCGCTTGCCTCTGGGTGGATGGAGTTTTGACCTCCCTCCCCCTCGCCAGTCTCTTTGAGGGTGAGGACGCTTATGCCTTCTCCGTTTTCGTCGACGGCGGCACGGTCTATCTGTCGGGAAGTCATTATAGTAATACCGCGCATAGGTCGATCCCATGCTATTGGGTAAAGACGCCGGAAACGGTGGCCATGTATGCCCTCTCAGGAGTAGCGGAGACACGCGAGGACGCCGCCCATGCAATCCTCGTGGAGGACGGCGTCGTCTATGCCGCCGGAGCCCATTATGACTCCGGAATCGGCCAGACCATCCCTTGTTACTGGGTGGTGACGGAGGTGGGGACGGCGGAGGGGTTGGAGCGGTATGATCTCGCTTACGGCACCGGTGAGCCATACGCGACCGCCAAGGACATCAGCCGCACCGGAGGAACAATCTACGCCGCCGGCCATTATGAAGACGGGAGCATCGACCAAGCCTGCTACTGGCGGGGGACGGAGCGGTTCGATCTGCCTGGTGGGACGAACCGGTCCTACGCGGAGGCTATTTTTGTGCAGCACTGACGTGCCCTGAAGACTACCGCCGACTTGAACCATGCAAAGATCATCCTTTGCTACCCATAAATCCAGGTCGGGCGCAATATATTGCACCCCTACATAGGTTCGCGGGGATGTTTTGGTGGCATTCGAGCCAAGAGTGGGGCGAAGCATGCTGCGTCCCGGAGCCACGTCCGGCCTCGGCCTGGCGGCCGCGCGAAGTTTGACCGGTTTGGGCTGGCGCGTCATCGGGGTGGGGCGGGCCGCCGAACGCTGCGCGGCGGCGGAGGAAGCCATCAGAAAAGAATGGCCCGAAGCGCGGGTCGCTTACTTTACGGCCGATCTGGGATCGCAGCGGCAGGTCCGCGCCCTGGCGGAAGAGATCCGGCGCTTTGCCGAGGCGGAGTGCGGCGGCCGTCTGGACGCGCTGGTCAACAACGCCGCCGCGGTCACTACCTGGTACACGGCCACAGAGGACGGATACGAGACGCAGTTCGCCGTGAACCACCTGGCGCCGTTCCTGTTGACCCGCGAGCTGCTACCACTGCTCAAACAGGCGGAAACCGCACGGGTGATCACCGTGAGCTCGGGCTCGCATTACGGTACGCGCCTGCACTGGCCGGATGTGATGTACCGCCGGGGCTACCACTGCCTCCTGGCCTACAAGCAGTCCAAGCTGGCCAACGTGCTTTTTACCGCCGAACTCAATCGCCGGCTGGGAATGGAGTCAAACATCCGGGCCTACGCGGTGGACCCGGGCCTGGTGGACACGGCCATCGGCGAGAAGGGCACGGGCGGTTTGGTGCGCTGGTTCTGGCGGCTGCGACGCCGGGGCGGCGCCCCCCCTGAGGAGGCGGCCCGGACGATCGTCCACCTGGCGGCCGCTTTGAGGCTGGAAGATCCGGAGGCTATCTACTGGAAAGACTGCCGGCCCAAGCGGCCCAGCCGCTACGCGGAACGGGAGGACGCCGCGCGCCGGCTTTGGGAACTGTCGGAGAGGTTGTGCGGGGTGAATACGGGTACCACCTAACCCCTGGCCCCTTCCCTGCCTCACCGACCGGGTGGAAGGTTCATTGGCGATCCTGGCGGAAGGGTTGACGCGCCTTTATAACGTGGAGATTCTGTTCCATGCTTGCGATCTGACTGACCAAGCCGGTCTGGAGTCCCTTTGGGCGGAGATCCGCGCCCGCGGCGCCCGCTTTCATATGCTGATCAACGTGGCCGGAATCGACTTCGAGGGGCTTTTCGCCGAGCGGAGCCTGTCCCGCCGGCCTGCCGACGCATCCGTCCGTAATCCAGGGCTTAGAGGCTCAGGGCTTCATGGGGTGGGTGACCACCAAGAACGTGGGCTATGTGGCGGCTCGCACCCTCGACTGGGCCTTGGCCGGGCGCGCGGTCTACATCCCCGGCGCGATCAACCTCTTCCTGAGCCGGCTGGGGGGCCTGGTGCCGCCGTCCCTGGCGGCCGCGTTCATCGGCAGGCGATGGCGCAAAGCCAGAAAGCAATATGGCGAATAGGTCGCCTTTCACCAAAAAACCAAGGGGATAGTTGGTCATGAACGGAGCGAGAGCGCGAAAGGGAGTTCCAGGCAATCGAGGGTAAAACTACGTAGGCACTTGCGCAATGCCTCATGGCGGCGCTATCTCCTCGTCCGCCAGGCAAAAGCCGCGACCCCCAGCCCGAACAGGACCACCGCGTAGCCATACACCCAGTAGAGATCCGTCATGATGCCGCCGAACCCGGCGCCTTTGACAATGGCCCTGGTGGCGTCGATGGCGTGCGCGAGGGCAGGGCGTAACCGATGCCAGCAAAGATGCCGCCCACCGCCTTCAGGTCCATCCAGGCCCCGCTGAAGAGGCTGGTGCCGGTAATCAGGATCGAGCCGAAGCCGGGGACCTGGTTCTCGGTGCACAGCGAGCCCAGGAGCATCCCCAGGCCGATGAAGATCAAGGCCGCGGGCAGTAGGATGAGCAGGGAGGTCAGCACGTGGATGTCGAGATGGAACCCCAGTAAGGCACCGGCCCCGAAGCAGGCCGCGATCTGAAGGAGGGCGATTGAGATGAATGGCAGGATGTAGGCCAAGATGTAATCAACCGGCTTGAGTGGCGTTGCCAGGAGCCGCGTCAAAAAGGCACTATAACGATCCTTGACCAGCATCGTGCCGGAAAACATCATCAAGAAGGCAAAACTGAAGACAGTAATCCCCGGCGTCAGCACCGGTGCGGTGAACATCTCCAAAGGCAGCCGTTTTTGGATGGAGATGAACAGCGCCAGAAACCCGATCGGCATGGCCACGCCCAAACCGATGGCGAGCGGGTCCCGGAAAAGCTCCTTCAGGTTGCGATTGGCCAGACTCAAGAATCTCATTTGTTACCCTCCTTGCCCGTGAGCTTGAGGAAGACGTCATCCAACGAAGGCTCCCGCATCGATACTTCCTTGATCTTGACCCCTGCAGCTCGCAGCAGGTCGACGATCGCGTCGAAATCCAGCTCCTCAGCCTTGATCTCTACGCCGTTTTGGAACTCCTCGACTTCGGCATACTTGCGCCGCAAAGCGGCGATTGCCGCCGGGGAGAGACCGCCCGCCTTGATCCTCATGGTCTTTTTGGCGCGGAGGCCGCGCTTCAACTCCTCCGGCGTGCCCTGCGCGACGATCCTTCCGTCATCGATGATGGCGATGCGATCGGCTAAGGTATCCGCCTCCTCGAGATAGTGGGTGGTGAGGAGGATGGTTTTCTTGCCCTTGAGCTTTTCGATCTCCCGCCACAGTTCTCTGCGCGCTTGCGGATCCAGGCCGAGCGTGGGCTCATCCAGGAAGAGCACCTGCGGATCGGAGATGAGCGCCATGGCAATGCTCAACCGGCGCTGCAGCCCGCCCGAGAGCTTCCTGGCCGGCTCTTTTTC
>JBLNBS010000090.1:0-8825 GCA_050260175.1 Patescibacteria group bacterium | reverse complement strand
TACTTCTAGTCGGGCTTGTGGCACCAAGCGATGCCGACCTTCTGCTTCCGGCAAGTTAAGGTTTGACGTGCACCTATTTTCATCCTTTGTTGTCCCGGCAGAATGCCGGGGTGATTACTTCTACAATTATCCATCACGTCTTTTCCTCTTCGTGCGCCGCAAAGGCGCTGTGGTTGTGGATGGACTCGTAGCTCTCGCACTCCACCGCGAACCAGCGCACCTTTGGCTCGGCGCGCAGGGCCAGGACGGTGTCGCGCACGATGTCCTCAACGAATTTGGGGTGCTCGTAGGACTGCTCGGTAACGTGCCGCTCGTCCTCCCGCTTGAGCAGGGGATAGATGGGGCAGCTCCCCTGGGATTCGAGCAGGGCGATCAGTTCCTCGATCCAGACGAACTTGCGGGGAAAGCAGCGCACTCGGGCGCGGATGACGGCCCGCTGGTTGTGGGCGCCGAACGAGGAGATTTCCTTGCTGCACGGGCAGAGCGAGAGGACGGGCACCTCGACGCCCAGGACATAGTCGTAGGTACTCTCCGCCAGGCGGCCGTAAGTCTCCACCACGTAGTCCAGATGGCTCACGCTCCCGGTGACGGGGGCTTTTTTGGGTAAAAAATAACGGAAGCGGAGCGCGATATCGGCGGCAGGAGCCGCGAGCCTGGCGGCCAGCTCGTTCAGGATCAGCTTGAGCTCCCGTCCGGAGATGGGCTGCTGGCTCCAGGCCAGGAGCACCTCCATGAACCGGCTCATGTGCGTCCCCCGGTATTCCTTGGGCAGCTCCACCGAGAGGGTAATCCTGCCCAGGACCTGCTGGTAGCCTCCGTCCATGGTCCGGATGAGACAGGGCAGGTGGACGCCCTTGAGGCCCACCCGTTGCACGTCGATTCCCCTGCCGTCCGGCGCCGCCTGCACGTCGAGCATCTCGATCACCCCATGCTTTGCTTCGCGCCTGGCAGGCTAAATCCTGCGCGAAGAGTTTGGGCGGGTGACCCGATTTATGCTTGCGGAACACAAATTTTGGTATCATGCACCGTAAGGTGACACTATATCTGGGAGTCCGTAAGGACAATACACGCACAGGCTCCTAGCGGAATGCCAGCCTTTCCAAAACATCACTGCAGGTAGGGGCATTTTGTGCGCGAAGCCTTTCGCACCCGGAGGTGTGCCCCGACATGCCGCGAAGAAAGCCCATCCTGCCGCTCGCCCTGGCCTGCGCGCTGATCGCCGCCGCCTCCCTGGCGCCCCGGGCCGGGGGTCCGCGCCCGGCCGCATCCGCCAACGAACTCGGCGCCGTGCCCATCCTGGCGTACCATCTCATCGGCAGGCCAGAGGGGCCCTGGCGCAGGACGCCGGAGAATTTCCGCCGCGACCTGGAGTTCCTGTACAGCCAGGGCTATTATCCCGTGCGGCTTCTGGACCTTGTCAGAGGCCGCCTGGATGTGCCCGCCGGACGCAGCCCGGTTGTGCTCACTTTTGACGACTCGAGCGAGGGGCAATTCAGGGCCGTACTGCGCAAAGGCCGGCTGCGCCCGGCGCCGGATTCGGCCGTGGGCATCCTCGAGGATTTTGCCAGGCGGCATCCTGATTTTCCCGCCAGGGCCACTTTCTACGTGCTGCCTGGGATCGACCACCGGCTGAGGCTTTTCGGCCAGCCGGACTATTGGGCCTGGAAGCTCAATTACCTCGTGGGGCGCGGCTACGAGCTGGGGAACCACACCCTCTGGCATCAGAACCTGGCTAAGGCTGCTCCCATTGAGGCCAGGCGGCAGCTGGCTCTGGCCCAGGAGGCGATCGCCTCGTTCGTGCCCGGATACCGCGCCAGGTCTCTTTCCCTGCCCTTTGGTGTGTGGCCGGAAAATCGCGCCGATGCCATCGCCGGGGAATACGAGGGCCTCCGCTACCGCCACCTGGCCGTCCTCCTCGTGGGCGCCGGGCCGGCTCCGTCGCCTTTCGACAAGAGTTTCGACCCACTTGCCCTGCCGCGTATCCAGGCGGGCGACGGGCCCTTTGGCCCCCAAAGGACGCTCGTGCGCATGGACGCCGGTTCCCCGGGCCGTTACATCAGCGACGGCGATCCTGCTCTTACCACCATTCCAGCCGCGCTTGCCGGGCGGCTGCGCAAGGATGCGATGCTCCGGGTGCGCGTCATCAACCAGGCGGAGTAAAGGGGGTCCAGCCGGCAGGAAAAGGCAGCCCAAACACGAAGTAGCATGGGTCACAACCGGGATCACATCTCCCGGCTCGTGGAGGGAATGAGCTTGCATTTCCTGGCGGATCTGAACCCGGTGCAAAAAGAGGCGGTCTGTCATGAAAAAGGGCCGCTTCTCATTTTGGCCGGTGCCGGCAGCGGCAAGACCAGGGTCCTGACCTACCGCATCGCCCGCCTCCTGAGCGATGGCGTCCCGCCCGAGGACATCCTGGCCGTGACCTTTACCAACAAGGCGGCCGGCGAGATGCGGACCAGGGTGGGCCGGCTGGTGGGACCCGGGGCCGATCGCGTCTGGATCGGCACCTTTCATGCCACCTGCGCCAGGATTCTGCGGCGGGATGGCAGGGAAACGGGGATCCCGCCGGGATTCGCCATCTACGACAGCCAGGATCAGGTCGCCGCCGTCAAGGAAGCCCTGGCCAAAGCCGATCTCTCCGAAAAAAACTTCCCGCCCCGCGCGGTGCTCGCGGCCATCAGCGCCGCCAAGAACGCCCTGATCGGGCCGGAGGATTACCGCCGCGGAGCGGCGGATTTCTGGACCGAGACGGTGGCCCGCATCTACCCGGTCTACCAGGAAATCCTCCGGCGGTGCCAGGCCCTGGACTTTGACGACCTGATCGGCGAGGCCGTCCGCCTCTTTGCGCAAAAGCCGGAGGTGCTCCGGCGTTACCAGGAAAGATGGCGGCATGTCCTGATCGATGAGTACCAGGATACGAACCACGCCCAATACGAACTGGTGCGGGCGCTCGCCCAGAAGTACCGCCAGATCTGCGTGGTCGGGGACGACGACCAGTCCATCTACGGTTTTCGCCAGGCGGACGTGCGCAATATCCTCGAGTTCGAGCGCGACTACCCCGAGGCGCGGGTGATCAAGCTCGAGCAGAACTACCGTTCCACCGGCAACATCCTCGCCGCCGCCAACGCCGTCATCCTCCACAATCAGAGCCGCAAGGCCAAGACGCTCTGGACCGAGAATCCCGCGGGCGGGCCCCTCATCGTGCGGCGGGCCTTCGACGAGCGGGAGGAGGCCCGCTTTGTCGTGGACGAGATACAGCTCCTGGCGGGCGAGGAAGGCCGCGGCTACGCCGATTTCGCCATACTCTACCGGACCAACGCCCAATCCCGGCCCTTCGAGGAGAGTCTCATCCAGCGGGGCGTGCCGTACCGGATCGTCGGCGGTCTCCGTTTTTACGAACGCAGGGAGATCCGGGACATCCTGGCGTATCTCAGGCTGCTCAACAACCCCGCGGACGCCGTCAGTTTCCGCCGTGTGGCCGGCCTGCAGAGGGGGATGGGCGAGGCCACCGTGGGCCGCGTCATCGACGCCGCCCTCGAACGGGGCGTGGACCTGCTTACCGCCGCGGCGGGCGCCGGCGAGTTTCCCCGGACGGCCGGCAGGGCCAGGGAGGCGCTGGGTAAGCTTGTCGGCCTATACGCGCGCGCCGCGGCCATGAACGCCACGGTCCTCGAGCTGACAAAGTTTTTCCTGGAGGAGACCGGTTACCTGAAGGATCTGCGCGCCGAGGGCACCCCGGAGGCGGAGGCAAGGTTGGAAAACCTCCAGGAATTCCTGGCCCTGACGGCGCAGTTCCAGGAGGAGAGCGATGATCCCAGCCTCGCCGCCTTCCTGGAAGCCGTGTCCCTGGTGGCCGAGGCGGACGCCTACGACGCCGCTGCGGACGCCGTGGTCCTCATGACGCTCCACGCCGCCAAGGGCCTTGAATTCCCCGTGGTTTTCATGGTGGGCCTCGAGGAGGGGATCTTTCCGCACGCCCGCGCCACCGAGGAAGGGGAGATCGAGGAGGAAAGGCGCCTTTGCTACGTGGGCATCACCAGGGCCAAGGAGCGTCTCTACCTGACGCACGCCAACAGCCGCATCCTGTACGGAGACTCGGTGCCGTCGCTACCCTCGCGTTTTTTGCGGGAGATCCCCGCCTCGCTGACCGCCCCTGCCGTCCGGCTCGAGACGCGTGAATCCGTCGCGGCGGCCCCCGTCCCAACCCGATCGGCGATCATGCCCCGGATCGGGGTATTCCGGGCGGGCGACAAGGTCACGCACCCCATGTGGGGCCCGGGTGTGGTGGTGGAGTGCCGGGGTGGCGGGGAGGACGCCATCGTTACCGTGGCCTTTCCGGGCCTGGGCATCAAGCAACTGGCCGTGGCCTACGCCGGGCTCGCCAGGGAGAACTGACTTGGGCCGGGGCGGCGCCGGGCGCGGGCGCAACGCCACGTTCATTTTTTGGTCGCTCTTTTTTTTCAACGCCGGCCTGGGTCTCTACCTGAGCATCTGGCCGAATTACCTCCGCCGCCTGGGTGCGGGCACGGCCGAGATCGCCCTGGTCGGTTTCGCTGGTTTTGCCGCCACGACCTTGGCCGTCATTCCCGGAGGTTTCCTGGCGGACAGGCTCAGCCACAAGGGATTGATGCTGGCGGGCTGGTGGATGTGCCTGCCGGTGCCGCCGCTTTTCGCCCTGGCCGCCAGGTGGTGGGCGGTCATTCCCGGGGTCGTCCTGCTCAACCTGAGCAATGTCTGCCTCCCCGCCCTCATGGTCTACCTGGCCCGCCAATCGAGCGAGGATGAACTGGCTCATACATATACCTGGGTTTTTGCCTCGGGCCCGCTGGGCCTGCTTTTCACCCCCCTCCTGGGCGGGATCGTCGCCGAACGGGCCGGAATGCCCGCGGTCTTTTGGGCGACGGGGGTTTTGTTCCTCGTTTCCACCCTGCTCCTCTACCCCTTGACGGAGGACCAGCCCGCGGCGACCGTGCGGGATGGCGGCTGTCCCCCATCCGGGCCCTGGCTGCGGCCCCTGTTGGCACCCCTGGGCCTCGGCCTCCTGCTCGCGATCGTGCTCGGCCTCGCGCCGCCTTTTTTACCCGTCTTTCTCGAGGAGGCCAAGGGAATGACCCTGGCCCTGCTAGGATTGGCGGGGAGCTTTGCAGCGTTTGGAGGCGTTTTTTTCTCCGCCATCCTGGGCCGTATGGCAAAGGGCGCGGGAACCACCCGGGCCATGGCCGCCGGGGGCGTGTGTCTGGCGGCAGCTTTCCCCCTGCTCCTCTATGGCGGGAGCCCCGGCTGCTTCTTTGGGGGTTACCTGCTCCGCGGTGCCGGCGACGGTCTGCGGAGCCTCGGTAGCGCCTTTTTTGTCAGCCGCATGCGTGCGGAGGGCGGAGGCAGGCTCTACGGGATCTACAGCCTGGTCACTGGCCTGGGCGGCGCGGCCGCGCCGCTCCTGGGAGGCTTGGCCTTCTCCAGGGGAGCAGGGCTCCTCTTCTTGGGGAATGCCGCGGGATGCATCGCCCTGGCCGCTCTGGCGCTGGCGTGCGGCCCGCGCCGCATCACGGTGTAGCCAGTAAATGACATCCCCGACGGCGGCCGCATGGGAGGAGATCATCACCCCCCCGCGAAGTATGCCAGGGGAGGGGGAAAACCGGGCTTGCGGCGTCTGGTGTTGATCCTGTTATGCATCATCCCGTGTTTGAGTCCCGTGGCGGGGGCGGGAGCCGCGGAAGTCCGCGCCGTGACCGTGGATGGGACGCCCCGGCCCGATCTCAAGGCCGCTTTGTTCGACGGCCATCCCTACCTGGCCCTCTCATCGCTCTCCGTCCTGCATGCCGTCGCGGCCTGGGACCGGGCACGGGCCGTGGCCGCCGTCGGGATTGCCCGGCGGACCCTGTTCATGACGGCCGGCTCCGCGGTGATGGCGCTCGACGGCCGGCAGGCCGAGGAGAGACTCGCCCCCGTCATGGCCGGGGGAGAGTTCTGGCTGCCCGCCGAGTGGCTCAGGCATTTCCGCATCAAAGCGTCCTGGGACGCTGACGCGGGTTCGCTGGCCCTCACCTGGGCGGCGAACTTTCTCCTGAGCGCCACCCTGGACAAGGCGGGAGTGGCGCCGCGCCTCGTGATCGAGACCGCGGGGCCGCTCAAAGCCACGGTCTTCCACCTCGCCAACCCGGCGCGGCTGGTGGTGGATCTGCCGGGCGTCGAGCCCTACGATTATCTGGCGCTCGACGACAGGGAGAACGAGTACTTCTACCGCTTGCGGGTGGGTTTGAACCGACCGGGGGTGGAGCGGCTGGTCGTGGACCTCCTGCAGCCCGTGGGCTACAAGGTCGACGCAAGCCGCGCGCGCGAGGGCAGGCTCGTCCTGGACCTCGATACGCTGGTCGAGGGCATTGCCGTGGTGCCCGCCGACGAGGGCCGCAAGGTCACCGTCACGGCCAACCACAAACCCGAGTGGACCGCGGCCGCGTATGCCAACCCGGATCGCATCGTGATCGAGCTCAAGCATGCCGCCCTGGCCGTCCCCGCCGGCACTCTGCCGGGCGACGGCGACTGGATCAAGAGTGTATCGAGCCGCGCCTTGGCCGGCGGCCGCGTGCAGGTCGTGGTCACCCTGGCCCGCCAGCTCGAGTGCGAGATCGCCGCGGCCCGGGGGAACGAGCGCGTCATCGAGGTCCAGCCCCTGCAGCGCCTGGCCAGGCTGGCCTGGCGCGAGCAGGCCGATGGGTTCGACCTGGCCAGCACCGGGGTTCTGGCGCTTGCCTCCGCCGTGGAGCACTATCCCGAGCGGATGATCCTGAGGATCCATCATGCGGCCGGTACGCCCGAAGAAGGTTATCCTAGTATCGGCGCGGTTTCCCATTACCGGGTCAGGCAGGTGGAGGCGGGAGTGGTGGAGATCGCCCTGGACCTGCGTTACGAGGCCGCGCCGCGGATCGAGTTCTCGCAGGATCGCCGGCGGGCCGCGATCCGTTTCCCGCCCTCGCCGCTGGGCGGCAGGACCATCGTGCTCGATCCCGGGCACGGCGGCGAGGATGCGGGCGCCATGGGACGGACCGCCCTGGTCATGCCCGACGGCACAAAGACGACGCTACGCGAGAAGGATATCAACTTGGACGTGGCCTGCCAGCTCAAGGAGTTGCTGGAGAACGCGGGCGCTTTTGTCTACCTGACCCGCGTGGGCGACACGAGCGTGCCTCTTTTCGCGCGGGCGTCCTTCGCCAACCAGGTCTCGGCCGATCTGTTCGCGAGCATTCATACCAACGCGCACGACGACCCCGCCGTCAACGGGGTGGAGATCTTTTACCACCCGAGCCGCCAGGAGGACCGCCGCCTGGCGAGCCTCGTCCTGGAGGACATGACGGCGGCCCTAGGGCTTTACCCCCGAGGGGCAAAGGCGAATGACTTCGCCGTACTCCGCGAGTGCGTCGTCCCCTCGGTCCTTGTGGAGTTGGGCTTTCTCACCAACAAGGCGGAGGAGGCCGGCCTGGCCAGGGCCGAGTTTCGCAAAAAGGCCGCTTTGGCAATCTTTCGCGCGCTTTTGCGTTTCTTTAGAGGAGATGCGGCCGCGGCCGTCCAGGCCGGTCCGTAGGCGGGCGCCCAAGAAGAATGAAGCGGCCGGCTACAAACGCTTCGAAAAAGGCGTGATCCATTGAACGGGAGCGGCAAAGGAAAGGGAACCGCGGGTCCCATAGGGCTCTATGACTCCGGCGTGGGGGGGCTGACGGTCGTGCGCGAGCTCGCCAGGCAGCTGCCCCTGGAGAGCGTCGTTTATTATGGCGATACGGCAAGGGTGCCGTACGGCGGGCGCACGGCCGGGGAGATCCTCCGCTTTGGCCGGGAGATCGGTCGGTTCCTGGCCGACCAGGGCGTCAAGCTGATCCTGGTGGCCTGCAATACATCCTCCGCCTTGGCCCTGGACACGCTGCTCGCCGAGATGCCCGTCAGGATGCTCGGGGTCATCGCGGCGGGCGCCGCGGCGGCGGCGCGGACGACGGCGAACGGGCGCATCGGGATTCTGGCCACCGAGGGCACGGCCAGGAGCGGGGCTTACCCCCGCGCCGTGCTCCGCGCCAGGCCCGGGGCCGAGGTGTTCGTACAGGCCTGCCCGGCCCTGGTGCCGCTCATCGAATCCGGCCGCACGGACGGACCCGAGGTCAGGGAGGCCCTCAAGGGCTACCTCGCGCCGCTCCTGAAGGCGGGGATCGACACGCTCGTCTACGGCTGCACCCATTATCCGTTCCTCGATCGCGTCGTGTCCGAACTGGCCGGCCCCGGCGTGGCACGGGTCGATCCTGCCATCGCCCTGGTCGGGCAGGCGGCGGAGGTTCTGCGCGGCGGGCATGCCCTGGCGGAGGACAGGACACTGCCCGACCGGTTCATCGTCAGCGGATCGCCAGAACGGTTCCAGGCACTGGGTTCGCTCTTTCTCAAGCGGGCCCTGCCGCCCGTCGAGCGGATCAGCCTGGAGGGGTATGGAGCTTTTTAGAGGCGGTGTGAAAAACCCGTCTCTCTACCCGGGGGGCTGCTTTGGACCATCCTTGGTCGTCAGGGCTCGGATAGGCTTCGAAGCACCGCCGAACCCGTACAGGACGTACGGGTTTGAGACTGGTTTTCCTGTGTAGCCCTGCTCAGGAAGGGCTCAAGGGCGAGCGACGTACAGGGATGTACAAAAGCCGCCCCAGGGTTTTAACCCTGGGATCGCGGTGGTGAGGTTTTTCACAACGCTTCTAGAACTCGAGATCGAAGGGGAAAGCCATCACGCCGTAACCCGCCATGCCGTATGCCAGCGAAGCCACGGCCTGAATGGCGCGGGCCATCCAGCCCCGGCTCTCGTC
>JBLNBS010000089.1:0-25925 GCA_050260175.1 Patescibacteria group bacterium | reverse complement strand
ATGGTCTCAACTCTGCTAAAACCGCGCATCTCCCCGCCGCCGCGCTTGTTGATGTAGAGGCCGCCCTCGTAGGTGAAGGTGCTCGTGTAGCTGTTGCCTCGGCCGTCGTTCACCGTTTCGGAGGCGACGACGGTGCGGTAGAAGGCGTCGCCGATATAGTGGTATTGGTCGTCGTCGTCATTCTCGAAATCCTTCTCGTACCATAGTTTCTTGTTCTCCGGAATCAGTGTCTTCGGGGTAGTCAGGACCGGCTCACATCGGTAGGTGAAACTGATGTAGCCGCCGGTCGGGAAGGTGATTTTCTTCAGGATGTCGCAGGCGGCTTCATACCAGATGCCAGGATTGGCTTTTGAACCGGGGCTCTGATCCGGCGGTTCCTCGGGGAGATTTTCATCTTCTTCCACAAACTCGAAACTCGTGCCTGTGTTGCGGTAGTATGTCGAGTTCGTTACCTTGAAATCGATCAGGCAATCACCGTTCACATCGAATACGCTCAAACAATAACCGGGCCGTGACAGTACATTTTGCCAACTCAAGCCGCCTCCTGCATCAAGCGCACCTAAGTAGATATAGGTATTACGAAAAACATCGATGACATCATCCAGATTCAAATCGTACAAATCGGGTAGGTATGCCTTGTAATTATTTTCAGGCCCGTATGGACCGACGATCTCAATACCAAGAGGGATAACGCAATTCATCTGTATCCAAGTAAACCCGTTGAACTTATACACTACTCCATGTGTCAGGTCGAAATGAACATACTCCCGAGCACCATCGTGGTCCACATCGACAAATCGACTGACCTGGGTATGGCCGACATGATCGTATGGTTCGCAGTATGGCTCGGGTAGCATAACCTCTTGCCAGTATGCGGTCTGACCTTGCCATTTATTGAAAAAGATTCGGTCGATTTGTACGATATCCAGCTTGCCATCCCCATCGATATCGATACTTGGAAGTTCTAGTCCATATGGTAGTTCATATGGCACCCAGGCCGGCTGATCGCCGGACCATCTATTGAGCAAGATGTTGTCGTTGTAGAGGACGATATCGAGCAAACCATCGCCATCAATATCGAGAAAGGACTTAATTTTGACATTGAGTTCCTGACCCGGTGATTCATAACCGTCGGCTAAGGTAAGATGATCGCCGTCGTTGCGGTAGATCTGCCAGTAGCCCGGTCCTGGTCCCATATCCCTTCCGGTGAATATCAGCTCGTTACGATTATCGCCATTCAGATCTTCATAGAAAGTAGAGGTTATATCAAAATGCTGAAAAGATGGGGTTTGAACCAAATCTACTTGAGTGCTAGTTTCGTAATACTCGAACACCGTCGGCAGGTACGATGTTCCGTCGGATCCGTATTCATTGATCTCCGTCAATAGGGTGGGCCCCGCGGGTCCATCGCGGCTCGTTCTGCTGCTGCTCCGGTGGTAGCCGAGCTTGTACTCGCGGACTAGCCGGTCGGTTCCTCCCTGTGTCTGGACTTTAATCGAGATCGTATCAAGGATTTTTGGGGTTTTAACAAAGGAGCCGGACCGGTAGCTGGCACCGCCGGCGGGATTGTCGATCCAGGAAAACTGGATTTTGCGCACGCGCAGGCCGGGGTTTATATCGTTCTTCGTATAGGTGATTAGCGAAGGATAATAGTTCCCGTAGTTCAGTTCGCTGAGATCGTAGGTGTACTCGATGCGGTTGCCGTACCTGTCCCTGACATCCGTCAGGGCCCAGACGCGCAGGGCGCCGCCTTTGTCCACAGCGGTGATACGCGAGTTTGTCGAGTTCCCGAACCTGTAAATCCGGCCGTCCCCGGTCCGGACCTCCCAGGCGTAACCGTCGAACGTGGCCCGGAGTCCCGCGAAGACGCGGGAGTGGTAGTGCTCTGTATTGGGCTCCTTGACGAGTTCGTGGGTGGTGCCGTCCAGGACGAGGACGAATTCGTCCTTGGTGTTGTCGTAGGTCGGGGTGCCCTTGCCCTCGTTGCGGGTGATGTAATTGATGCCGCCCAGCTCCCATTTGTAACCGAGCCAGCCGCTCCCGCCGCCGCCCGTGTATTGCAGGAAGAGGTTGGGCTGCATGCCCGCGGTGCCGGGCGGGACGTTGATGGGGTATTTGTAGTCGATGTCGCCCGTGAAGAGGCTCATCTGGGGTTTGACGAGGGGTTTGAGGTTGTACCCGTCCTCGGAGGCGGTGGGCACCTCCGGGGCGGAGACGGCGGCTTGCGTTGGTGTGGCCGCAGTGGCAAGCAGGAGGGCAAGTAGCAGAAGCGTACAGGTATAATGGCTCTTCACGGCGGAACCCCCTCACATCGGCCCGCCGTGGCCAAAGGAATCGTCCTTGGATGATGCTGTAATCGTTATGATATCATATCGCGACGGAGATTAATGTCGAATTTTGCCGGAAGGGTCTTTTTATGGATCTTTCTATCACCGGGCTATCATCGAAGCATCACCGAATCCCCGCTGGGATTTGAGAATGCAGTTGTCCTAGCCCAGGAATTCATTCCTGGGCGGAGATAGCCGCCTGTGTATTCAACGCGTTCCCAGGCCGGGCGGGGAGGGGGAAGGGGTGGCGATCATAGGCCCATCCTCCCTATCCACTCCCCCACCTTTCCGATCACTTCCTCACCCGTACCAAAGCACTCCGTGCACGGCGGCAGCGCGGCCAGGAAATCCCGGCCGTAGCGCTTGGTCAGGATGCGCCGGTCGAGGACAACCACCACGCCGCCGTCGTCGCCCCGCCTGACGAGACGGCCAAAGCCCTGTTTGAACTTGATGACGGCCTGGGGCAGCGCGTAGTCGTAAAAGGGGCTCCTGCCCTCCTCGGCCAGGCGTTCCGCCCGCGCCTCGGCCACGGGCTCGGTGGGCACCCGGAAAGGCAGGCGCGCCATGACCACGCAACAGAGGGCGATCCCGGGCACGTCCACGCCCTCCCAAAAACTGTCCGTCCCAAAGAGCACGGCCCCGTCGTCGCGCGCGAACTCCGCGAGTAGCTCGGCCCGCGGCCGCTCGCCCTGCCTGAGCAGGCGCAGGGCGGGCGGGAGAGAGGGCAAAAGCCGCGCCGCCACCCGGTCCAGCGCCGCGAACGAGGTGAAGAGCACCAGCGTGCGGCCGCGCGTGGCTCGGAACAGGGAGGCGAGGAAGGCGGCGGCTGCCTCCGCAAAGCCCGGTTCGTCGGGCTCGGGCAGATCTACCGGCACCGCCAGGAGCACCCGGCGGCGGTAATCGAAGGGGGACGCCAGCACGAGTTCCGTGCCGCCCGCGGCGGGGAGCCCCAGCCGCTCCCGGAAGAAAGTGAACTCCCCGCCGGCCGCCAGCGTGGCAGAGGTGAATACCGCGGCGTGAAGGTTGTCGAGCAGCGCGGCCCGGAACACCGGCCCGATTTCCAGGGGCGCCTTGACCGCCTCCACCCCGGCCGCGCCGCCCTGGTGCCTGGCTTCCAGCCAGAATACGTGCTCCCGGCTTTCCCCGTCGAGGAGCAGGGGTATGGCGGCGCAGACGCCGGCCAGTTCGGCGTGGATCGCCTTGGCGCCCATGCCTTCCTCGGTTCCTGGTTCGTCCGCGTCCGGGCCTTCCCAGGCCTCCAGGATCTTTTGCAAGGTCTGGTTCAGGCCCGTCAGCACGAGGATCAGATCCTCGGCGGCCGGCCCGAGGGCGGCGTCGAGCGCCCTCAGATCCCCCTGGTAACGGCGCTGGCAGGCCGTCCCGTCCCCGCGCCCGCCGCGCGCCAGGTTCGAGAGGGAGCGAAAAAAGGCCTCCGCCCTCATTCTGGCGCCCTCGACGGCCGCCATGGCGCTTTCCGCCAGGGCGCGGGCATCCGCGGCCCGCGCGGGCGGCAACGCCGCGCCCGAGGTCGGCAGGCCCAGGTGAAAGAGGGGCAGGATGCCGAGTTGAGCCGGGCCCTCCCTGCGGTAGAGGCGGTCCAGGGTGCGGGCCAGGGAATGGCTGCCCAGGCGCAGGCTGAAATACTCGGTGGCGATCTCCTCCAGATGATGCGCCTCGTCAAAGATGACCGTATCGTAGGCCGGCAGGACCGCGTGCTCCGCGTCCCAGCCCAGGTTCTGCCGGACGGCCGCGTCGGCCAGGAGCAGGTGATGGTTGACGAGCACGATCTCCGCCTCCGACGCGGCGCGGCGCGCCGCCTGCCAAAAACAGGCCCCGGCCCAGGGGCAGCGCTGGCGCAGGCAATGTTCGGCGTCGGACGAGACCGGCGCCCAGGCCTCGTCGGGGAGGGAAAAACCCAGAGCTTGCCGCTCTCCCCTGCCCGAGGCGGCCGCCTCGTCCAGGGCGGAGGCCAGCTCGCCTACGGATTCGCCCGTTCCCCGCGCCAGGACGGCGGCCAGACGGCGGCGGCAGAGATAATTGCGCCGCCCCAAAAGGAGGGAGGCCCGGGGCGAAAGGCCGAGCCTCGCCAGGGTGGGCAGATCCTTGGCGAGGAGCTGCTCCTGGAGGTTGATGGTGTTGGTGGAGACGATGAGGGGTTTGCCCGCGGACCGGGCATGGATCAGCCCGGGATAGAGGTAGGCCAGGGATTTGCCCGTGCCCGTGCCCGCCTCGATCGCGGCCGTCGTTCCCGCGGCCAGGGCCTGCCGGACGCAGGCGGCCATGGCGGCCTGGGGCGGCCGGTATTCGAATCCCGGCATGATCCGGGCCAGGGAACCATCAGGGCCGAAGACGGCCTCGATTTCGCCTCCGGCCCCGGTATCCCTCATCCTTCCCCCGCCGTCAGGGCACGGATGCGGCCCAGATTGCGCCGGTCGTCCGCCGGATCGTCCTGCGGGGTCTCGAGGATGACCGTCCGGTCCGCCAGGGAAGGGATCCGGCCCATGGCGGCAAAGGCCCCCTCCCCCAGCGCGCCCAGGCCGATATGCTCGTGCCGGTCCAGGCCCGAACCCAGGGCGCCCTTGGCGTCGTTGGCGTGAATGACCGGCAGGCGGCCGGGCCCCAGCCGCCCTTCCAGGAAAGCCAGTACGTCCCGCCAGCCCGCTTCCGTGCGGAGGTCGTAACCCGCGACAAAGGCATGGCAGGTATCGAGGCAGATCCCCACCCTGGCGGCGTCGAAACCGCCGGCCAGCCCGGCCAGTTCCTCCAGGTCGGCGCCGATCTCGCCTGAGCGGCCGCCCTGGTTCTCGAGGAGCAGCATGGTGGGCCCGTCCACCGCGGCCAAGGCCTCGCGGAGCGCGCGCGCGGCGCGGTCGAGCCCTTCATCCCGTTTCTCCCGGGGGCAGGCCCCGGGGTGCAGCACGAAATAGGCCGCGCCGAGGCGGTTGGCGCGCTCGAAGTCCTCGCGCAGGGCGGCCTTGGACCGTTCGTAAAGGGCCTCGTCCAGACTGGCCGGATTGGGCAGGTAGGAGAGGTGGACCACCACGGGTCCGAGTCCGCTTTGGGCGAGCGCCTCCCGAAAGCGCCCGGCCTCGCTGTCGGGCAGGGGTTTCCTGGCCCATCCCCTGGGATTGCCGGCAAAGATCTGGAAAGCGTCGCAGCCCAGTTCCTTTGCTTTATGAACCGCCCCGGCGAACCCGGAAGCGATGGAAACATGCACGCCGTACCTCATTCCTCGCTCCCCCTCCCCCAGCGGTCCAAGGCGCGCAGGGCGGCGAAACGCTCGATGATCCCGCTAAAGGAGAACCGCTCCGAGATGATTTGCAGGCCGAGGAGGATCGCGGCCGCCACGATCTTGGCGTGGGGCGTCAGCCAAAAAACCATGGCCATCCCCAGCACGGCGCCGATCAGGTTGGCGCCGGTATCGCCCAGCATGAGGCGGGCCTTGAGATCGCGGCGAAATACGGGCACGAACATCACGGCGGCCAGGGCGACGGGGCCGAAAAAGCGCTCGATCCGGCAAGCCAGGGCCGCCGCGACGATGAGTCCGAGGTAGAATACCTTGCCGGCCCTGCCGGGGCGCAGGTCGAGGAGGTTGATCAGGTTCGCCGCCGAGGCCAGAATGATGGTGTTGAGCAGGATCTGATACCAGGCGCCGAAGGCGCGGGCATCGAGCAGCGGCAGGGCGAGGCCCACGAACAGGGCCACCGTGCCGCCAAAGAGCGCCTTGATGGCGCCGCTGGTCAAACGGCCCTGGAGCAGGGCGGCGAAATGGCCGCGAAAGCCCTTTTCGCGCGAGGCTCCCAGGCAATCGTCGACGAGGCCCGCGAGGCCGAAGCCCAGCACGGCCAGGCCGAAGACGAGGGACAACATGCCGCGCAGGGCGGGAACGCCGGCCAGGATCCCCAGGGCCAGGGTGACGGGCAGGAACAGGAGCAGAATGAGCCCGGCCGCGCTCGGGATCTCCCGCCCGGCGTAGTTCGGCCGGCGCAGGCCGGACCCGGCCAAAAACGCCAGGAAGGCGTCGAGGCACAAGGCCGTGGCCCCGTAGGCGATGACGAGCAGGAGGAGGTATTGGATGAAACCCAGTGCTGGTCACTCCTTGGCGTTCCAGATGAGATGTGAAAAACACTGAAATACTGATTATCGCGCAGAGACGCAGAGGGAAAATAACGATACCGGTCTGGATCGCTTACCGCTGTTTTCTGAGGGCTTGAAGCCCGACGGACACGGTTTAACAGGATTAACATGATTTTCAGGATTTACACGGATCATTTGTCTATTAAAACCTCTTTGTCAATGATCTTAGACCTTGAATCTTGTTAATCATGTAAATCATGTGATATCGTTCCCTGGTTTTCGTGTTCATCGGTCAAAAAGATTTTTCACATCACTTCTAGATCCCGCTCGGGAGCAGCTGCCGCGTCCCTTTGAAGCCGTAATGCGCCTTTTTGCCCTGCGCGAGGGCGAGGATGAGCGCCGCTTTTCCCGGCGTGGTTTCCACGTTGTCGATGGCGATGATCGGGTGCTGGAGGTATTCAGCCAGGTAGCTGCGGGCCGCATTACCGGGCTCCACCGCCGCCACGACCAGGCCCTTGTTGTCCACCGCCGTTTCGATCAGGGCCCGGTCCACCTGCTGGCTCGAGTCAAACGCCGGATCCAGGCTGCCGCCGCAGAGGATCAGAATATCGACCATCTCGCCGTAATCGCCCGCGGTCTCGATCAGCCTCGCCCCGGCCAACACGGACAACGCCTGCTGGAGAATTGGCGACGACGGATCCGGGCCGTTGATGATCCGATCCGTCAAAATGGCCAGGATCCCGCGGGCCAGGGACTGGTGGTCGCCGGCGGCCAGCCCGAGCTTGCCGCCGATCACGGCCAGCCTGTCGGGGGTCAGATCCGCCGGGTTGCGCACGATCGTCGTCGTCGTGACCGCCTTGGCGCCGGCCAGCGCCAAAAGGCGGGCCAGATCCTTGGCCAGCCGTTGATCCGTATGGGGATTGGTCCGCACGAGAGCCACGCGTTTGCCCGCAAGCCTTTCTCTGATCAGGACGGGCAGCACGCTCTGGCTGAACTGTTGATATACCCTGATCTGCCCGTCGCGTTCGACGATCTCCGCCTCCAGCGCGTGCTGGTCCTCGCGCATCCTGGCCAGGCTCTGCTCGATCTGGTTCAGTTCCTTTTGCAGGGTGGCGTTGCCGAGCAAGGCGCCGCCGATCAGGATGCCCATGCCCAGGGCGAGAAAGACCGCGATCAGCGAAGCCACGTGGTAGCGGAGATCGATGATCAAGCCCAACCCTCCCGCAGCTCAAACTGGTCATAATCACCACGGTATTATGCCGGGATAACAATATCTCTTTCAAAAGTGATGCGAAAAACCCGAATCCTCGTTCCGGACCTCACCCGGCATCCTTGCCGCCCTCTCCCAAAGGGAGAGGGCAAAACCAATGGGGGTTGGCCCAATGACTTCCTTCTCCCCATGGGAGAGGGGGCGGGGGTGAGGTTACGGGGTTTTCACACCGCTTTTAGATGCCAAACAGCAACTTCAAACGTATCCAGAGCGTCTTGAGGATCAGGGGCGGCGATTTGGCCACAAAGACGAGGGCCACCAGGGGAAGCAGCGCGGCAAAGATGAGCAACAAGAGATACCTCGAACGTATGCCCGCGCGGTAGAGCCGGCTCACGCCGCGCGCGTCGACGAGGATGGAACCCACCTTGAGCCTGACGAGAAAGGTGCTGGCCATGCCCCGGCGGCCCTTTTCCAGGAAATCGATCATATTGGAATGCGCGCCCACGGCCACGATGAGATCCGCGCCCCGCTCGTAGGCCAGGAGCATGGCAATGTCCTCGCTGGTCCCGGGAGCGGGGAAAGCCTGGGCGGCAATGCCCAGCGCCTCGACCCGGGCCGCTCCCGGCGCGCGGCCATCGGGGTAAGCGTGCACGATGATCTCCGCGCCCGAGAGCAGGGCCCGGTCGCTCACGCTGTCCATATCGCCGATGAGGATATCCGGCTTGTAACCGGCTTCGAGAAGCGCGTCGGCGCCGCCGTCGACTCCGATCAGGACGGGCTTGACCTCATTGATGTACGACCTGAGCGTGGCCAGGTCTTCCCGGAAATTGCTGCCCCTGACCACGACCAGCACATGCCGCCCGTCCAGACGGGTCCTGGTCCTGGGAGGTTCGATACCGCCCAGGATCAGATCCTTTTCCCTTTTGGCGTAATCCAGGGTGTTCTGGACGAAGCTCTCCAGCTCGGCCTGGAGATTCTCGCGGGTCTTGGCCATCAGGCCCGCGACCATGGCCCGATCGAGGAGCACGCCCCTGGCCACCAGCCGGCCGTCCTGCCAGAGCGATCCGCCCCTGATCTCCACGGACGAACCCTCTTTGAGCTGCATGACCTCGGGACCGGCGTTGTCGAGGAGCGGGATGCCCGCCTCGACCAGCACCTGTGGCCCCAGGTTGGGATAACGCCCGCTGATGGAG
Source organism: Patescibacteria group bacterium (assembly GCA_050260175.1). Lineage (GTDB taxonomy): Bacteria > Bacillota > UBA4882 > JAAYXC01 > JAAYXC01 > JBLNBS01. Next base: position 17,118 of record JBLNBS010000089.1, on the reverse strand, counting down.
GCGGCGGCATTGACCACCGCGCGCACCCTGGCCCGCGCCAGGCCCTCCGCCGAGACCTGGTCCAGATCCTGGTGGTCGATGACGGCCACGTCGGTCGGGCGCAAGCGCTTGACCAGGTTCTTGGTCTTGTGGTCGATCCGGGCCACGCCGCGGATCTCGATCGTTCCCACGCCCGTATCGCTCCCCCGCCCTGGAGTTTTCCGATTACTCAGGCCCGGTTGCTTACCTTCTTTGCCAGGAGCTCCAGGCGGACCCGATCCGCGACCTTGGCGATGAACGAGGCGTTGGTGGGTTTGCCCTTGCCCTTGTCCACGCCGTAGCCGAATATGCTGTGCAGGTACTCGATATCCCCGCGGTTCCAGGCCGTCTCGATGGCAAAACGCATGGCCCGCTCCACCCGTTCGCTCGTGGTGTAATATTTCTCGGCGATCCTGGGGTACAGCCGCTTGGTTACCTCCGTGATGAGCGTGGCATCCTCCAGGGACATCATCACCGCCTCACGGAGATAAGCATGGCCCTTGAAATCCGCGGGAATGCGGAGGTGGTGGATGATCTTGGCCACCCTGCGCTCAACCTCTTCCGCGGAATGCAGGCGGAGAATCCTGCCCTCGCGCTCGCCGGCGATCTCGCAGATCCTTTTCACCAGAGTGGCAAGATCGAACGGCTTGACGATGTAGTAGTTGGCGCCGTAACTCACGGCCTTGCGGGTCATCTCTTCCTGGCCGAAAGCGGTGAAAACGATGACCTTGGGCCGATGGGCCAGCTCGGTGTCGTGGAGCCGCTCGAGGACACCCAGCCCGTCTATGTTGGGCATGACCATGTCCAAAAGGAGCACGTCGACCGGGGTTTCCTTGACCAGCTTCAGGGCCCGCACGCCCTCGTGAGCCACACCGACCAGTTTCAATTTTGGACAATTCTGGAAATAATCCGCCAGCAGATGACAAAATTCCAGGTTGTCGTCGGCGATCGCCACTCTGACCTGAGCAGTCATCCCTTGTTTCTCCTCGGCAGCGGTGGTGGGGGCATTAGCGCGAATGCGCGGGCATATGCCGCAATCTACCTTTTCGCTATGCGCGCGGTAAATCCTGCTAATCTCAAGCGGCACCGGAGCGGGCGAGGGTGTCCAGTTCCTGCAGCATCCATTCGGCCAGGACGCCGTAACCCCGGGTGGGATCGTTGACAAAAACGTGCGTGACCGCGCCGACCAGGCGGCCCTGCTGGATGACGGGGCTGCCGCTCATCCCCTGCACGATGCCGCCCGTCATACTGAGCAGGCGAGGATCGACGACCTTGATCACCATCCCCTTGTCGCGCGGCCTGGACTGAGGATAGACTCGCAGGATCTCCACGTCGAACTCCTCGACCTCCGTTCCCTGGACCACAGTGAGGATCGAGGCCGGACCCGGCCGCACCTGATGGGCGAGGGCGGCCAGCATCTCGCGGCGCGCGGCGGGCGGCTCGTCCAGGCGGCCAAAGAGGCCGAAACGCGAGTTCCGTTCGATGGTGCCGATGACGTCCCCGGGGCCGGAAAAAGTGCCGATCTTCTCACCCGGACTGCCGCGCTGTCCCTGCTCGATGCCTGAGATGCGGGCGGCCACGATCTTGCCGCCCTCGAGCCAGACCGGGCGCTGTCCGCCCAGTTCGCTGATCTTGTGGCCCAGCGCGGCAAAGACGCGGGTGGCCGGATCGTAGAAAGTGAGCGTGCCAACGCCCGCGGCGGGATCCTCCACAAACAGGCCCAGCATGGCACGGGGTTTTTGCCCGGCAGTCCCCGGCGGCCAGGGGCAGACGACCGGATCCATATCCACGGTGAGGTTGCGGCCGGCCCGGCGTACGGTCACGCGCAGCATCCGCCGCGCGGCGGCCGCCGCGTCCGCCGCATCCGCCAGGTCCGCGGCATGGCGCACGGGCGAGCCGTCCACCCGCACGATCACGTCGCCGATCTGCAGGCCCGCCTCGCGGGCCGGATAACGGCGGCTGCCGTCCAGGCCGCGCAGGGGTTGATGCCCCACCACCACCACCCCGTCGGTGGCCAAAAGCACGCCGATGGCCTGCCCGCCGACCACGATGCGGCGCTCGGGCAAAAAAGCCACGGCGATGCGGCGCAGGGGCAAGGCACCCAACAAGCTCAACTCAACCTCGCAGACGCCCGTGGCGGCGGAACGGAAGACCAGCTCCGTGCCGCGGCCCGCGCTGCCCCAGAGAAAAGGCCGGGCTTGCGCGGTGGGTTTGAGGCTGAGAGGAAAAGCAGCGCGCAGCCTGCCGATTTCGCCCTGGAGGAGATGCATCTCCGCGGGCACAGCCGAGACGGCAGCCCAGGTCAGGACGAAAAAGGCCAAAAAAACCAGCAGGCCTGCGCTGAGCAGGACCTGCCGGCGCCGATGCCGCAGCAAGAAAACCACCTCAAGGCAGGCTCGAACCGGTGAACGGGAAAACCGGCGATCTTACCTTGCCCGCCCTGAGCACCAGCTATTCCAGGGATGATACCCCGGCTTCGATCCGCTCTGCGTCATGCCAGAGCCTTTCCAGCTGGTAAAACTCACGCTGCTCGTGCAGCATGATGTGGGCCACGAGCCAGCCGTAGTCCAGCAAGACCCAACCCGCCTCGGGATCGCCCTCCGCGTGGAGGAGGGTCTGGCCCGCGTCATCCATGACCTCCTTGAGACGATCGGCGATGGCCTTGACCTGCAACGGTCTTTGGGCGCTGCAGATGAGAAAATAATCGATTAGCGCGGTGAGCTTGGCCAGACCCAGCACCAGAGGCTCGATGGCCTTCTTCTCCATGACCGCCTCGACCGCCGCGTGCAGGAGTTCTATCCCCATCGCCACACCGTCCTTATCATCCAGAAGAAATGTGATAAACCTCTTTTTTCTACGAAACACACGAAATACACTAAAAACGACCAGAGATAAAGGCCGCCATTTCGTGTCTGTCCTGGTTGGGGGAGGCTGTCCGTCAGTCCCGATCGAACAAGAGTTCGTTGCGGGCCGCCACCGTGCGCGGATGGAGCAGATAGCCCTCCTCCAGCACGTAGGCGATCACGCCGTCATAGGCGGTTAGCAGGGCCGGCGCCAGGCCGGCCGCGAGGGCGGCCCTGGCCGCTCCGGCTCGGGCGTGAGTCCTGCCGGGCTCGATGAAATCCGCCAGGAAGACGATCCGCGCCAGGAGCCCCATGCCCGGCGCACCCGTGATGTGGTGGGCGATGGCGGCTAAAGCGTCGCCGTCGAGGGCGAAACGTCCGCCCGCCATGGCCGCGCCCACGGCCCCGTGCAGGAGGAGGGGCTCGCGGCGCTCGATCTCGTCCACCGCCAGGCCGCGGTCGGCGGCCTGCCGCAAAAGCTCGAACGGGGGCAGTTCCCGCGCGCAATCGTGCAGAAGGCCGGCGATGCGGGCCGCCCGGGGATCGGCGCCGTACCGCTCGGCCAAACCGGCCGCCGTTTCGGCCACGGCCAGGCTGTGCGCCAACCGTTCCGGCGAGAGCGCCCGCGCGAGAAAACAGCGGATCGATTCCTCCCGGGGCTCGTCAAGATGCGCCCCCAAGCCGCCATCCCCCTCGCGCCCGCCGTACCGACCGTTTTCCGATCGCTTCGCCGCCGTGACGCCATACTCCTGCCCGGCGGCGATGCGCCGGTGTCGCGGGACGATGCGAGAGGGAGGGTTCCCCCTCCCTCCGCGCCTTTCCCCGCATGGACTAGAACTTTGTCTGCCTGGGCTTGGCTTCATTGACGATGATCTCGCGGCCGCCTACATCCTTGCCGTTCATCGCCGCAATGACCCGTTCCGCGTCCTCGTCGCTGACCTCGACAAATCCGAATCCGCGCGACCTGCCGGTTTCCCGATCGGTGATGATCCGGGCGCTCTTTACCTCGCCGTTGGGCTGAAAGAGCTGGAGGAGATCGTCCTCCGAGGTCGACCAGGGCAGATTGCCGACGTACAACGTCTTGGTCACGGGCCTCACCTCACTTTCCTGCCGGGGATCGCGGGCACACAAAGGGAAAAGGGCCCGCGCATACCCGGGCCGCGCCGCCTTTGTCCTGCTGTCGCCGTAGCGAACACAAAAACCAAGGATGCCCCTTGGTTCTCACGTTCAGGACCGCTCTTGGAAACGAAGACCAGAAGCTTTGAAGCATCGACGCAACCCTCTCGCCACGCGGCTTATTCTCTCGCGTCATCCCCCAGGCTATACTCCCGCGGCGCGTTTGTAGAGCCCATGCTCACCGATGTAATCGGCCACGGCGGGCGGCACCAGGTATCTGACGGAGAGCCCCCGCCCAAGGCGCTGGCGTATCATGCTCGCGGAGAGATCAAGGGCGGGCGGGTAAAAGAACCTGATCCGTTCCTGCACGGCTTCGAGTTCGCGCGGGATGCGCAGTTCGACCCCGGGGCGGGCCGCGACGAGGAGGCCGGCGTGCAAAAAGAGGCGCCGGAACTCATGCCAGGTCGGAATCTCGAGCAGCGTGTCGCCGCCCACGATCAGGTGCCATTCGACGCCGGGTTCGTCCGCGAGCAGCCTGCCGAGCGTATCCACGGTATAGGAAGGGCCGGGCCTCTCAATCTCGAGGGATGAGACGGCGAAACCCGGGTTGCCGGCCACGGCCAGTTCAACCATGCGCAGCCTGTCGGAAGCGGGCGCCACGACCCGCTCCGGCTTGTGCGGCGGATTGCCGGCCGGCATGAAGACGACCCGTTCCAGGCCGAAATCGGCCCGGGCCGTCTCCGCCACGACCAGGTGGGCCACGTGAATGGGGTCGTAAGTCCCCCCCAGAAGACCGCGCGCCGGCATCGTCTCACACCATTCACCAGGATGAATCCATTCTATACCCTGGAGCTCCCTAGGGCAAGAGGAGGGGCAACTCCGCGAGCAGCCGTTGGCGCTCGGCCTCGAGCTGCAGGAGATGCTCGTATTTGCGCAGGAAGGTCCGGAGGGGCCAGGACTTGCGGTTGAAGAAATAGTGATAGGCCAGGCGGTAGTAATCGTTGGGGAAACCCAGACCGGCCTGGAGCGCCCGCATTTCCCGCGCGGAGAGGGGCCATTCGCCATTGTAGGCGGCGAGGACGGCCGCCGCCGGCTCGGCGGTCCAGGAAAGGCGCGGCAGGACGCGGGCGAGGAAGCGGCTGAGATCCCTGATCTGATGCCCGTTTCCCAGGCAGATCGCCAACTTGAGCGCCAGGCCGGGCGTTCCCGGCACACGATAGACGCGATGCCGATCCATCTTGATGAGCGCCGGCCCCTCCTCGAGGCCCTCGAGTGCCCGGCCCAGCTCCTCCGTGGCCCTCTCGGCCTGGCGCCGGTAGTAATTGGCGTGTTCGAGGTAGACGAGGTCGAACTGAGTGGGATTGAGGCGCTCCGTGGCCAACTGGCAAAAGAGCTGCAGCCGGCGGCATCTCTCGCGGCAGGCCGCGAGCCAGCCGAGACCCGGCACCGGCGGCGCCGGCAGCCCCGCCTCGACCGCGGCGCGGCGGAAACGCGCCAGGAAACGGGCCACGCGGGTAAGATCCTCCACGCTTTCCAGCTTTGGCTGGTCCTCACCGTCCCAGGCGGTCAGGATCGCCTGGCCGCGCTCGGGCAGTCCCACAAAGGCCGCGCCGCCCTTTGCCAGGAGATGCGCCGCGCACATCCGCCTTTTGGCCAGGTAATCCTCCCATGCCATAAAGAGCTCCTGTACGTCCCGGGTCAGAGCGGGGATCCGCCAAAGGCAACCCCTATAGGGGCCGAGATCCACCTCGACGCGATCCGGCTCGAGGCCCGTGACCCAGCCCGCCTCCAGCCCAAACTCGGCCAGGGCGCCCTGATGCCATCCCTCATCCATGGCGGAGCCCGCCCGGCACCGGCCGCGGCAACGGCTTAGGGAACGGCCGCCAGGTGACGACGGGATTCCTGGGCTCCTCCGTCAAAGCGGGGGGAGCCCCAGCCAAGGCGCCGCCGGTCTCCGCCTCCTCCTCTTCAGGTATCTGCGGGGGCGCGGGCGCGGCATTCTCCCCGGGTTGCCGGCCGCGAACCTCGCCCGGTTCATCGGCGGCTCCGGCCGTCGGTGGGGATTCCTGCTCCAGCCCGGGATCCATGGCCGCCTCCGGCCAGCCGCCCGCCGTCTGGTCCTCCTCCATCACCTGCCCGAATGGCTCGATCTCCTCGGCCACCGGTTCGCCCAGGGCCTCGTTGGCCTCCTCCTCGCCGGGCAGCATCTGCCACCAATCCGCGTCGGCCGCCACCATGCCCTCAGCGCTGGGCCAGGCTTGCGCGGTCCATGACTTGCCCGCGGGCGTCTCGGGTAGGTTGGCAAAGGCCAGGTTATAGAGAGGGGCGGCGCCCGCCAGGAAGCCGAGATCGGCTCGGTGCAATTCCTCGACCAGGCGCCGCCTGGCCGGGAGCTGCTCGATCGCCCTCTTCATGGCGTGGCGCCTGCCCGGCTTTCCGTCAAAGTAAGCGTTGGCGATGGACCAGAAATCCGACGGGAACCTGAGATAGGCCCCGAGGCACTCCACCTCGGCGCGGGTGAGGGGGTTGACGCCGTGGTACACCTGGAGGATGAAGAGGGTTCGTTCCAGGTCCCAGTTGGCATGGTGCGCGATGAACTTGCCCAGATCCTCGAGGCGCGTCTCAAGGGTCAGGTCGTCGAAGTCGTTGAGGAAGAGAGCGCCGTCGGCGCGCATTACCAGGTTCCTGCCGGTATAGTCGCGGTGGCAGACCCCGCCCCGCTCGCGTTCGGCCTCGACGACCCGCGCGTAGGCGCAGGATTCCAACTCCTGCAAGGACTTGGCGGCCTCGCTGAGGAAAGGCTCGAAATGCTTGAGATAGAGGCTGGAGAAACGGTCACCCGCCTCGCTGGCGCGCGCCTTGTCCTCGAACCGGTAGAATTCCTCGATGCGCCCGGCAAAACGCCCCGGCCAGGAGCCCCAGGAGTTGCGCGCCGGCGGCGTCCCGGCCGGATTGAAGCCGCGGCCGCAGCGATGGAACCAGGCCAGCATCTCCACGGCCTGGGTCAGCTGGCACAGGTTCCCCAAGTCGGCGGGGAGGCCGGGCACCCAGTCGTGCATGGTGTAGTTCGTCCCGTTCACAGTGGCGATGGGGCTCCCGCTCGGCGCCCATGCCGCCCTGGGCAGCCTCGAAAAGCCCTGACCGCGGAGGAATTCCGCCGCCTCGCAGGCGAACCGGTATTCGTCCAGGCCGTGGCGGAGCCGGCGCAGATCCTTGGGTCCCTCGTCGGTTTCAACCACGGTCCGGCCGTTCTCCTTGCGGTAGCCCCGCATGCGGAGGCCGAAATCGTTGGCCACCTGCTGGACGGTTACATAGTCCTGCAAGCTGTCGAGGAACTTACCTTTTTTTTCCTCTTCGTGCGCCATTCTTTCCCTCTCCCCCCTGACCCTGACGGGCATGCCTTGGTCCCAGATCAGCCTAGTATATTCAGACCCGCCCCGGCGGGCCACATCACGGGGCATGCCGCGGCGGGGCACGCCGGTGGCGGCGGGCTCATAGTATACTCCGGGATTCGGGGGCTTTTTGCGCCGGCAACCCCGGCCGGCGGGAGGAGAGACGCTCTTGATCATAAGGAGCCGCGCCCCGCTGCGCATCAGTTTTAGCGGCGGGGGGACGGACATCGAGCCCTATCTCTCGGAAAGGGGCGGCGTGGTTCTCTCCAGCACCATCAACCATTACGTCCACGGTTCACTGACCCCGGACAACGCCCAGGAGATCCGCATCCAATCCCTGGACTACGACACCATCGTCAAGTACCGCCGCCACGACAATCCCCCGCGCCAGGCGCAGCTCGCGCTCGTGCAGGCCGTGGTGAACAGGCTCCACATCCCACCCCAGGGCTTTTCCCTGCTCCTGCACAGCGACGCGCCGCCCGGCTCGGGGCTGGGCTCCTCCTCGGCCATGGTCGTCATGATCCTGGGCCTTTTCCGCCAATGGCTGGGCCTGCTCCTGAACGACCAGGCCCTGGCGGAGCTGGCCTACGAGATCGAGCGCCACGACATGCAGATCGTCGGGGGCAAGCAGGATCAATTCGCGGCGGCGTTCGGAGGCTTCAACCTCATCGAGTTCACCAGGGAGGGCACCTTTGTCACTCCCCTGCGGCTGGGTACCGCCACCCTTAACGAGCTGGAGTGCAACCTCCTTTTCTGTTTTACCGGCAACACCCACCCGGAGGGCGAGATCCTCAAGGCGCAGATCGCCTCCTACACCGATCGCGGGCAGGAATCATACGCCTCCCTGGATCGCCTGAAGGAGATCACCCAGGCCATGAAGCGCGCCCTGCTGGCGGGGAGGGTCATGTCCTTCGGCGAGCTTTTGCACGAGGCGTGGCTCTGCAAGCGCACCCTGGCCAAGGGCATTTCCAACGAGCGCATCGAGCGCCTCTACAACCTGGCGCGCGGCAAGGGGGCGCTCGGGGGCAAGATCCTGGGCGCCGGCGGCGGGGGTTACCTGCTTCTTTTCACGCCCTTTCACAAGTGCCCAAAGGTGGCTGCAGCGCTGGAGGAGGCGGGCGCGCACATCGTGCCCTTCAGCTTTGTCCACCATGGCCTGCAGACATGGCGGGTTCTCTGAACGGGCCGCTCAGGGTGGCTTTTGACGCCAGACCGGTGCAGAGTGCGCGCGGCACCGGCATCGGCAGCTACACCATCCAGCTCCTGCGGGCTCTGGCCAGGTCCGCCCCCCTGGATCTGCACCTCGCCTGGACACCGGGCGAGCCGCGGCCGTATCTCGGCAGGCCCGCCGAGTACTGGCCGCTCGGCCGTGAGGACTGGCAGGAACAGGAACTCCTCCCCACCTGGCTCGAGGACAGGCGGGCCCAGGTCTACCACCTCACCCAGAACGGCCTCGGCTGGCCGCGCCGGTCCAAGGCTCCCCTGGTCGTCACGCTCCACGACCTCATACCCTACCGCCTGCCGGAGATGGTCCGGCCCTCGTACCTGAGCCGCTTTACGGCAGAGGTGCCCGGCGCCGCCGCCGCCGCGCGGCGGATCATCACCGTCTCCGCGCACGCCAAGGGTGACATCTGCGCCATCCTCGGTGTGGACCCGGCCAGGGTGACGGTCATCCCCTCGGCGCCGGCGGCCTTCTTCCGCCCCCGCGACCGCCGGACGGCGGGCTTAATCCTCGCCCGCCGCTACGGCCTGCGCGGCCCGTTCATCCTCTACGTCGGGGGCTACAATCCCCGCAAGAACATGGCCGGGCTGGTCTGGGCCTACAGCCGCATCGCGCGCTTTCTCCCCGCACGCCAGCGGCTGGTGCTGGCGGGTGCTCCCGGGCCCCAGATCGAGCGCCTCGCCCAGCTGGCGGCTGCCCTCGGCGTCGAAAAGGAGGTCGTCTTCCCCGGCTTCGTGCGCCGCCGGCACCTGCCCCTCCTATACGCCGCCGCGGATCTCTTTTGCTACCCCTCGCTCTACGAGGGCTTTGGCCTGCCGCCCCTGGAGGCCATGGCCTGCGGCACGCCGGTCGTGGCGAGCAGCGCCTCCTCCATGCCCGAGGTGCTGGGCGACGCGGCGGTGCTGGTTCATCCCGAAGATTTGGCGGGCATGGGCCGGGCCATGCTGAGGCTCCTGACCGAAGCGGCGGCGGCCAGGGAGTATCGCCAAAGGGGACTCGTCAGGGCCGGGATGTACAGGTGGGATGCGATTGCGGCCGCGGTGGTGGAGGTATATCAAGAGGTGAGCGGGGATTGAAGCCTGTGTGGAAGCCTGGGGAACGCTCAGGGCCGCTCGAGGAAGATGTGCTATACCCCGCAAAGTGTACCGTATCGTTATCCCGCCAGCCCCTCCAAACCCAGCACCCCGAGGATGACCAACCCCGCCCCCGCGGCCTGCCACGGCGAGAATCCTTCTCCCAGGGCCAGCCAGGCGAGGAGGGCCGTAAAGACCGGCTCCATGGTGGAGTAGAGCCCCGCCCTGGTGGCGCCCACCTCGCGCACGGCGGCGAGGTAGAGGGTGTTGGCGAGATAGGTGGCGACAAAGCCGAGGTAAAGGCCCCCGAGGAAGAGCGGCCGGCCGCCGGCGGCCCAAAAGACGGGGGGCCGCGCGGCGAGAAAGGCCAGGGCCGCGCCGGTCACCGCCCAGCGGTTGACCCAGGCCGCGGAACGGACGCGCATCAGGCGCTGCCCGCCCAGGCCGAAGGCGGCGTAGGTCAGCCCGCCGCACAGGGCCAGGGCCATCCCGAAAAGCGGCGCGTCGGCGAACGGCTCCCCCGGCCGGCCGATGAGGGCCGCGCCGCCTGTAAAGGTGAGGAGGAGCGCGGCGATCCGCCGCGGCCCGAGCGGCTCGCGCCAAAAGAGGCGGGCGAAGAGCGCGGTAAAGGCGGGGTAGGTGTAGACGAGCAGCACGGCGGTGGCCGCGGGCACGGTCCGCAGGGCCAGGAAGTAGGCGGCGGAGGTGAGGACGAGCCCCGCGGCGGCCAGGGCCAGCCAGGGCCATTCGCCTTTTTGCGGCGGCGAGTCGCCGCGAGGCCGAAAGAGCCAAAGCAGCGCCGCTCCCAGCGTGAAGCGGATCGCGAGCAGGGCCAGGGGATCGCGCCCCGCGCCGCCGTAGACCAGCCGTGCCGCCACGGGCATGGTGGCAAAGAAGAAGGCCGCCGTCGCGGCCAGGACGAAGCCTCTCGACCTGCGCGCCCCGATCGTCAGCCCCCCCCGATCAGGGCCGCGATCCGCCGCATGCCCTCGGCGATCCGCTCGCGGCTCGTGGCGTAGGAAAATCGCAGGTGGTTCGGCGCGCCAAAGCCCGAGCCGGGCACCACCGCGACCCGCGCCTGCTCGAGCAGGATCGAGGCCAGATGGTCGTCGTCGCGCACCCGCTCCCCGCCGATCTCCCGGCCCACCAGGGCGCCCGTCTCCGCAAAGACGTAGAACGCGCCCCGCGGCGTGGCGCAGGCCAAGCCCGGCACGGCGCGGATCAGGGAGACCATGAGATCCCTGCGCCGCTGGAACTCTTCCCGCATGGCCGCCACGGTCTCCTGGGAGCCCGTGAGCGCGGCCACGGCGGCCTTTTGGCAAAAAGAGGCCGCGTTGGCGCTGTGGCTCTGCAGATCGGCCATGGCCCGCATGGCTTTCTCATCGCCCACGGCGTAGCCGATGCGCCAGCCCGTCATGGCATAAGTCTTGGAAAGCCCGTTGATGAGGATGGTCCGCGCCGCTACCTCGGGGCCGAGCGCGGGGATGCTGGCGGGCGCCAAGCCGTCGTAGACGAGGTGGTCGTAGATCTCGTCCGAGACGATGACGAGATCGCGCCGGATCGCGATCTCCGCCAACGCGGCCAGCTCGTCGCGGGAATAGACCGCGCCCGTGGGATTGTTGGGGCTGTTGATGACGACCGCCCTGGTGCGCGGCGTGATCGCGGCCTCGAAATCCGCGGGCTGCAGGTGATAGCCTGTCTCCGCCCGCGTGGCCGCGAGCACCGGCACGCCCCCGGCCAGCTTGATCTGCTCGCTATAGCTCACCCAGTACGGCACGGGCAGGACGACCTCGTCGCCCGGCTCGAGGATGACCTGGAACGTGTTGTACAGGGCCTGCTTGGCGCCGCAGGAGATGACCACGTTCTTGGGCGTGTAGGACAGGCCGTATTCACGGTGGAGGTAGGCGCAGACGGCCTCACGCAGATCCTCGTAGCCGGGCGCGGGCGCGTACTTTGTGACGCCCGCCCGCAGGGCCGAGACGGCGCTCTCCTTGATGGCATCCGGCGTGTCGAAATCCGGCTCGCCGATGCCGAAAAAGACGATGTCCTCCCCTTCCTCCCGCAGCTTTTTGGCCCTAGCGTCCATGGCCAGGGTCGGGGAGGGCGTGATGCCGCCGACGCGCGCGGCCAGGGGGACCGGCATGGGGGATCCTCCTTTTTAACTCTATGCCTCAGAGTTTGTGCGACTAACCCGATTCGTGGCTTTCGGAGCACAAACTCTGGTATCACGTGCCACGCGGTACCGCTGTATCTAGTGGTCCGTGGCATTACGCGCACAGGCTCCTCATGCCACATATCTGACCTGCGGTTCGGGGGAGTAGTTTCGCGCGCCCCTGCGGCCGATCCTGCCCGCGGCGCGGGAATGAACTGTATACATGGGCGGGAGGCCCAAGGTAGCCGGGCAGTAAGGACGCTGCGGCCCTTTCTCATTCACTTTGATATATTTTTGTATGAATCGATTTTACAAAAATGTTCTTGTCTGAATTGGATACATTGACATGAAGAATGCATATTGGCACAAATTCCTCCAAATATTGAAAATAAACCCCAAAATAGTGGTCTTGAAAGTATTCCTAACGGTGTTGGATCACTTACAGGTAATAAATTTATTCCCCAAGCTACTAAGTAACATCCACCTATGATACAAATATGCCCAAAGATCGCAAGCATTTTCTCTCTCATTCTTTTTACCTCCAAAAATCATGATTTTTTCAAGTTTATCTTTAGGCCATGGAAGGGCTGGCCTGGTCCGGTATGTTGGAGAACGTCCGCTTCGACGTCCCCCGCTGTTAGTCGCGACGCGGGCTTATGGCCGCGGATGAAGGCCGGAGCGCCGCACACCAAAATTCTATACCATCCGGCGCGGAGCCGACAACCCGCAGTTAGTCGCTGTGCCGCCCCCAGTTTGAAGGACGCCATGGATGGTGGCACTATCGAGGAGATGGGTATTTTTGTTTCATTTCAATATACTTCTCATACCATCCATTTCCAAAAGACGTTTTAACTGGACTTCTAATATCATAACAAATTTGCTCCATGATAACTTCCTTCAATCCAGTATGTAAACTATGTGCCAACTTATTTGAAAGATAGTTAAATGAAAACTTACCCATATTGACAATATCATGCTGTAGGGTCGAGGTCTGGCGCGGTGCTCATGGAGTCTCTCCCCAAATTCCTAGCTTCTCTATCATGGCCTGCTGTTCTGCTTCAATTGTTTTGGTTATAAATTTCTCATATTCTTCCTTATCAATAAGTAATTTTTGTTGTTTTAGTTGTGAAATTACTTCAATAAACCAATCATCCTTTGGAGTATTTTGATCATTCTCTAAATCCGAAAAATCAATAGCCGCCAGTGACTGCATTGCACTTGCAGAACAACATCCCATACGGACAAGATGAATATTTAAATTATCGTCACCATCAACCACCCAGACATAAATGAGCTTAGAATCTGGATCATTATTCAATAAAGGTTGCATTATTGAGATAGGAACAAGATAAGCTTCTGGGTGTTCAGCCAACCATTCATGAATAACTTCATCTATTTCTTTTGAAGTTGGTGCCCTGAAAAAGCCCATGCCCATCAAACAATAAATTATAGATGGCTTATCTTTTATACTACCAAATTGGCTCTCCCAATTAATGTCTGATGCTAATAAAGTTGGCTCATTACTAACAATTACTGTTGACAATATAAAACTCATAATAAATATTAGAACCATCTTTTTAATCATCAGCTCTACTCCTTTATAAAAAGTTTATCTGCTACGGTTGCTCGTTTTTCAGAGACCACTGTGGCCCCCAGTTTAAAAGACGCCAGGATGGCGACTGCCTGCAAATGAATGTAATCTATAATCCTTTTATCTTATTGATACATGTTTTTGCTAGAGGGAAGGCCAGTGAGAAATAAATCATGACCACCAACAATCTCGTGTCGTTTAAAGTGTTTTTGATTTGATATATAGCTCTGGCCTTAGAATTATCAAACTCTGCTACAGAAATATTTTGGACTATATTAGTTATTTTATTATCTAATTTATTGATACCATGCCCGATTAAAAGTAATAGACCAAATAACAGAATGTAAATAAACATCCATACAAAGCTATTAAGCAAAAAATACCTACAAATATACTACCGAAAAAAGCTCTTTTATGTCTCATAACTAATTCCCTAACCCATATTCCTCATGCTGTTTGGTATATAACTGACACTTCATTTCCAGCAGCAGCTTTAGTAATATGATGTCGTTATCTTAATTTCTTGAGCGGCGGGTACTTATATGCCTCGGATCTGCTTTTACCTTCAGTATCCACTACCCACCAGCAAACTGATCGTTCCAACAAAGCCCCAATGGTGTTGTGCACTTAATAAGGTCATGATCTTCAAAGTCTTTAACTTCAAGAATCGTCCATTTTACTGGATGATGGGTATCGTAGGTAGTAAAAATATCCCCAGGCTTCAGTATTCCTTCTATAAAATCTACATCAAATTCTGCCTCTGAACTGCTTATTTTCCGAGTTCTTAATATCTTAAATCTCGCCATTCATCGTCCCTCGTTCCCTGGCGGCCGGATGCCGCCAGTGACCCAGATGGTGGTATGTGCGGAGTCACGGTAGGACCGCCGATTACTCGGCGACCCCCGCACAGATCCCGGCGTGCGGTACTAGCGCACCGGGCTCTTCAACAAGCCTCGCTTCCGCATCAGGCAGGCTTTGCCCAGGGATTGCTCATCCACTTTTCCATGATTCGCGGCTCGGGTATGCCGTAGGCCTTATTCATCCTCTGCCGGGAGCTCCTGGGACCTCCCAAGTTCTTGACGGTTCTCTCACGACGTGCCATCCTCTTTGACCCCGGTCGCATGGGCGAGCAATGAAGCGCAGCGGAATGACCAGCCCCGGCGGAATCTACGCGGGCTCGCTCTACCGCCCGTTTCATCTCGGCTTCCGTGACGTTAACCACGTCGCCTTCCGCATCTATGCGTTTAACGGGGCTGAATCGTCTCAGGGTGTGCGGTCACCCCTGCGGCCTATTGGGTACGCGGCCTACGCTTCGTCTCACCAGTTGCCTGATGACACGCAAGGCATACTACCGGTGGAGCGCTACCTCCTTACCGATGAGTTTTGCGAAGCAAAATCTCAAAGAGACGACAACTCTATCAGAACCGCCAAGCTTCGCTTGGCGCGCTAACGTATGCGCATTACTGACGTGGATTCGCCTTACTCAGCTCCTAAGTTAGGCGAATCCATGTGGTTGAGCACTCTTTCCGACTTGACTAACTTACTTTAAGACCGAAACCCGAAGCGGGAATGGAGCTGATCTCCGCAGTACCAACCCCTCATTCAAATTTAACTTTCACGCCAGCCGAACCAAGGATGGTTGGCTGGTTGGTTATCTTAAAGAAAATAATGCATTAACTCTCAATAGTTATTTTATTATTTTTTACCAGATGTTGAATTAATGCGTATATCATCTCTATTCTAATTTTATCTAAAAATTGATTTATGAGACCTCTGATAAATTCCCTATTTTTATCATCTGTATCTTCACAAATCACCCCACCAAAAGTTGAAATACTAAGTATTCCTCTAATGTCAATATTGTCAAGATCATTTACTCCAATTTGCATGCATATAATTGAACCCTGTTCAGCATCTAACATGTCTCTTGGGGATTTAAAATATTTTTTTGGAGTTTGACCTTCTAGAGATTTCTTTGATTGAAAAATATCCACTTCAGAATTTATAACATGATACAATGTTGATTCTGGATTACTTACAAGTTTTTTAATTGTGGGATCAGTGTCCGCTTTATAGGCACCTAAAACTCGCCAATTGTTATTGATCTCATAAACAACGCTAATAATTATATCTTTAATATTAGGATTTAATGACTTGAATATTTTTTCTAGGCAATTACCCATATTTTTTAGATAATTATCTGTTTGTTGTCTTGTATCTAAAATAGTTTCTATTTTAGCTCCCGGTTGATAGTTTCGTATTTGATTCACAAAAAACCTTAATTCATCTTCGTTATGTTTTAGATAGTAATTAAGTATTTGTCTAGAGCATACACCTTCAGGGTTTTTACATATCCTATTGGGAATTAGTTGCTCCTTTACCTGCCCCCAAATACTTAATATAAATGAAACAACTAAAAATATATAAAAGAGTCCTTGCCCAAACCAAGATAGGTCACCATTTTGGTTAAGAATAAAAATTGTTTTCCCAAATTTTTTATCAATAAACTGAATTAACAAAAAATAAAATCCTGGTAAAGTATATAAAAAAGCAAGTAATAAATTCCTACAACTAACAATCACTGGTGGTTTATTTTTATTATTAAACTGTATATTAATTTGCATATACTCCCCCCCCCTCCCCCGATTTTACTTGATCCATTACGAGAAGTATTTTTATTAAGGCCGTGTCCGCGATGGACCGGCCGGGTCTGGCATGGCATATATCGTTTCTTGGGTTCACGACAGCCGCGAAGCGGCTGTCCCGGAGCGAAGCGGAGGGCAAGGCGTCGAAGCCGCCGAAGAGTGAACCTGGTGTTATCCGCCGTGCCTTGCGCTGGAGGCCCAGCGGTGCCCCCACACCCTCACAGGTCCAGCAGCCGCGGCGAACTCGTATTGCCCCAAGCCGAAGAGCCGACCGAGTAACTCCGTTGCGCTTCCAAGCTCTTCAAACTGGCTCTTCGGCACTTGCCGAATCGCCGGCCTCTCCGTCTTCACTCCCTTAGAATCGGCCTTGGTGTGCTTGGCCACTGGGAACGCCTCCAGCGACGGCAACGGCTCACCCGGCCCGTTACCGAAGAACCGATACCGAAGCTGCATGCGACAGCTTTGACTGTGCTCCGTTCGTACCAGCCAGACCACACAACCGCTCGGCTTGTCCGCAAGCGCGATGTTGACGAGCTGACGTGCCGTGCGTGCATCCTCTGTAGACGTCTTGAGCTGCACATGACGCACCACACCGTTGCACTCGAGGACAACGTCGTAGCCGGCCGTATCAATCTCAGAACGTAGTACCTCTACCGTCTTGCCAAAGCGAAACCAAGCCTCTTGAAGCACCTCAGAGATGAAGACGTGCTCGACCAGCTGTTCGTAGAACCTGGATCGAAGATACTGCTCCGCTCTTGCGATCACCTCAACCATGGAACACTCTCTCCCTGTCGATCCCCAGATCACCAGTCAGCACGTCCCGCGCAAGGCATGGCGATAACGCCCTGGCGCAATCTTACTCTTTCGCCAATTCCCCCCTATTTCCTCTTTTCCGCCGCCGCGTAGAGGAACCTGCGCCAGACGGGGTGGCCTTCGCCCGGCTCCTCCTGCACGAGCCAGGCCAGGAGTTGCAGCCCCGCGGCCTCCAGGTCGGCGGCCAGTTCCTCCCGGCTGTAGAGGTGGAGAAAGAGCAGGCCCGGCGAGGCGGCGGCGGAGATGCGCCGCG
>JBLNBS010000088.1:0-5644 GCA_050260175.1 Patescibacteria group bacterium | reverse complement strand
ACCGTGAGCGTATTCGGCGCGACGCATAAGGGCTGGGCGCCCAAGCGCCAGTGGACGCGAATCCACGGGTCAAAGGGAGCTCCGTCGCCGCGTTTCCATTGCACATAACTCTCCATGGGCGTCAGGGGGTAGCGGGTTTTCCAGATCGGCCGCACGGGCGCGATCAAGGCGGTGCAAGCGTGCCGGCCCGCCAATGTCTTCATCTCCTGGAGCATCCTGTTGCTGAGGTTCTGCCCTCGATATCGGGGGCTCACCATGACCGCCGTCGCGGACAGCGTATTTGGCGCTTGCCGGCGCCGTCGGGCCCGCTCGGCCCGAAGCAGGATCTCTTCCATGGTCTGGGGCAAGCCGGCCAGGCTCCCATCCCAGAGGATGGGGACCGCATAGACCGCACGTCCTTCACAACGGCCCGCTTGCAGTCAAACTCGGCTCGCATCCCATAGGACGCGGGCATCACGACATGCAGACGCCTGCCCTCATGCATGGCGGGATCGATTTCCGTCGCATCGAGGGACAAGAGGACGTTCTGCCCGTTGAATCCCTGCAGGCGTAGGTTCAGGATCTCGGTAAATCCGAGGCCGCCACCTCTTTCCTCCCCGCGGCCACGGTGCGCGAGGCGGCCAGGAGCTGCGCCAAAAGCTCGCTCCCGGGCGGGATGATCTCCACGGCCGCGTGGCCGTCGATGAGGCGCTGCATCTCGAGGATCTTGAACATCGTGGCGGCAACCTCGGGATCCCTGGAGATGCGCCGCAGGGTCTCGCCCACGATCTTGGGCCGGATGGCGGCCGCCTTGGCGAACTCGACGGCCGCGGCGCGCTCGGCGGTGCTGGCGATGATGTTCACCTGGTTGGCGCCGTCCTGCTTGATGGCGGAGGTCACCTGCCGCAGGCGGTTCACGACCTTGCTCTCGATCTGGCGGATCATCTCCGCGTCGCGGAAATGGACCTTGCGCACGTAGGCGGAACCGAGCTTGTAGCCCCACTCGTGCGATTTGGGCGAGACCTCGGCCCGCACGGTCTGGCTCATGGCGTGCCGGTCGGACATCATCCTCTCGAGCGGCAGGTTGCTGAGGCAGCGCACGGTGGAGTTGCCCACGTTGGCCGAGAGCGAACCCCGGGGATCCGTGTTGCGAAAGAGGTAGGCCAAGGGGTCGCTGATGTACATCTCGTACCAGATGCCGATGCCCATCGGGGCGCCTTCCTCGGAGTTCACGGCCAGGCTGCGGAGGTACTCCTGGTCCAGGCGCATGTCCACCCGGTGGCAGCGGCCGAGCCAGTTGACGATGAGGGCCTTGAGCCCCATGCGGAACCAGAGGAAATGGAGCCCCGGCTCCTCGATGCGGCCGACGACGTTCCCGAATAAGACGTAGACCAGGGACTGGCGCTCCTGCACGATCACGTAGAACCCGAAAAGCTTCAAAATGCCCAGTGCCACCGGCACGCCGATCAGGAAGAAAAGGAAGGAGAAGACAGCGATCACGAACGTATTCACGGCCTCACCTCCAGGATAGCGCGCCCGGCTCGCTCGAGCAGGGCCAGGCGAACGTTGCGCACGTAAGCCTCGAGCGCCCCCTGGCCGCCCTCGCGCTTCAGGTCGGCAAGCTGCTCGGCCAGCCGGTCGAGGGGTTCGACCTCCGCCTCAGCCTTGAGCGTCTCGATCTCCACAGCCCGCTTGGACTGGACGATCTTTTGGTCCGCCGCGGCCTGCGCCAAGCTGATATCCGACGAGACCTGGTTGTGGGCCGTGTTGATGGCCGCCAGGGCCGACTCGACCTCGGGCGGCGGATCGATGCCCGTGATGAGCGAGGCCTCGAGCACCACGCCGTAGCGGGCCGCCGACACCCGGCATTCCTGGTCCATGCGGTCGTTGAGATCGCGCAGGTTCTTGCGCAGGTCGTTGATGGAAACCCCCTGCGCCGCCGCTGATTCAGCGGGTTGTGGAGCGGCGGCCTCCCCCGTGGGGTGGGGCGCCTCGAAATTGGCGATACGCTCGCGCAGGACCGAGACGAAATAACCCATGACGTGCGCGATGGGGTGCTTGACGCCGAAGATGTAGGCGTAGAGGTTGCGGTCCGAGACGCGGTAACGGATCTGCCCCGTGAGGCCGATGTTGAGCTGGTCCTTGGTCACGGCCTCGAGGATCGTGTTGCCCCGGTTGGCCTGCGGCGCGTCCGGATCGTACGCCATGTTCACCGTCTCCGTGGCCACGGTGACCTTGTGCACTTTTTCCCACGGCCACTTGAAGTAGGGTCCCCCGGGCGGGATGACCCGGAGCTGCGGGTAGGTGTAGCGCTCGCGTTCGTCCTCCCGTAGCCACTCCGCGATGGGATCATCGATGGTGGTCTTGCCCTTGAGCCGCTGCGCCCGGCCGAACGACGTCTTCACCGCCCGTTGGTTCTGGTCCACGGTAAAGAAACCCAGCAGAATGCAGCGCAAAAAGAACCAGGCCAAAAACCCCAGGATCACACCGGTCGACACATCCATTACCCAACCTCCCCAGCGATCGTTTTTTGGATGCCACGTCCTCTCATACAACGGCAAGCTTGCTCCTCCCCTCGCCCGCTATGCGGGAGAGGGGACCATTACCATTGCCGACTCCTCCTTTACGACACGTGCGCGACCATGTCCGCCCCGATCAAAAAACCACCCGGCAACCTCAAAGGTGCGCGCCGGTGATCGGAGGTCGCCCATGTCCGAAAGCCTAGGCGCACGGCACGCAGGAAATACGGGTCCGGGCCGCTCATCCCGCCTCCCGCCTCATTACGCCCGGTAATGGCGCTCGATCTCGCCCCGGGCGATCTCGACGGCGCGCCGCGGTTTGTTGAGGTCGCCGTGGACGGTGTAGACATCGCGGATGATGAACTCCACAAAAGCCCCGCGCGCCGCCGTCAGCGTCTCGCGGATATGGGCTGCCCAGCCCTCCTCGTCGAGTTTCACGTCCACGCCGAGAAAGCCCGGGTCGGGCTTGCGCGAAAAAACGATGCCGGTGCCGCGCAGCGCCTCGCCCATGAAGGCCTGATCGCACCAGCGGGAGATGGAGACCTTTTTTAGGTGGGGCAGGCGGCGGATATCCTCCCAGAAAGGATGGGCCGGCTCGCAGCAGCCGTAGTAGAGCAGGCCCATGGGCTCGCAGACGTCGCGGTAATAGGGGAAGCAGAACTCGTGGAACATGGCGGGCGAGACGCCCACCGTCTCCTGGCTGTTGGAACAGCCCCACATGTCGCGCAGCCGCGCTGGTCCGCCCCGGTAGTCCGGCGCGGGCAGCGCGGTCGTGAAATTGTAGCTGGAACCAAAGCTGTCCTGGTTGCCGCTGTTGGGCCGCAATAGCCCCTCGGCCTCGAGCCAGCTCATCACGCGCAGGGCGTTGTCGCGGAGAAAGGCCATGAGCCGGTGCACCTCGTCCGGGCTGTCGTACATGGCGGTAAAGAAAGCCTCCATGCCCATGAGCTCGATGACGCGGTTGGTCAGCATCGTGCCGCCAAAAAGCCCGGTGCGGATCTCGACCGGCAGGATGTCGCCAAAGAGGTTCTCCAGGAATCCTTTCCAGGCCATGGTCCGCTCCCGGTCCACCCGGCAGGCGGCGGGCCGCAGCATGGCGAGGTCCTTTCCCAGGTCCTTGATGGGGTGCAGGTAACGAAAGCCGGTCTCGTACCCCTGGGAATCCTTGAGCGTCTCGCGCCCGACCTTGACGCCCCATTCGTCTATATCGATGAACCAGCCGATGTCGAAGGTATCGGGCATCACCTTGTCGTCGTCGATCAACTCGTGGTTGCGGATGTTGCGCAGCAATTGGTACTCGATCTTCCTGCCCGTTTCGGTCGTGCAGCGAAAGACGCTCTCGGGCAAAAAGTCGCGGTCGAAGGTCCAGGTCTCGACGACCACGGGCGGGCGCGCGCCCGGGCGGGCGTCGTTCAGGTCGTACCACATCCGTTTGCGCTCGGCCATGACCGGCAGGGCGGCGTACTCGGCCTGCTTCTTGGCCAGTTCGCGGAGGTGGATCCGTTCGTTCTCAGTGAGGTTCCAGCTTGTTTCGCTCATGCATCTCACCTTTCTCAGCTGTGCGCTTCCTTGCCGGTCCATGCATCCCGGCGCTTGAATCGTTTACCCGAGATTGGTAAAGCACCTTTGCCTCCCGCGCCTTCTGCCACCGCATATATCATGCGACGCGCCCAGATCCGCAACAGGTTGCGTGCATGGCTATTACTTTTGTATCCCGGTCACATATACCTTCCTTGCCTGGCGGCGGATTTCCTCCAAAGGCGGCCGGTCCCTTCACGCCCCCCGTCGCTCTATGCCATATAGAGCATGGCGACGACCGGCACAGCCAGCACGAGCGCGCTCAGGATCCACCATGGCGCCCCGGCGCCGCCCCTCATCCTGCCGCGCAGACCCAGGATTACCGCGGCCAGAGCCGCCACACCGCTCGCCAGGGAGAGCGAGAGCGCGATCAAGCCCCGCGTCCGGCATCCCCAAACCTGCACTGGCGCGGTGGCTACGAGAAAAAAAGCCGCGGGCATGGCCGCGGGGTATAACACGTGGCGGACCAGGCGTTTCATCATTCACCACCTCCTATGGCTCTCGTATTCGTCGTGGCGATTCACCCGCGCGACAAAACGTTTTTTGCCCATGCCAAACTTCTCCTTCCGCGCCTCTTCCGCGAGCCCGGCGAGCCAACGGGCCACCTCCAGGGCATGGCGCAGCTTGAGCTCGAGGAGGGAGGGGACGCGGTGGCGTTCACCCGGTATCTCCAGGTTCAGCAAGCCGTCGTAACCGGTCTCGCCAAGCGCCGCCATCGCGGCCGGCCAGTCGATCGTACCGTTTCCGGGCGTGAGGTGTTGATCGCCTGTGCCGTTGTTATCGGAGATATGCGTCGCCACGAGGTGAGACCCGTAGGCCCTGATGCATGCGGCGATGTCCAGGG
Source organism: Patescibacteria group bacterium (assembly GCA_050260175.1). Taxonomy (GTDB): domain Bacteria; phylum Bacillota; class UBA4882; order JAAYXC01; family JAAYXC01; genus JBLNBS01. The sequence continues at coordinate 724 of JBLNBS010000088.1, read as the reverse complement.
CGGCCACGTTGGCATGGGAAGTGTCGAACGCGACGCCGAGCGCGGGATGGTCGATCACCGCCAGGAGATCCAGGAGCTCGGCGGGGGTGGCGGCCCCCGGACGCATCATGTTCTCGAGGCCGATTCGCACGCCGTGTTCACCCGCATAATCGCCGAGGCGGCGAAACGCCTCGACATTGAGCCTGCGTACGACATCCGGGCCAGCCTCGGCGCCGGCCTTTCTCCCGCCGGGGTGCATGACGACATGCCGCGCGCCCAGGCGGGCCGCGATCCCGATGTGGCACAGCAGCCGCCCGATATCCTTTTTGCGCGCCGCGGCATCCGGATCAGCCACATCAGCCTCCAGGCAGGCATGGGCCTGGGGCGCCTCGAGCCCCAAGCCATGCAGGCAGTCGCGGGCTTTCGCGATCGAGCCTTCCAGGTCGCGCCCGGTCTCGATGGCGGCCAGGTGCTCCGTGGAGATCTCAAAGGCGCGCCAGCCGTAGGCATGCAGGGCGCGAAACGCCTCATGCAGAGGGAGTTCGGCATAGATGGCGGTCCAGATGGCAGGAGTTATCATCGTCTTCCCCCTAGAAGCGTTGTGAAAAACTGGGATCGGACCTAGCCCTCGCATGGATGCCGGGTTAGGTCGGTTCACGGATGGTTTGGACATGATTTACATGATTAATGGGATTGACAATATTCAAGATTAAGGTTATCAATAATGATAATCTAAAAGACAAAT
>JBLNBS010000087.1:0-7881 GCA_050260175.1 Patescibacteria group bacterium | reverse complement strand
CTGTTCCGCTATACCGTCGAGTCCGGCGACCAGGATGCCACCGGGATCGCTTTGGGAACGGAGATCGTGGCCAACGGAGGAACTCTAACCGGATCTAATGGCAGTAATGCGACTCTTACATTGAATGGCGCGGAGAGTACGGCGGGAGTCATGGTGGATACCATAGTGCCGGCCAATCAGAATACGGTGTTTTCCTCAAGCGTGACCAAGAAAGGAAATGACCCCATATCCATAGTCAGCGCCGATGAGACCGGCGGCGCCGTCTGGTTCGCGCCGGCCGGCAAGACCATGGTTTCCGACTTTGCCGCCGGATCGACGATGACCACTGCGGGCGGCACGGCCACCTCAATCAACGCGCCGGCAACCGAAGGAACTTATCACCTGTATGTCATCGACGCGGCGGGCAACGTTTCGGCGGCCTCGACGGCCATCCTGACGGTGGACAATACCCCGCCGGGCGTCACCATCACCACCAACGCCGGAAACCCAACGCATCAAGTACCGATCCCTGTCACCGTCACCTTCGACGAACCGGTGGCCACCCTGACCGGCGCCGACATCATCGTGAGCAACGGCGCCAAGAGCGGCTTCACGGCGGTCAATGCCACCACCTACACCGTAGATATCACCCCGTACGCCCCGGGAACGGTCACCGTCTCTTTGCCCCCCGGCGCGGCGCGGGATCTGGCCGGGAACGGCAGCGCGGCCGCCACGCCGCTAGTTATCACCTTCGCCCCGCAGGCCGAGCCGGTCACAGGACTTGCGCTTGCTCCTGACGACGGCGCCGTACGCCTCACCTGGACCAATCCCACGAGCTACTGGGATCGGACCATGGTTGTACGCAAGAGCGGCAGCGCTCCGGCCGGCCCGACGGACGGCATCCTGGTCTACCAGGGCCGGGCCACCGAAGTCCGCGACCTCGATCTGCCCGCCGGCACATACTACTACGCGGTCTATAACTCATATTACGGCGTCTTCTCAGCCCCGGCCGCGGGGGCCGCCACCGTTACAGAGGGCGACCGGATCCACCGGACCTACCAACCCGGCGACGGCGGCTCGTACAGTGCGCTCCGTACCGCCCAGTCCTGGCGCGGCACGGCCTACACCGCCTGGAACGGCGCGGAACTACCGTTGGGACAGGGTCCGAGCGGCGCGCAGTCCGGGGTCTGGCTCCGGTACGGGGATCTCATCGGCCCCTCCGCCGGTCAAGTGCCCATTGGCGCCCGTATCGTCGACGCCAGGCTCGTGCTGCATATCAAGTGTTATGAGGCCAACCTAAATACGCCCTATACGCTGAAGATCTACCGTGTGCCCGAGGAAACGGGCCTCGGCGCGCCGCATTTCGGCGCGACCGACGGCCTCCGCGCCGGACTCGACTGGGCCTACCGCGACCACCGGCCGGGCATAGACAGGCCCTGGGCAGCGGACGCGGCAGATATCATGGCCGCCCTGAGCGATGTGGAACCGCTCGACACCCTGGCCTTCATCCCCGCGATCTGCAACGCCGACGGCTGCTACGAGCTTTCGCTCGACGTGACCGCAGCGCTCCGCGCCTGGGTGGGTGACGGAGAAACGGCCCAAGCCAACCAGGGATTCTTCCTCGCGCTGGAGGGCGGGACCGCCGGCGACGTCATCGTCTTGGACGGCGCGACGGCGGTGATCGCGGCTGGCCGGCCCCGGCTCGAAGTGGTCTACGGCGCGGATCCCGGGGCGGACCTGATCGGACCGGCCGCCGTGGAGGATCTGGCGGCCGTGCCCGGCACGGGCCAGGCCGGGCTCTCCTGGACCAATCCCACAGCGGATTTCGCCGGGGTCAGGATCGTCCGCCGGACCGGGAGGACGCCATTCAACCCCTACGACGGCGTCCTGGTCTATGACGGCGCCGATTCTTCATACACGGACACCGGCCTGGCCGACGGCACGGTCTACTACTATGCAGCCTTTGCCTACGACAGCAATCGCAATTGCGGCCCGAAAGCCTGGATCAGGGCGGTGCCCGGCACGCCTGCGGCGCCGGAAAACTTCAGTGCCATAGCACATACGGGATATGTCAATCTCGCCTGGGATTCGGTCATCGGCGCTGATTCCTACCGCGTCTACCGCCGGGACGGGTCGGAAACGAGATTCTTTGACGTTTCCACCGGAACCGACTATATCGATTGGAACGTGGAAGAAAGAACCTACACCTATTTCGTGGTGGGCGTGAACACCATCGGCGAAGGGAAGCCTTCGGCGGAAGCCACGGCCACGCCCACGGCGGATACGGATCTACCGGCCGCACCCAGCGGCCTGACGGCCACTACCGTCTTGAATACATCCGTTACTCTGAGCTGGACTGACAACGCCGTACACGATACGGCCAATGAAACAGGCTACGTCATCGAGCGCTCCATCGACGGCGGTGGCACTTGGACCGAAAGAGGCGCGGTCGGGTTCGACATCACAAGCTTTACGGATACGAACCTTACGCCCGGCGTGACTTACCGATACCGGGTCAAGGCAGTGCGGGGCGCCCAATCGTCCTCCTGGTCCGATCCGATCGACGCTACAACCACTGCGGTACCGCTATCGCCGGCGAATCTCACCTGGACTGTCATCTCTTCCGGCCGGGTCGACCTGGCCTGGATCGACGCGGCCACGAACGAGACCGGGTACCGGATCGAGATCTGCGACGCGGCAGGGAACGTGCTCCACACGGTGGAAATTGGTCCCAACGCTACGTCATATTCCGTGACCGGTCTCGTCCCGGGCGTGAGCTACATCTTCAAGGTGTCCGCGGTGAACGCCGCGGGCGCGGGAACGGCCGAGACGGAGGTAGTGGTGACGGGGGCGGATCCGAAGGAGGATCTGATCTAGCCGGACCCCTCACCCCCCTCCCTTCACCAGGGGTCAACTTGGGCCGGGGTTAATGTTTGGTTCGATATGTGTCCGGGTCAAGGGCAGGTAACTGCGTTGCAGCGGCCCTTGTAGGGGCGAGGCATGCCTCGCCCGACCAGGATGCCTTCCTGGACCGTAGTTCCCTGACGGTGCATCACTGCCTCCCCGATCAACGGGTATGGCAAACTAGCCTTCGCGAAAAAAGATGGGTTAAACACCGGCTAAGGGCAAGTTCAATCCCGGCTTGGCACAACTGGTTTATCACAAGACTTCAAGGGGTGATCCAGAGATGAAACGCCTTTATATCCCGCTCCTGCTCTCCCTAATCCTCATCCTCCCCGGCTGCGGGGGGGGTGGTGGTACTCCAGATCCGACCACCGCGTACGGGTATATCGTCGATCAGGATGGCGCCGGGGTGGCGGGCGTTACCGTCACCTTGGGCACGGCTATGGACATCACGGACGGGTTAGGCCGTTTCGACTTCACAGGGTTGACGGCAGGCGATTACGATCTCACCGCGTCCGGTGGCACTCTCGGACATTACCTGGCGGCACCGATCAATGTGACGATCGTGGCCGAGACCGCCAACAACCTCGGCAACATCACCGCCTACCGCCTCTATGGCGTCGGGGTGGTAGTCGAGAGTCTGGCGGACAAGGCCGTCACTTGCGGGACCCTCCCGGCAGCGCTGAAGGAAATCCGAATTGACGGCCCTTGCCAAATTGGCCGGCCGCCGGCGAAAAAGGTTTCGACGCGGGCCGCGGAATGGAGTTTCTTGGAGCAAAACGCCGCCTTTGTCTACCTGGAATGGGAACCCATCACCGATGCCACAGGCTATAAGGTGTATTTCGCCGCCACCGATGAAGAGATCTGGGTATCCGGCGCCGAGCATCCCGGGGATCCGGATGCATATAGCGGGGGCCTCTATCGCGCCTACCTCGACCTTGACCAGCCCGACGAATTGGGTGGTCTTGTCACGGCGACCGGGGTCTATGGCTTCAAAGTCGTGGCGGAATTGTCCGGCGGCGGCGCCCTGGAACTGCCGGTCATCCAGGTCTCACTGGGGAGGGTTCTTTCCACATACCCGGTTTTGGCTACTGATTGTCTAAACCCCGCCACGCACGTCCTCTCCTGGGCGCCGGTAACCGAGGCCGATGGATATCGGGTTCGGGTTTACGACGAGGCTCAGACCCTCCTGTTGGTTGACAGCGAAACCCCGCTTCTGGTTACCACCTCTTACGACCTATCGGGCGATCCTAACCTCATCCACGAAACCTACTACCACGCCCGTGTGGACGCCCAGCACCTCGACGCCACCGGCTGGCCGGCGGAGATCACCCGGGGGATCGGGGGATTCGAGTACTAGGCGGAACGATGGCAAGGATGGCAGGTCCAGCCTCCGGTGGCGTCAAGAAATCGCAAGCCGGGCGGTCGCGCCCGGCTTGTCTGCCGCGGTCAAAGGTTCGATCCTTGCTAAGAGCCCCCACTACCAGTCCGGTCCGGCCTCCGCCGGAGGATCATCGAGAACGGGGTCGTAATCGGCCGCGATCGTGCTCAAGCTGCCCGGCCATACGATCGGCTGCGGAGGAGGCCCCCCGGTCCCACCGGTCCAATAGTTGTTCTCCAGTGGGACATCACGATATGGCTTTCCTCATTCTCCCATACCTCCTGGCTTTAAGAATATCGCCCTAGAGATATTCGGGGGGAGTTGGCAAAACCATCCTTGCCTTCTGCACTGCGGATTCTGCCCATACGAGCAGAGCCGCCATGGCGCTCCAGCTCCTTGTCCAGGTCATCCAGGAGGATGTTGGCCAGGAGAGGACTCAAGGGGCCGCCTCGCGGCGGACACCCTTGCCTTCGGCTACACTTCACGCTGCCTGCTGTGTAGGGACTTGCACCCATTAGCCATCGCCCATGCCGGGCGCACAATGGAAAGGGGCTACCGGATTCACCCGGCAGCCCCTCTTGTCGTTCCCGTTTACGACGGTTTAGTGCACCGCTGCTATAGCTCTACCTCATACCCCACTCCGATGTATGCGACCGGGTAGGCAACAACATCCGGGAAGCTATAAAAGCAGGACAATACCCCCTGACCCAAGGCGAACTCGCCTTTGAGCGTAATCATGCCCGGACCACCAGAACCCGTATCAATTACGTAGGAAGCCCCCACGGTAAAGGTATCGGAGAAATTGTATTGGCCGCTGACCATATACAGCATGGTGTCGGTTGAAGGGAAGTAACTAACGAGGCCGTTCAGGAGGAAGTTGCCGGCCCCCCAGGTAAGACCGCCGAAGTACACTACGAAATCCCCATTCTGCCACATTAGCCCGCCGCCTGCGGTGAGATCGTCGCCGATCGCCACGTTGGCCTTGCCGCGGAGCAGGTAATCCCCGTCTTCATTGACGTTCAATTGACCGGTGACTTTGAAACCGTCGGTCAGATACTTGGCGTCCGCCTCAAACTCGAACAAACCGCTGACGGAGTCCCCGCCGTAGTAGTTGACGCTCGGAGACGGACCATCCCCATGCACGGACCCCTCATGCCGCATCATACCTGCGCCCTGAATAAACAAGTTCTCCGCTTGCCGATCTGAAACTGTTCCACCCGCTGATAGGCCTCGTGGGCGATCTTCTGCCCCTTATCCGCCGTAACGGCGATGATCGTCTCCTGCGTCACGATCCAGCGCAGAGCCTCGAGGAGCCGCCATCCCGGACCGGGCTCGCCCGGCAATGTCCCGGCTTCCCGCCACGTGGTGCGCTGACCGTAAGGGATGTCCGTCATGACGATATCGGCCGCCTCATCCGCGAGATATGGTTGGAGGGCCGCCCCTTGCAGCGCATCGGCGACGAAGACGCGGCTCTCGAGTGGATGGAGACGGAGGTGGTCACGCAGGCGTGCCCGCAGCCGCTCCGCACCGGCCAGCGCCTGGGCGTGGGAGAGCTTCCCGAACTGTCGATGCAGATCGGCCAATTGGGCGAGGCGGGCTTCGATACCAGCGAGGGTGAGAAGCGACAGATTGCGCCCGGCAAGGGCCGCGGCCGCCGGATCCACGTCAGATGCCAAGAGCCGCCGAAGAGCGGGCCAGTGGAGGTAGGCCAGGGTGGTCAGGAGGTAGCCGCTGCCGCAGCACGGATCGTACACGGTATAGGGCCCGTCTTTGCCCATGCGCCGCAGGTGCGCCTGGCAGCGCTGAAAGATCTCCGTCGTCAGCCGCACCGGGAAAGCCGGCCGCCCGGGGAGGCTGTAAAGGACCGGCCCGGCGGCAAAATCCGCATAATTCGGCCGATCCTGCGCGAATCGATAAGGCATGCCCGCACCTCGCATGGGCCGGGAAGGGTTTTGTAAGCCTCCCTCCCCGCCGCGGATCTCCCGTTCCCCCGCTTTTGGTCATACTCTTTACGTCACGCGGAGTCAGGCACGAGCCTCCTCCACATCCAGGAACCAATACCCCTCCCGCTGATGCCGCCCCCCGACCCGCAAAGCGACCGGCGCCGCAAAGAGCGGACCCCCGGTCACGACCGTATGGTATTCCCCGCGCTCCCCCGCGGCGTCGGCCCCGGCCGCCACCAGCGCGGCGACGGTCCCCGGATCGATCCGCCTGCCCAGGAACTCCGGCGCCAGCATGCTCCCGTTCAATACGACGATGGTTGCCTCGTAGCCCAGGGCGATGAACTCGCCCAGCAGCGCGTGGTGATCCCTTTGCCAAAGTGGAAGTGCCGGGAAAAGGCCGGCCAGGCCGCAGGCCCGCTCCACCCAGGCCCGGTGGGGCTCGATGTCGATGTCGCCAAAGACCCCGGCCTCGATCCCATCCGCCCGCAACTCCCGCAAAGCGTCGATGAAGACGGACTCGTACTCCCCCCATGTGGCTGAGCGAAAGACGATCGGGACGCCCAAGGCTCGGGCCTGCGCCTCGAGCAATTCCTTGGGCAGCGCGTGAGAGCGGGATGTCCGGCTGTCCTCGGCCAGCATATTGAGAAGACAGCGCGGTTTGCCGCCCTGCTGGACGGCATGATGGAGGGCGAGGCAGGAATCCTTGCCGCCGCTCCAGGAACAGACGAAGGGACGGCCGGCGAGCGAGGAGGGCGCCGGCCGGGGTGACACGGGAGCGTCGCCGGGAGCCATGGTGAACCACCTTGCTGTCTTTGCCGCGCGATAGTCCGCGTGTGTTTTCTCCCTGCGCGGGCATTATCCTCTTTGCGTCGCGCCGGGCCGGCCGCGGGCGTGTGTGGCGGAAGAAGCGGAGGAGCCGGCCCTCTCCACCAGGACCAGAGCGCCCGCGGGGCAGACCGCGCGGCAGATGCCACAGCCGTAACAGGCTGAAGAGTCGATCGCGGCACGGCCGCCTGCTCCGGACTTTGCCGCCCCGAACTGGCAGACCCGCGTGCAGGCCAGGCAGCCGGTGCACCGCTCGGGCCGTACCTCCATGGCGTATTCCGCCCGGAAGAAGACCGGCACGCCGTGGCCCACCGTGGCGCGCATGGCATAGCAATCCGTCCGGTTGCAGTTGCAAATGCCCGCGATGAATGGCGTCTCGAAGGTCCAGACGGTGTGGCATAATCCCTGGCGTTCATATGAGTGGAAGCTCGCCAAGGCCTCCTGTTTATCCACGACCTCCAGACCAGCCGCGTCCGGCCCAGTCAGATAATCCGCGCCGATAGAACCGATGAGCCCGGCCAACTCACCACCGCCGGCGCCGAGGCTGATCCCGTAACAGTACCGCTGCTCCGGGCCGGCGGTAGTCATCCGGCAGATGCAGGCCAGTCGGACCACGGAAGTGGCCAGGTCAAAGACGTGGTCCACATCCTCGAGCGGGATCACCTGGCCATAGTGGCGCCGCTTTTGCCGCCGGACCACCACCCCCGTGATGAGCCCCCGGAGCGGCCGGGGCACGCGGTCCAGATACGCCAGGTGTTTATCCGCGCGGGCCAGACGCTTTGGCTCGCGAAAGAAATCCGCGATCATCGCGCGGCGGTTCAGATCCGAAAGCAGATCCTCCGCGTAGTT
>JBLNBS010000086.1:0-7619 GCA_050260175.1 Patescibacteria group bacterium | reverse complement strand
TGTCGTCGGGGCGGTCATGCTCCACTCGATCGTGGCCGAGGTCGTGGAGAGGCTCCTCGAGAAGGGCGTGGAGCCCCCCGTGCTCACCAGCGGCAATCTGGACGGAGGCATGGACGCCAATACCTCGCTCTTCGAGAAATACCGTGATCGCATCTTTTACCTGTAGTATTGCTTTGTCAGGTCCAGTCGAGAACCACGTCGGATAAGTTTTCTTCTGGCTATGTTCTGGATAACGGTTGATCCTGCAGCTGTAGATGCTCGGGCCGACGGCGCCCTGAGAGGACGCCGCTACACAAAGGCAGGCAAGCCATCCTGGCTACGGGGAAAGAACGGGATCCGGATCCTAGGGCATTTATGCCCTTGCCAGATTTAGTCGGCAGAAACGATGTTTCGGAACAACCATTGCTCAGAACATAGCCAGCTTTCTTATGTAGATATCCGGGTCGCGGGAGGCACTATCCGTCACACTGGCGGGGCGGGATGAGGCGATGGATGTGGCACCGCTGCTATTGGCCGTGGATCTGGGCACCACGGCATGCAAGGCCGCGGTCTTTACCAGGGATGGCAGGATCCTGACCCTGGCTTACCGCGAATACCCCCTGCTTCGGATCTCGCGCGCCGAGATCGAACAGGACGCCGAAGCCTGGTGGCGGCTGGTCAGAGAGGTCGGCGCCGAGGCCCTGGGGGGATTGGCGGACGGACAGCGGCAAAAGGTCAAGGCCCTGGGCCTGTCCGTGCAGGGCATCTCGTTCGTCCCGGTGGACGAGGGGGGGGCTCCTCTCTGCAACGCCCTGACCTGGCTCGATTTTCGCGCGGCGGACGAGGCCGGGGAACTCGGCAGGGTCTTTGGCGCCCGGGATATCTTTGCCCTCACCGGCCTCTTGCCAAACCCGATCTACACCCTGCCAAAGATCATCTGGCTCAGGCGCCACCGCCCCGAGATCTTTTCCCGCGCGCGCAGGTTCTGCACCGCGCAGGATTTCGTCCTGGCCAGGCTCGCGGGGCGGTATGTCACGGATCACTCCGTGGCGGGCGGTACGCTCATGCACGAGGTGCGCGCGCTCAGGTGGTCGGAGGCGCTCCTCGGCCGGGTGCCCCTGGCGCCGGACCGCCTGCCGGAGATCGACTGGGCCGGCACGGCCGTCGGCCCGCTCGACGCGCGGGTGGCGGCGGAGATCGGCGCCCCCCGGGATCTGACGGTGGTCCTCGGCGCGCACGATCAGGAATGCGCCGGGCTGGGCGCCGGCCTCCGCCCGGGTGAGGCCACGGTCTCGCTCGGCACGGCCTCCATCATCCTGGCATCCGCCGCCGCGCCCGTCCTCGACCCCGGGCTGCGCATCCCCTGCCTGCCCTCGGCCGAACGGGACCGTTGGGTGCTCGAGGCGCCGGTGTCCGTGGGCGGCGCCGGCCTCCGCTGGCTGCGCGACAACCTGAACCTGCTGCCCGCCATGTGGCGGGGGCGGGACGGGGAGCCGCTGGACTACGAGGGCGTGGTCGCCCTGGCCGAAAAGGCGGCGCCGGGCGCCGCGGGAGTCTCCTTCTTCCCCCATCTGGCCGGGGCGACCTCGCCTTTCTGGGCGCCGGATGCCTCGGGCGTCTTCCACGGTATCTCCCTCGCCTCGTCGGCCTTCGATCTCCTGCGTGCGGCCCTGGAGGGGTGGATTTTCCAGATCCGTACCAACCTCGATGTGGTGGAAGAGCTGGCGGGGAGGGTGGAACGGGTCATCGCTTTTGCCGGCGCGGCGCGAAACCGTTTCATCACGCAGCTCCTCGCCGACGTGCTCGGCAAGCCAGTGGCTATCTCAGAGACCCCGGAAACGGCGCTGCTCGGCGCCGCGATCCTGGCTGGCGTCGGCGCCGGTGTCTACCGCGATGTGCCGTCGGCCCAAGCCGAGGCCGTCAGGACGGCAGGGATCGTGTACCCGCGCGCCGCGATGCACGGCGCTTACGAGGAGATCTATCGGCGCTACCGCAGGATCGAGGCGCAGGTATTGGCGATGAACCCGGATTGACTGGAGGGATCCGCTTTGACTTCCAGGGAACGGTTTTTGGCCGTGATGGCCTTCGAACCGTGTGATCGGAGTCTGGACTGGGAAAACGGCATCTGGCACACCACGATCGAGCGCTGGTACGGCGAGGGATTGCCCCGGCAGACCGGGGAGCCGGACACCATCAACGTCACGGGCAGGGTCTACTTTTCGCTGCTCGACGACTACCTCGGCCTCGATGCCTGGCCCCGTTCCCTGCCCGTGAACGCGTCGCCGCTGCCCCCCCTGCCCCGCCGGGTCTTCGAGGAGACACCGGAGCACGTCACGATGCTGAACGACTGGGGTATCAAAATGATCGTCCGCAAGGACGGCGACGCCATTCCTCATTTCGTCGAGCATCCCGTCAAGACGCGGGCCGATTTCGCCCGCTATCGCGAGAGGCTGGCGCTTTCCCCCGCGGGCCGGTACCCCGCGGACTGGCCGGATCTGGCCGCGCGGCTCAAAAAGAGGGATTACGTCCTGGCGGCCAGCGATTACCCCTTCGGCTTCTTCGGATTCGCCCGCGAGCTCATGGGCTTCGAGGGCCTGATGTACGCCCTGTATGACGATCCCGGCCTCGTGAGGGAGATCATGGCCTTCGTGGCGGATTTCCTCATGGCCGTCTGGGAAAAAGCCCTGGTCGATACGGAGCCGGACTTCTTCCGGATCTGGGAGGACATGTGCTACAAGAACGGACCCCTGATCTCGCCCGCGATGTTCAGGGAGTTCATGCTCCCCCAGTACCGGAGGCTGACCGGTTTCTTGCGGGACTGCGGCTGCAGAAACATCCTGGTGGACACGGACGGCGCCTGCATGGACCTGATCCCGCTCTTTCTCGAGGCGGGGGTGACCGGCCTCTACCCCTTTGAGTGCCAGTCCGGCATGGACGTCGTCAAGGTACGCGAGTGCTTTCCCCGCCTGCAGATGATCGGCGGCATCGACAAGCGGGCGCTTGCCGCGGGGCGCGGGGCGATCGACGACGAGCTGCGGTACAAACTGCCGTTTCTGCTCTCCAGGGGGGGCTACATCCCCCACATCGACCATTTCGTCCCCCCCGACGTCTCGTGGGACAGCTTTCGCCACTACCGGCTCAGGGTCAAGGAGATGCTCTACAGCCACCCCGTGCGGGGAGGCCGCGGGTGAGGGCCCGGCGCCATGCCGCCTCAGGCTTTATATTGCCGGGTCCAAAAAGCATGTGCCTGATCTGTTTCGACTGGGGGGCTGGGCATGGCCGGGATGCGCGGCGGGTTGGCGGCATATCTCGAGGGGCTGCCGGTCGTCAACACGCACGCCCATCACTTGGAAAGCAGCGAATTCCAGGATTTTGACCTGGATGCGCTCCTGGACAGGAGCTACGTCGCGTGGATGCGCGTGCCCCGCGACGGTACGAGGGGCGGGCGGGCTGAGTACCTTGGCATGGTGCGGCACACCTCCCGCTTTCTCTGGCTGGAACGGGCGCTCCAGTCGATCCACGGCTTCGGCGGGCCCCTGACCCCCGACAACTGGCAGGACATCTCGGATCTAGTGGCCCGCGCCCACCGGGACCCGGCATACCATCTCCGGCTTCTCACGCAGACCTGCGGCTACCGCCGGATCATCCTCGACGCCTATTGGAATCCGGGCGGCGACAACGGCTTGCCCGCGTTCTTCGCGCCCGCCTTCCGGGTGGATATGTTCCTCGTGGGCTACGACAGGGAGGCCAAGGACCGGGACGGCCACAATCCGCTGGTCGCGGCCGGCCTGGAGCCGATGAGCATGGAGGCATACGCCGTCTTCATGCGGGAGGCGATCGCGGCCAAGGCGCGGGCGGGCTGTGTGGCCTTGAAATGCACCATGGCGTACGATCGGGGCCTCGACGCCGCCGAGGCGGGCCGCGGCCTGGCGGAAAAAGCCATACAGCGCGGAGCGCGCGCCACGCCGGAGGAGATCAGGGCTTACCAGGATTATGTCCTCTTCGAGCTCTGCCGCATCGCGGCCGAGCTCGGCCTGCCCATGCAGTTCCATACCGGGCTCGGGTCGCTCGCGCGCACCAACGCACTTTGGCTCCTCGATCTCATCGCCAAGAATCCAGCCACCACGTTCGTGCTCTTTCACGGCGGCTACCCCTGGCTCGACGATATCATGGGCCTCGTGCACAACTTCCAAAACGTCCACGTGGATCTGTGCTGGCTGCCTCTCCTGGCTCCCTCGGCCGCGCGGCGGCTCATGCACGAGCTGATCGAGGTGGCTGCCGCGGATCGCGTCTGCTGGGGCTGCGATACCTGGACCTCCGAGGAGAGCTACGGGGCCCTGCTCGCCATGCGGCACGTCCTGGCCTGCACCTTGGGCGAGCGGATCGAGGACGGTCTGATGACGGAGGCCGGCGCCAGGCGGGTCGCCGGGAACATCCTTTACGAGAACGCCCGCAGGCTGTACAAGCTCGGAGAACTGCCCGCCCTGCGGCTGGAGGCGTGAGATCGCGGGGATGACAGAGGCATGTGACCGGCGGGGAATCGCAAGGATCGATCCGCGCCCGGGGCGCGCGGGGTGGCGGCATCGAAGACAAAGTCAAGGAGGAATGGCCATGAAGGCGCAGGTATGCACGGAAAAGAACGAACGGATCGCGGCCGCGTTTCGCGAACTCAGGCGCGAACACCCGGACAGGTTGAAAAAGAGGCTCAATCTCTCCTGGAGCAACTGGGGATTCGGCCTCGAATCCCTGGCGGAATCCGCGGCGCGCCTGCAACGGGCGGGGATCCGCCATATCGAGCTGCATGGCAACCACTATGGCCCGGATCTGGGGTACAGGGCTGGAGAGACGCGGAAGATCCTGGCAGATCACGGCATAACAGTGGCGGGGATCTGCGGCATGTTCTCGCCCGACAACGATCTCGCGAGCAACCGTCCCTTGCAGAGGCAGGCGGCCGTGGACTACCTCAAGCGGGAGATCGAGTTCGCGGCCGCCATGGACGGCAGGTACGTCCTGGTCGCGCCGAGTGCGGTCGGCCGGCCGCAGCCGTATGACGACACCGAATTCGAGCGCAGCGTGGAGACGCTGCGGCTTGTCGCGGACCTTTTCGTCCGCCACGGCGTCATGGCCGCGATCGAGCCGATCCGGTCGGCCGAGGTGAGCCTCGTTCATACCATCGCGGACGCCAAGCGCTATATCCAGGCCGTGGACCATCCCGGCGTATCCCACATCAACGGGGACGTCTATCACATGCAGACGGAAGAGGCGCATGTGGGCGAGGCGATTCTGGAGGCCGGGGAGATGCTCGTCAACCTGCACATGGCGGACAGTAACCGCCGTGCCCTGGGGCAGGGCTCGCTCGACCTGGATACGATCATCATGGCGCTCTACCTCATCGGCTACAACCGCGAGGACAGGTTCGTCACACCCGAACCGCTGGGGCCCGGTGGGGATCCGTATCCCGCCATGAACAGCCGGCCCGACAAAGCGCTCCTCGAGAATCTGGTCCAGCAGACCGCGTCCTATTTCAGGGAAAGGGAGGAGGCCGTCCTGGGCTGAACGCGCGGGCCGCGGCGGCCGTCCCTTCCCGCGCCAAACTGGTGATACTACCTCCTATGGAGGGATCGCCATGGGGAAGGATGCGGACACCATCGGACCGGAGGGCGAGCGGCGGGACGCCGAGCTTTTCGAGGAGAATCTCGTGGACGGAGCCTGGATTCCCCTGGGATTCGCCTGGCAGAGCCCGTCCGAGATCAGGAGCAGGGCGGAGGAAATGGAGGAGTTCGCGGACGAGGAGTTGTCCCGGGACCCGGGGGAGGAAAAGGAATAACGGCCGGCGCGGCGAACGGAAATGCGTGCCGCCCGCCTCCCCGGGCGGGCGGACCATGCTTGCGCCGGGGGTGTGACAATGCCGGATAACGCCCGCCGGGTGCCGGAGGTCGTGGTGCGCCGGCTCCCCGTCTACCTGCGCGTGCTCGAGGAACTGGACGCGCTCGAGACGCCGATCGTCTCCTCGCAGGATCTGGGCAGGCAGGCCGGGGTCAGCCCGGGCCAGGTGCGTAAGGATCTGACCAATTTCGGCGTCTTTGGCAAGCAGGGCGTCGGCTACCGCGTGACCGTGCTCCGCGCGGAACTGCGCAAGGCGCTCCGGCTGGAGGAACAGGTGCCGGTGGGGCTCGTGGGTGCGGGCCACCTGGGCTTGGCCGTGGCCCGTTACGACCAGGAGAGGGAGCGGTTCCACCCGGGCGGCACGCGCCTCGCGGCTGTCTTTGACCGCGACCCGCGCGTCGTGGGTAGACAGGTGGGCCGGTTGACGGTCAGGAACGTCGCCGAACTGGAGCAGGCCATCACCGCGCTCGGCCTCAGGATTCTCATGGTGGCCGTGCCCGCCTCCGAGGCCCAGATGGTGGTCGACCGGGCGATCGGGGCCGGGATCAGGGCTTTTCTCAATTTCGCCCCGGTCACCCTGAGGGTGCCTGAGGATATCCGGGTGCATACCGCCGATGTGGGCCTAGAGCTGGAAGCGCTGGCCTATTATGCTTGACCGTCCCGCCCATGGCCGGCGTCTCCCCCGCCTGGCGCGGCTCGGCGCGCTCCTGGCCCTGGGCCTGGCTCTTTATGTCATGGAAAACCTCCTCCTGCCCATCGGGCTCTTGCTGCCGCTGCCCGGGGCCAGGCTGGGCCTGGCCAACCTGGCTACGCTGGCGGCCCTGGCCTTGGACGGCCTCGGCGCCGCGGTGCTCGTTTCCGTGCTGCGCGTGGCGATCGGCGCGGCCTTCGGGGGCACTGTGGGCGCGATCGCATTCTGGCTCAGCCTGGGCGGAGCCCTGGCCAGCCTTTGCGGGATGGGCATCGCCAGAAAGCTGCCGGGCGCCGGCCTGATCGGGATCAGCATCGCCGGCGCGGTCTTTCATAACCTGGGGCAACTGGCCGTGCTGGGCCTCGTCATGCCGGGCGCGGCCGGTTTGTATCTCCTGCCCTGCCTCATCCTCCTGGGCATCCCGGCCGGGCTGGTCACGGGCATCCTGGCGCGGCGCATCGTTGGACGCTTCAAACACGTTCCCACAAAAGAAACGTGACTTTACTCCCTGCGGTGGAAACGTTGTGAAAAATCCGCTATTGGACCGATAAAACGCGAAAAATGGGAAACGATATCACATGATTTACATGATTAACAGCATTAACAAGATTCAGAGTGACATAATCTGCGTTCCAACGCCTTTTTACAGCTCTTTCAGAAGTGATGTGAAAAACCTAATCTCTCGCAAAGACGCAAAGTACGCAAAGAAAACTCAAGACAAAATGCCTGTTCTGGCTCCCGCTATTCGCCGCCGCTCATGCCCGTGCCGTTAAGTGGCAAAGATCACGAAAGGTAGATGCAAAATGCACTTCAATAACCTTAGCCTCTGGCAACACGCTCACACGTTCGGCCAAGACCAGAGACGACCGGGCGAGCGGCGAACCATGATTGTCATCGCCCTTACCGGTAGCATGATGGCGGCCGAGATCGCCGCAGGAATCATCCTTGGCTCCATGGCCCTACTTGCCGACGGCCTGCATATGGCCTCGCACGCGGTGGCTCTCAGTGTCAACGCCTTCGCCTATATCTATGCCCGGCGCCATGCCCACGATAGGCGTTACAG
>JBLNBS010000085.1:0-34074 GCA_050260175.1 Patescibacteria group bacterium | reverse complement strand
GCCAGGGGGGCGGCCACGACCGGAGCCCTGCTCGTCAGGAACTCGTGGGGGACGGGCTGGGGCGAGGAAGGTTACGGCTGGCTCCCCTATGCCTATGTCAAGCGCGGCCTGGCGGTGGACTGGTGGACCCTGCTGCGCAACGAGTGGCTGGACACGGGGGAGTTCGGCCTGAGATAGGCGCGGCCCGGGTCAGACGGTCTCGGCGGGCACGAGCTGGGCCACGATAATGGTGGCGTCGTCCTTGACCTCCTGGCCCATGTTGGCCTGGACGATCTTGGTGAGAAAATCGGCGAGCGGTTGCGGACCCGCCACCTCGACCCTGGCCAGGGCCCGTTCGAGCCAGTCCTCGGTCTCCTCAAAGCCCAATTCGCCCGCGTAGACGCCGTCCGAAACCATGATGAGGTAATCGCCCACCGCGAGTTGATGCTGGCGGCGGACGACCTCCATTTGCCGGAGGATGCCGGCCGGCGGCGTGGTGGCATGAATCGCCGTGATGCCGCGGCCCCGCTTGATATAGCTCGGGGCGGCGCCAATCTTGATCAGTTCGGCCCGCCCGGTAAAGAGATCGATCAGTGCCGTGTCGATGGTGGCGAAGCGTTCCTCCGGCGTGCGCAGCATCAGTACGGAGTTGATGAGTTCGAGGGCAAAGTCCTCCTTGACGCCCGAGGAGATGAGCTGCGACAGGAGGTTCACCACGGCCTGGCTCTCCGCGGCGGCCTTTGCGCCCGTGCCCATGCCGTCACTCAGGAGCACGGCAAAACGCCGGTCCCTCGTCTCCACGAGGGCATGGCTGTCGCCGCAACGATCGGCCTCCTTGGCTATCCTGGCCACCGCGTGCTTGACCTGGTAACGCCCGGCGGGTAGCAACGTGAACGAGCAGTCGTGCCCCCCGTGTGCTGGGCAGTGCTTTTCACGCACGGTAAAGGTATGCCCGAGCAGCCTGCTGACCATGGGGGCGACGAGGTATTGACACTCATGGTAATTCATGCAGCCGTGCTTCTTGACCCGCACCTCCAGGAGGTCCCGGGCGTATTCCAGCACGCTCAGGGATTCCACCGCCAGACCCAGCCGGTTGAAGGAGGATTTTAACCGGTCCTCGACTTCCAGCCGAAATTCCATGTCCACCCGGAACTCGTTGGCCAGGTTCGTCATGATGCCCGCCACGCCTTCCAGTTGGCTGGCCACGAAATCCCTGCTCTCAGCGAGCTGCTGTCTGATCTGCCGGTCCGTCTGGACGCGGCCGAGCAGTTCATCAACGGTCTCGAGCAGCTTTCGCTGTTGGATGCAGGCGGAAGCCAGGCGTCCCCGCAATTGCCCCTTCTGGGTCAGGCCGTTCATCTCCGCCAGGGCCATCAGGTCGAACAACTCGCGGTAGCTCGTATAAAAATTCTGGCGCCAGCAGGTGTCGAACCCGCAGCAGGACTGGCAGGTCCGCCGGACGACCTGGTCGAGGAGGGAATAGAGATCCGGTCCGGCCTGGCGCTCCCGGTCGCCGGCTTCGAAGGCCCTGGACATCTCCGCAAAGATCCTGGCGAGATCCTGCACGCGATCCATGAGCACCTCCCGCAGACGGGCCTGCTCCGCCCGCTTGGCGGCCGGCCAGTTCTGTTCGGCCTGGGGCGCAAGGCTCATCGCGCCGAGCGGTTTCAGAGGCAGGGCGAGGAACACGCCGAGGCCGACGCCTGCCTGTCCCAGGGCATGCCACAAAAGAGGCGTCTCCCGCCAGGCGATCGTTGAGCCGCAGGGCAGTACGAGCCCGAGGCCGACACCCAGCAGGGAGGCGAGGCGCCCCGACTGGCGCAGGAGGCCGCCGAGGAAACCCGCCAGGGCCAATCCGCACGGCATGGGCCATGGCCCGTAGCCCAGATCCGGCGCCACGGAGAGCAGCACCCCCAACCCCGTGCCCAGGCCGGGCCCGCCCAGGTAACTCACGGCGGCTACGGCAAAGGCGGCGCCGATTCCCGCCAGGTTCAGACCCATGATGCCGAGGTGCCGCAGCCCGAGCACGGCCAGGGTCAGCGGGATGAGCGCGAGGAAAGTCGTGTTCATGCTGGCGCGGGCGGCGGCCGGGCCCCGCCTGAGAACGGGGATCGTGCGCCAAACGATCAGGCCCAGGATGACCGCCAACCCTGTTTCCAGGGCGGCGAATCTTGGAACCGCCATGATTCCGAGCGCGGGATAACCAAAAAACAGGCGCCCCGCAAAGAACAGGGCGGCGACGGGCGCGATCTGCCATGCGGGGAAGCGGGAGTTGAGATGGATCCGCCCCAGCAATCCGGCAAGGAGAATCGCCGGCGCCGCGGCAAGGGCGGGAAGGATGGGGCCGGCCGTGCAGGCGCCGAGGAGCGCGGCGCATGAGTACAGGAGGATGTTGTCGGTGCCGGCAAGGGCGAGCGCGAGGATGAAGGCCAAACCCGCCGGGGCTAGTCCGCCGGGCAACACCGCCCTGGGCAGGAGCAGGGCCAGCGGTGTCAGGATCAGCGCCTCGCGCCAAGGCCATTGGAGTTCGCACCCGCCCGGCGGACTCTTGAGCCCGGTGCCCATACGCCGGGTCCTGCCGATTTTCGAGGGAGTCCCGGCAGGATGCTCGTCCCTTTCGAGGGCTATTGCTGCCAAAGGATTACGCCCCCTCTGACCATCCGGAATTTTAAAAAGCAGTTAAAACCTTCCTTCAGAGGCCGTAAGATTGAGTCCTGGCGTCCAACCCGCCTCGCCCCGAGTATAACACGTTGTTGACAGTCCCCATGTCGATTGTTGCCAGACCGTTTGTGGCAGATTCCGCGAGTAAAGGGGCGGTGTCATTAAAAACCACCAATACGCGTGTGGCGGCCGCCCCGGGCGGAGCGCCCTTCCCCATTGCTAGCTGCGCCTTTTCTTGCCTACGGGCCGAGCTTGCCTTCGGCACGCCCGCCCTTTACCTGGCCCGGATCTTGCGGCGCGCACCCCGCGCTGACGGATAATGACGTATACCGCAGTGCGCCTGTCGCGCGCGGGCGATCCACGCTTGGCATTGCGTCAGGATTTTCAGCCTTTCGGCCAGTTCCAACGGGTGCCGTTTCCCGCGATACATCGGGCGATATCTTGGTTCGATGGCAAAAATCCGGCGGAACCACGCGGCGGGCGTTTCCAACATCATTGTCGCCAGGACGGGGGCGCGTCAAACATGCCCGCGCGGGATGGCGCGGGCCGGTACGGGCGGGCATGATGAGCCTGGCCAGGACGGCCAGGCAGATCAGGCCAAATGCCGGATAGGCCGTCCCGATCAACCGTGCAAATCCGAGCCGGCTCGTGACGATGCCGGCAGCCATGGCGGCCGCCGACCATGCGGCCAGCGGGCCGCCCAGCAGTTGGCGCAGGCGCGTCGCCACCCCGTACAGATCGGCAATCAGCGTGGTGAACATCTCCGCCCAGAGAACGATGGAAAACGCGACGCGCACGGGCGCGCCAAGGCTCGAGGCGATCGCCGCCATGGGCACCTCGCTTTTTGCGGACACCCCGGCCCGGCGCAGCAGCGCCGCAAAGACGAGCCCTCCCGCCAGAGTGAGGCATGCCGCCCCCCACAGGCCGCCTCGGCGGAGCACCGGGGCGCATCGCTCCTTTCGCCCGAGAGCGGCCAGGACGGGCAGGGACATGATGGTGTTATAAGAGGCGTAGAGCAGGGCAGAGACGGGCCAGCCGAACAGGGGTCCGGCCGGGCGCAGGCCGAGGGGGGGCAGGCGCAGCGAACCCAGGGAGATCAAGCAAGCCACGAGGAGCAGGCAGGGGACCACCAGGCCGTTGACGGAGACCAGGGCGGGCAGATCCGCGGCGAGCACCAAAAGCCCAAGGGCGGCCGTGGCCAGGATGCCCGCCCAGGAGGGCCAGCCGAGGAATCGTACGAGAGCTCCGGCGCCGGCCAGCATCACGCCGCCCAGCACGGTGAGGAAAAGCAGGAGCACCGCATCGAAGGCGGGTGCCAGGGGGCCAAAAAGCTGCCGCAGGATCTGGTAGTGCGTATCGCACGCGTTTCCCGCGGCGCCCAACGCAAGTGCGCGCCCGCCCGCGACGGCAAAAACCGCGCCCGCCAGCGCCAGCCCGGCGAAACCCGCCGGGCCGAAGCGGCCAAAGAAGGTCCAGATCTCCTGGCCCGAGGCGAAGCCCGCGCCGATCACCGTGCCCACGTAAGTCGCGGCCACGCCGAAGATGCGAACCCACGTCGAGGGGCGCGCCGCCACGTCTCTACCGCCGCCTCGGGCCGGTGCCGGTGTGCAGGGGTAGGAGATCCACGGCATCGATCTCGGCCTCACCGTAAAAAACCGCCACCCGGCCAACCGCCATACCGGGCCGTAAAGGTCCGTCCAGAGGAGCCCGGGGGAGGATTCTGACCGTGCGCACCTGCGCCTCCTGCCCCCTGCGGCAGACCACGGCCAGCCTCCGGCGGGGGACGAGCGCCACCCGCCCGCCTCCTCTCCCCGCCAGCCGTGCCGTGGTTACGGCTTTTCCCTCCTCGGCCAGGGTGAGGAGGCGGAAGTCTGAGAACCCGTATTCGAGCAGGGCCGCGGCGTCCCGCCAGCGGTCATGGCTGCGCAGGACCACGGCAACGAGCTGGCGGCCGTCCCTCGTGGCCGAGGCAACCAAGCAGTGGCCGGCCTCGGATGTCGTGCCCGTCTTGACCCCGTCCGCGCCGGCGAAGGACCAGAGCAGCCTGTTGGTATTGGCGATGCTCTCCTGGCGCTCTTCGAACGCCCGGGAAAGCTCCTCCTCCCGCGTCCTCACCAGGCGGGCAAAGGCCGGATGTTGCAGCGCGTAACGGGTGATCAGCGCCAGGTCGTAGGCGGTTGTGTAGTGTCCGATGGCCGAGAGGCCGTGCGGGTTGCGGAAATGCGTGTCGAAGGCCCCGAACTCCGCGGCGCGCCTGTTCATGAGAGCAGCGAATCCCCCGATGCTCCCCCCGATGTGCTCGGCGATGGCCACGGCGGCGTCGTTGCCGGAGCAGAGCATAAGGCCCTGCAAGAGTTCGCCCAGGGTCAGGCGCTCGCCCGCATGCAGTCGCGCCGATGAGCCGGGCGTCGCGCCGGCTTCGGCCCCGATGGTCACGATCGAGCGCAGGTTGCCTTTTTCCAGGGCGACGAGGGCGGTCATGATCTTGGTCGTGCTGGCCGGCGCCCGCCGGACGTGCTCGTCATGGGCGTAGAGGATGGTGCTGGTCGCGGCCTCGAGCAAAACGGCCGAGGCGGCGGAAAGCCGGGGACCGGTCTGGCTGTCGGGGACATAGACCAGGCGCGGGAAACCGGGGCGGATCAGATAGCCGCTGCTCGGCCAGGGGCGTTGATGGCAAAGGCGCGCGGCAGCCCAGCCCAGGCAGAGCCCGAGCAGGATCAGGCCGGCCAGCCTTCTCTTTTGCCGTGCAAAAAGCCGCATGCAACCCACCCCTGGCGTTCTTCTATATGCCGCCGGGGATGAGTTTAGCCCGCGGATAGAAAAAGAGCACCGCCCGGGTGCTCTTCATGCCTTCTTTTTTAGGGACATGCTAGAAACTCGGCGAGCGGCCTCCGCCGCGTCCGCCGCGTTTTGATTCGGTACTTCTCCTGATATCGGACTGCCGCTCGTCGCTGTCCTTCATGAAACGGGCCAGCTTGTCCTCGAAGGACTGCCTGGCTTGACGCCGGGCGAACGAACCATGGCGGCCGCCGCCGCCGGGTTGAGCCTGGCGGATCGAAAGACCGACGCGATTATTTTCCATATTGAGGATTTTGACCTTGACGATATCGTTTTCCTTGAGATAATCCCCTACATTCCTGACATACTCGTCGGCCACTTCAGAAATGTGCACTAATCCGGTCTGGCCGGTCGAGAGTTCGACGAAGGCACCAAAATGCGTAATGCCAGTCACCTTGCCCTCGACGACCTGGCCAACCTCCAACGCCATGACTCAGCCCATTCCTCCTTGTTCATCAATGAAAAACTGCTGCCTTTTCGGCAAAACCATTATACAGCACCGGTAAAAAGGTGTCAAGAGAAGGCGGTATCGTCCAAACGCTCAGTATGGATCGCTTGGCTTGTCTTTCCGCCGTTTGACCGCTCCGTCGGCCGCCGGGGAGACGGGTTCCGCGTTTACCAGGGCCTCCTCGCCCGGGGCGATGTAGCCGAGATCGCGCGCCTGGCGGCGGACAAACTCCGGGCTCGCCATCCAGTCCCGCTGGCGCTGGAGCGCCTCGTTGGCTTTGCGGACCTCGCCCAGGCGCCGCTCGAGGGCGGCTTTTTCCGGGATCTGCTTGACCAGGCGGTAGATATTGTCGGCCAGGACATAAAGGTTGATCAGGACCACGACGGCCAGGAAGATGCCGACCAGGCCGATGGGGCGGAAACGCCACTTCCTGCGCTTCTGCCGGCCGCCCGACTCAGGCCGGCCCGTCACCCCGTTTGGGCGGCTCGCCGTTCCCATGCTCGGATTCCTCCTTTGCCTCATCCGCCAATCCCAGGGCGGATCCGGGCAGGACGATCACGACCTCGTACCCCTTGCCGCGCGCGCGATGGAGCAGGGTCGCCACGGTCGCCTCGCTCACGCCGAGGTGCCGGGCGATGGCGCCGATGCCATGGCCCGTCTCCTTGAGCACGACAGCCTGGCGCTCGCGAAAGCTCAGTTCCTCCGCGCCACGAATCTCGATCCGCAAGTCGGCAGCCTTTCCTGTACAAAGTGACTACGTTTCTTCGACATATTTTGGACAATTCCTGCTCGCGGTCAATCCCGATCTTGCAGGCTGCACCAGAGCCATAACGGCATGAACATTACGGCTATGTCCGCCTGGCCGAGGCGGGATCGCGCCTGGCGGAGGATCGCGCGACGGCATGACTTGATCGCCGAGTTCCTCTATACCACCATGTGACTCAATGGCCGCAGCATTCATGCCCGTTGCCACGATCGTGCCCGCCGCAGGCCTCATCCGCCGTGAGCTAATGTGCCTTGCCCGCCTTGAACGCCTCGACGACCTCCCGCACGGTGCCGCCTTCGGCCCGGAAAACCTTGATCCCGGCCTCGTTCAGCATCAGGACGGCCCGTTTGCCCATCCCGCCCGTGACGATGGCCTCGACTTTCTTGCCCTCGAGGGCGGCGAGCGGATGGCATTTGCCGTGGTTATGGTGCCGGTCCCCGTTCCGGACGAACTCCGCGGCGGCGGTGTCCGTGTCCGCGATGACGAAATACGGCGTGCTCCCGAAGTGCTCGCCGACGGCGGCGTCGATTCCCCGCGGGTCCGTTGTCGGCAGACAGATTCTCATCGATATCTCTCCTCCAAATAGTTTGTGGATGCCTTATCCCTCGACCGTTCTACATAGCCTCCATGGCTTTCCAGATCCGTTCCCTTTCACCCGGTCCGATCAGCCTCTCCAGCGCCCAACTGATGAGGAGGATACCCGGGATATCCACGGCCAACCTGGTCAGGGCGAATTTCGGCCCCAACGCCGAGATCTCGAAGAGAAACATGGGAATCTTCGTCGTGGACCAGGCGCCGATGAAGATCACGACATTCCTGAAACTAGCTCCTTTCTTGACGAAGACCGCCGCGATCGGAAAGGCGCCATACAGAGGGCCGGCGGCGGCCGAACCGAGGAAGACGGCCAGAGCCGCGCCCAGAAGACCCGAGTCATCCCCCAGGAAGCGAACCATGGTCTCCCGCGGCACCCAGACGTCCAGGAAGCCGAGGAGAATGAAGATCGGCGGGATGACGAGGAGCATCTCCTTGAAACTGAAGCCGATGACGTTCGCGGCTTTCATGCCCATGGCGCGATCGACCGCAAAGAGAACAGCCAGGCCCAGCAGGGTCACCAGAAAAAAACGGTATCTTTTCATGAATGCGCTCATTCCATGACCACCCCAATCACCCAGGCCACCAGGAAGGAGAAGACGAAGGCCAGGATGTTACGGAGCACCGTCATCCGGCGGCCGAAGTACTTGCTCTCCACCGGCGCCGTCACCACGCCCACCATCATCAGGGAGGAAACGAAGGCGCCCATCTGCATGGCCCCGGCGCCTCCGCGCATGAGCATGGCCGCCAGAGGGAAGGCGACGAAACCGGGGATCAAAGTGACGGCGCCCAGGATCGCGGCGATCAAGACCCCGCGCCAGCCTGATTTGCTTCCCAGCAAGGCGGAGACGGCTTCCGGGTTCAGCGCCGCCAAGAGGATGCCGATCAGGATGATGACCCCGAGCAGCTGCGGCAGGATGTTCTCAAAGGCTTTCCAGGCCTTGATGAACGCCTGCCTGGTTTTACGCTTGTCCTTGCGCCAGGATAGCGCCGCCGCCAAAACGCAGCCAGTGTAAAGCGCCCAGGTGAACAAGGCAATCGTCCTCCCTCAAGTACGCGTTCTTATTACCGTCCATCCTCATCGTTTCCCGGCCGCCCGAAATGGGCCTGATAGACATCGAGGAAGGCCTGGAGCGTCCGCATGTTGCGCCGGACCACGCCGGTCCAGGTATGGAGCATATCCTCGCCATCCTCCGTCACCCGATAAAGGCGCTTGGCCGGACCGCTGGTGTCCGTGTCCCAACATGACGTCAATGACCCTTCCTCCTCCATGCGGCGCAGGGTGCGATAGAGAAGTCCCGGATCCTGCTGCCCCGGGTCGAGGCCGAACTCCTCCAGCCGGCTCAGCAGTTCGTAGCCATGGGCCGGCGCTTTTAAGAGCAGCATCAAGAGGCAGGGTTCGAGGAATCTCTCCATGCGCCCGCCCCCGCATTTGCAAGCCATTCTGCGGCCCCGACGGCATCTCTCCTCGCCGCACATCGATCTCCGCCTCCTATTTGACTACGGTCTATATATGAAAAAATCATTTAGATGAGTTGATCATAGATCATCCACGAACCTCCGTCAAGACCCCAGCCGTCTGGTGTCATGGACTGCCTCATGCTTCGCGATCTTGGCGTCTTTGCGTGATGCTGATGCCGGGGTTCTTTACAACTCTTCTAAACGATCGATCAGGTTCCCGAATCCATCCCATCCGCCAGGGCTTCGAGCCGTTTGCGGTCAAGGAGGATCAGCCGCCGGTCCGCCGTCAGCCTGACGATGCCCTGCAGTTCCATGCGCCCCATCTTTCTACTGATGCTCTCTTGCGTGGTCGCCAGGTGTTCGGCCAGCTCCTTTTGGCGCCAGGTAAAATCCACCTCGGCGCCTTCGTTTAGCTTGCCCGCCCGCCTGAAGGTATCCAGCAGCACCGCGGCGAGGCGGCTTTGCACGTCCCTCAAGCCAAGGTGTTCGATGAGCCGCTCCGCCTCGTACAGGCGCGCCGCCATGGCCGAGAGGAGCTTGCGCGTCAGGGCGGGGGTGGCGTCCAGCAAGGCGGTCAGGTCGGCATGCCTGATGCGGCAGAGATGCGTCTCCCCGAGGGCCTCGGCCTGGTAAGGCAGGTGCTCCGCCCCGGCAAAGACCGAGAGTTCGCCAAAGAAATCCCCCACGGCCAGGATGCGGAGGAGCTGCACCCTGCCCTCCGCGGAGAGCTGCGCGATCTTGACGCGCCCCCCGGAAACGAGGAAAAAGTCCTGGCATGCGTCGCCGGGCCTGAAGATGACCTCGCCCGGGGCGTAGGCCGTCTTGCGGATGAGGTCGTGGACGCGGCATTGCTCCTCGGGCAAGAGGTCGGCAAAGATCGGGACATGCTTTACGCAGACGGCATGGCGTTCACAGGTGACGGGTTGCATCGCTTCAGCCCCCCGCGGTTTTTTAGATACAGGGAGCGGAATCTCCTGCTTAGATGGACCGCCGGGGCGGACTGTTCTATAATTTAACCACACAACCGATCAAGCCGGGAGTGATGCCATGCTGCGCATCGGCACGGTCATGTTGCGGAACCCCCTAGTCTTGGCCCCCATGGCCGGCGTGACGGACGCTCCCTTTCGCCTGATCTGCAGGGAATACGGCGCGGCGCTAGTCACGGGGGAGATGATCAGCGACCAGGCCCTGTTGCACGGCAATCGCCGCACGCTCCCGCTTTTGGCGGTCGACCCCGCGGAGCGGCCCGTGGCTTTGCAGCTGTTCGGCAGCGATCCCGGGAGCATGGCGGCCGCGGCCCGTCTGCTCTGCCAGGCCGGGCCGGATCTGATCGACCTCAATTTCGGCTGCCCCGTGCCAAAGGTGGTCAAGAACGGGGCGGGCGCCGCCCTGCTTCGCGACCCGTCCCGCGCGGCGGCGATCGTCAGGAGCGTGGCCGCGGTCGTGGACCGGCCGGTCACGGTCAAGATGCGCGCGGGGTGGGATGCGGGGCGCATCGTGGCCCCTGAATTGGCGGCAGCCTGCGCCGAGGCGGGCGCGGCCGCGATCACCGTGCACGCGCGCACCAGGGATCAGTTCTACGCCGGCGCCGCGGACTGGGGGGTCATCCGCGCGGTCAAGCAGGCGGCCGGCGTGCCGGTGATCGGGAACGGCGATCTCAGGCAGCCCGGCGACGTGCCCCGCATGCTCAGGGAGACCGGCTGCGACGCGGTGGCGGTCGGCCGGGCGGCCCTGGGCAACCCCTGGTTCTTTGCCGGAGCGCTCCGGGCGCTGGCGGGTGAATCCCCCGGCCGGCCGGCGCACGGCGAGCGCTTTGCCGTGCTGCGGCGCCATCTCCGGGCCGAGGTGCAGATCCGGGGCGAGGAGCGGGGTGTCAAGGAGATGCGCAAGCACGCCGCCTGGTACCTGCGGGGCCTGCCTGGCGCCGCCCACCTGCGCGACGAGATCAATACTCTCTCCACCCTTGACGCGGTCTTGGGCGTCCTGGACGGCTACGAAAAATACCTGGACGGGCTCACGTTGTGATGCCCGTCACTGCGGACAACGATCCCCTGCCTCATAATGGAGGCAAGATGGGCCATGGCGCATCCATGGCGCTGGAGGGGGAACGAGTAAATGAGCAGGCGTTTCTGGGTGCTTTTGGCGATCTTCATCCTCGCCCTGGCCGTGAGCATGCCGCGGATCGTCTGGGCGGACGGCGGTGCCACGGATGTGGAGCTCACGGACGAGACCGAGGGGACAGAGGAAGATACCGACGACGGGACGGAAGGCGGAACAGAAGATGGAACGGAAGACGAAACCGGGGACGAAACCGGCGATGAAACCGGCGACGAGACGGATACGGATATCACGGCCGCGGTGGATGCCCTGAACGCCGTCATCGACGGCCTCACGGCCACGGACGAGGTCAAGGCCAGGCTGAAGGAGATGGGGCAGGCGCGCCTCCAGGAGGCCGCGAACCGCGGCTTTACCGCCGAGCAGGTGCAGGCCCTGGCCGATCAGATCGGCCTCCTCATGGGACAGACCCAGCTGGAAGGCGGGGATTTGCCCCACCTGAACGCGGCCTGCCAGTTTCTCATCAAGGCCATGCGGGCGGGCCTGACGGCCGAAGAGGCCAACGCCATGCTCCTCGAGCGGCTGGCGAACGGCGAGGATCTCAAGGCCGCCCTGAAGGAAGCGCGGCGGGAGCTCAAGGGCAAGGAACAGAAAGCCAAGAAGGAAAAAGACCAGGACGACGGCCAGAACGGCCATGGACACGGCAAAGGCAAAGGCAAGGGTAAGGACAAATAGGACCATTCGACATTCCCGTTGAAGACAGGCCCGGGTCTCATCACCCGGGCCGCATTTTTGGAATATCCCCTTCCCTCAGGCCACATCCGCCCCTTGATGGCAACATCCGTTCGTGGTAAAATGTGAATATACGAACTGGTGTTTCAAAGGAGGCGGCATCATACATGACCCCGAACCGAAAGACCGGGTTCAAACCGCTGTCCCTGCTCGATTTCCAGCGCCTCTTCGCCACTGAGGAGGGGCGGCAAAGCTTAAGTCAAGCTAAAAGCAGTTTAGATTCCCTGAGGGAAGGGGATACCCAACCTCATCAGCGCGGTTGGAGCTTTTCGGGGTGGGGGTGCTTGCGGACCATGAAGGGGATCTGGCCCCTCTCCTCGTCGTCCAGGCGGATCTGGATGTAATGGACGCCGGGCGCGTGGAATTGCCAGGTGAACTTGGCGACCGTCCCCGCGGAGCAGAATCCCAGGCCCTCCTGGTCCTTGAGCTCGATGGGCTGCTCCAGGAGGTGGATCGGCGCCGGGTTGTCGGGGGTCAGCATCTTGAGGGCGACCGCGGCCTTGTCCGGGCCGTTGCCGCTCCAGCGGGTGGTGACGCAGAGGTTGGCGCCGCCGGGAAAGACGGGCAGGGCCAGGATGTCGAAGGCGCCGACGATCGTGATCCGCCCCCCGATCTCCAGGCGCACGTCCTCGCAAAGCGCGGCAAAGGTAAGCTTGATGGCCATTTTTGGGCTCACCTCGGGGGTAGTCTTCGACGGGGAAGGTGGTGGCTCCTGCCAATATCTTGCCGAATTGACACCCCTCCCGCGCCGTGGTAGAATTGGGGCAAACAGAATAACGGGGGTGCTCCGGGCTCGCCGGGGCTGAGATCATACCCTTTGAACCTGACCTAGGTAATGCTAGCGCAGGGAGCGGTCGGAAGCCGTCTTTAGGCCCGCGCCTTCCCGCGCGGGCTTTCTGCTCGCCCGCGCCGCGGCGCGCCCCCATCGGAGGAGAACGGTATGAGAGTCAAAGCACGTTTCCTGTCCCCGCTCGTCGTCCCCCTTTTCCTCGCCCTCGCGGCCGCCTGGTGCGCCGTCGCCGCGCCGGCGCCGTTCGTCGTCTATACTTACAGCAGTTTCGGCCAGGAACTGGTGGACCTCATCGAGAAGGATTTTGCCAAACAAGTCGGCCTGCCGGTGGAGGTGCGCACCTTTTCGGACACCGGGCCGCTCTTTAACCAGCTCCTGCTGGAAAAAAAGTCGCCCGGGGCCGACGCGGTCATCGGCCTGGACAGCCTGGACCTGCCCAAGGCGGTCCGTTTCAAACTGTTCGCGCCGTACAAGCCCAAGGCCCTGGCGGGGATCGACGGCCGTTTCGTCTTTGACCGCCACTACCGCCTCATCCCCTACGACTACGGCTACGTGCTCTTTAACTACGACAGCGCCAAACTGAAGCTGGTGCCCCGCACGCACGAGGATCTGGCCCGGCCCGAGTACAAGGGGCTGATCGTGCTCGAGAATCCCAAGACATCCTCGCCGGGACGCATCTTCCTCCTCACCACCGTGGCGCTCTTTGGCGAACGCGGCTACCTCGACTACTGGCGGCGGCTCAAGCCAAACCTGCTCACGATCACGCCGGGCTGGGACGAGGCCTACGGGATGTATACCAACGGCGAGGCGCCCATCGTCCTGAGCTACGGCACGAGCCCGGTTTACCACCTCCAGAACGAGGGCACCGAGAGGTACAAGGCGCTGGTCCTGGACGGCGCGGCTTACGCCCAGATCGAGGGGATCGGCATCGTGCGGGGCGCCAGACACCGCAAGGCCGCGGAAGCCCTCGTGGAGTACGTGCTCTCGCCCGCTTTTCAGAACGCCGTGCCGCTCAGCCAGTACATGTACCCCGTGGCCAGGAATGCCCGCTTGCCCGAGTCTTTTCGCGCCGCGGCCAAGGTCGGCCGCCTGCTCCACCTGGATGAAAAAAAGGTGGCCGCCAGGCTCGACACCTGGCTCTCCGACTGGGAAGCGGTCATGGCCCAATGATGCTACGGCGGGAGCGGTTCCTGCGCGGCCTGGCGGTCTGGGGTCTCCTGGCGCCGCTCTTCCTCCTGCCCGTCTGCCGCGTGCTGAGCGGGGCCGTGCTTGCGGGAGATGGGCGGGAGGCGCTCGCCGCTTTCCTTTCCAGTCCCGTCTTCAGGCGGGTGCTTGCCTTTACCCTGGCCGAGAGCCTGTGCAGCGCCCTGGGCAGCGTCCTCCTGGCGTTGCCCGGCGCCTATCTGCTCGGCCGCCACCGCTTCCCCGGCCGGGATCTGCTGCGCAATTTCCTCATCCTCCCTTTCATGCTCCCGGCCATCCTGGCGGTCCTGGCCATGGTCGTCTTTTACGGCAGGAACGGGGCCGTCAACCACGCCCTCGGGCTGATCTTCGGCCCCGGCGCGCCCCGTTTCACCGGCCTGTATGGTTTCGCGGGGATCGTACTGACCCACGTCTTTTACAACTCCGCCCTGGCCCTGCGCATCATCGGCGAGGCCTGGGAGAGGCTGGACCCGCGGCTCATCGAGGCGGCCCACACGCTCGGCGCCGGGCCGTGCAGGGCGTGGCGATCCGTGGCGCTGCCCGTCCTCCTGCCGTCCATCTCCGCCGCCTTCGTGCTGTCCTTCATCTACGCCAGCCTCAGCTTCACCGTGGTGCTGGTCTTTGGCGGGCTGCGTTTCCGCACTTTCGAGGTGCTGATCTACAACCGGCTCAACCAGGATCTGGACTTTGCCGGGGCCTGCGCCGTGGCATTCTTTCAGATGCTCCTGGCCGGGGTTCTCCTGGCGGTCCGCGCGGCGGTCACCCGCGCGCAGCGCCGCGTTAGTTCGGCCTTTGTACCCGCGCCGGATCCCGGGAGGATGGGCGCCCGTGCGCGGGTGTTCCTCTTGGGCTATGTGCTCCTGCTAATCCTGTTCTATCTGGGGCCTTTGGCCGGCCTTTTCCTCCGGGCCTTCAGGGAGAGGGGCGCGCCGGACGGCGCCTTCACCCTGGTTAACTTCGCCGCCCTTCTCGGCCCGGGTTTTCGCACCGGGACGGGAGCTGGGTTCCTCGAAGCGGCCGCCGCCAGCCTGGTACTGGCCCTCGCGGTCGGCCTGGCCGTGGCCTGCCTGGCCTACATTTTCACGCTCCTGCGGGCCGGCGCCCCGCCCGGGCTCACCGACGCCGCCCTGGAACTGCCCCTGGGCGTCTCGCTCGTAACCCTCTGTTTCGGCCTCCTCAACCTCTACGGCCGCCGGCTGCCGCCGGTCGCGCTTGTGGCCTGGGCGCAGACACTGACGGGCCTGCCCCTGGGATACATGATCGTCCGCGCGGCCAGGGCCGGGCTGCCGCCGGAGCTTTTCGGCGCTGCCAGGACGCTCGGCGCGGGATGGTGGCGGCGCAAGCTTGAGATCGAGCTGCCCCTGCTCAGGCGGGCGCTCTTGACAGCCTTCGCCTTCGGGGCCGCTTTTTCCCTGGGCGATGTGGCGTCGGTGCTCGTCTTGGCGCAGGGGCGGGTGATCACCCTGGCCGTGGCCGTCTACCGTTTGGCGGGCCATTACCGCTTTCCCCAGGCGCTGGCCCTGGGCGCGGTGCTGCTCCTTTTGAGCCTGGGGCTTTTCATGCTGGCGGACCGGGCGGCCGCCGGGGAGAGGGCGGGTGGCTGGCGTGCTGCTTGAGATCGAAGGTGTGCGGCGGACTTTTCCCGAGTTCATGCTGGAAGCCCATTTTGCCGTGCGGAGCGGCGAGTTCTTTTCCATCCTGGGGCCCAGCGGCAGCGGCAAGACGACCCTGCTCAGGCTCATCGCCGGGCTGGAGCGCCCGGAGGCCGGCCGCATCGTGCTGGCGGGCGAGGACGTGACGGCGCGCCCAGCGCACCGGCGCAGAGTGGGTATGGTCTTCCAGGATTACGCGCTCTTTCCCCATCTCACGGCGGGGTGGAACGTGGCTTACGGGCTCGCGATCAAGGGCGTGCCGCCGCGCGAACGCCGCCGGCGGGCCGGGGAGCTGCTGGCGTTGACGGGGCTGGCAGGTTTTGAGGACCGCGACGTCTCGACGCTCTCGGGCGGGGAGAAACAGCGGGTGGCGCTGGCGCGGGCCCTGGCGCCCGAGCCGCTGCTCGTCCTCCTCGACGAGCCTTACAGCGCCCTGGATCAGCATTTGCGCCTGCGCCTGCGCCGGGAGGTGCGCGACCTGCAGCGGCGGGCCGGATTCACGGCTATCTTCGTCACGCACAGCCAGGAGGAGGCCCTGTGCCTCTCGGACCGGCTCCTGGTCATGGCCGGCGGCCGCGTGCGGCAGGTCGGCACGCCGCTCGAGATCTACCGGTGTCCCGAATCCGAGTACGTCGCAGGTTTCATCGGGGCCATGAACAGGATTCCCGCCCGGGTCGACGCGGAGGCGCGGGAGATCGGCGTGGATGGCAGGATCCAGGCCCTGCCCGACACGGGCCGCTGGCCGGGAGGGGAGGGGCTTCTCTGCCTGCGCCCCGAGGACTGCCGGCTCGAGGCGGGGGAAACCGCCCCCGCCGTGCCCGTCATGGTGCAATCCTCCGAGTTTACCGGCCCCACCGTCGCCTACACCGTCCGGGGAGCCGGCTGGACTGCGTCCGTCCTGCATCTCGGGTGCGGCGCCCCGGTGTTTCAACCCGGCGACCGGGCCTGGCTCGTGTTCTCCCTCGAGGCCGCACTGTTCATCCCCGGTATGGATCGGCCCACCTGACCTCCCTTTATGCATCGGATCTTTATCTGCCGGCTAGTTTATACAGGCGTTTTTGGGTCATCCCGGATCAACCATTTACGCAGGACTGCACCAAGAGTTCATCGACATCGTAAGTGCCGTTTCCGCATTTGGGTTTGATCTGGCCTTTGTAAAGTGCTATCATAAGAAGGGCGTGTCTTCGCGACCGGGAGGTGAAACCGGGCTTTAGACCAGCCGCAGTCTGGTCTTATTTTACGCTCCCATCTCATCCCATACCTGTCATGGTCGGAAGGGGGATATTCATGGCCAAGATTCTCGAGATCCGCTGGCATGGCCGCGGCGGCCAGGGCGCCAAGACCGGCTCGGCCCTCCTCGGCGAGGCCATCGTCAGCATGGGCCGGTACGTCCAGGCTTTTCCCGATTACGGTCCCGAACGCATGGGCGCGCCGATGCGGGCCTACAACCGCATCAGCGACGAGCCCATCTCCATCCATTGCGGGGTCACCGCGCCCGAGGTCGTCCTCGTGCTGGACCCGACCCTGCTCGGCAAGGTGGACGTGACTCAGGGGCTGCCGGAGGACGGCACGATCATCGTCAACACAGCCAAAGCCCCGGGTGAGATACGGTCCAAGCTGGGCTTGAAGGGGCGCAAGGTTTACACGGTCGACGCGGATCGCATCTCCTTGGAGACCATCGGGCGCTCGTTTCCCAATACGCCGATGCTCGGCGCGCTCATCAAGACCACCGAGGTGGTACCCATCGGCGAGATGTTGGAGAGCACCCGCCACCGCCTGACCAAGAAGTTTCGCAGCAAGCCTGAGGCGGTGGAGGGCAACATCAAGGCCATCGAACGGGCTTACCAGGAGGTGCGGAGCGAATGATCAAGGCCGACGCCAAGTGGCGCGAACTCCCCATTGGCGGCCTCATTCTCGAGGGCGGCACCGCCGCGCTTTACGAGACGGGCGACTGGCGGAGCCTCCGTCCCGTCCACAGCAAGGAAAAATGCATCAATTGCCTGTTATGCTGGATTTACTGCCCGGACTCGGCCGTGATGGTCGAGGACGGCAAAGTGACGGGGTTCGATTACGCACATTGCAAGGGCTGCGGCATCTGCGCCAAGGAGTGCCCTGCCAAGGTGCACGCGATCGAGATGAAGGACGAGAGCGAATTCGAGTAAAGAGGCTGGAAGGAAGAAGTTAGATGTTGGAAGAGCCCATACGGAGGCAGATCATCCAACCTCTAACCTCCAACCTCTAACCTCTTCTAGAGGAGGTCTACGAATGGCCACGAAAGAGATGGTCGCCCGCACCGGCAACGAGGCCATGGCCGAGGCCATGCGCCAGATCAATCCCGATGTGGTGGCGGCCTACCCGATCACGCCGGCGACCGAGATCGTGCAGCTCTTTGCCAATTTTGTCGCCGACGGCGTGGTCGATACCGAGTTCGTCACGGTCGAGAGCGAGCATTCCGCCATGAGCGCCTGCATCGGCGCGTCCGCGGCCGGCGCGCGGGTCATGACCGGCACCTCGTCCCAGGGGCTGATCCTCATGGCCGAGATGCTTTACATCGCCGCCGGCCTCCGCTGCCCCATCGTCATGGCGGACGTCAACCGGGCCCTCTCGGCGCCGATCAACATCCACTGCGACCACAGCGACACCATGGCCGTGCGCGACGCGGGCTGGATCCAGATCTTCTCCGAGAACGCCCAGGAGGCGTACGACAACATGTTCCAGGCCGTGCGCATCGCGGAGCACCCCGACGTGCTCCTGCCGGCCATGGTCACCACCGACGGTTTCATCATCAGCCACGGCATGGAGGGCATGGAGGAGATCCCCGACGAGGACGTCAGGGCGTTCATCGGCCAGTACCGGCCCAAGCATCCCCTCCTCGACGTGGATCACCCCATCACCGCCGGCGGGCTGGACTTTACCGACTTCTACTTCGAGCATCGGCGCCAGATCGCCGAGGCGGTGCAGAATTCGCGCCGGGTCATCCTGGAGGTGGCCGAGGATTTCGCGCGCAGGTTCGGCCGCAGGTACGGTTTTCTCGAGCCTTACCGCATGGACGACGCCGAGCTGGCCGTCGTGGCCCTGGGCTCGACCGCCGGCACCGCCCGCGCGGCCGTGGACGGGCTGCGGGCGGGCGGCGTCAAGGCCGGCCTGCTCAAGATCCGCGTCTTCCGCCCCTTCCCGGGCGGCGAGATCGCGGCGGCGCTCGGCAAGGCCAAGGCCGTGGCGGTCCTGGACCGCTCCGACGGCCTGGCCGGCTTCGGCGGCCCGGTCTTTGCCGAGATCCGTTCCGCCCTGTACGGCTCGGGCAACACCCCGCCGGTAATCGATTACGTCTACGGCCTGGGCGGGCGCGACATCAACATCGCCGATCTCAACCGGGTCTACGGCGACCTGCAGCGCATCGCCGCCGGCCAGGCGCCGGGGCAGGCCGTCACCTACCTCGGCGTGCGCGAGTAAGGAGGCACGATAGAGATGGCTAACCTGAAACAACTGGCCGCCAAGGCCGAGCCTTTCTCCGGCGGGCACCGCGCCTGCGCTGGCTGCGGCGCGCCCATCGTCACCCGCCAGGTCCTCCTGGCCGCTGAGAACCCGGTCGTTGTCGGCTGCGCCACCGGCTGCCTGGAGGTGACCTCGAGCCTCTTCCCCTTCACCTCGTGGCGGGTGCCTTTCATCCACAACGCCTTTGAGAACTCCGCCGCCAGCGTCAGCGGGGTGGAGGCCGCCTACCGGTCGCTCAAGCGCCAGGGCAAGCTGCCCGCGGACAAGGAGATCAAGTTCATCGCTTTCGGCGGCGACGGCGGCACGTACGACATCGGGCTCCAGTCGCTCTCCGGCGCCATGGAGCGGGGCCACAACATGCTCTACGTCTGTTACGACAACGAGGCGTACATGAACACGAGCATCCAGCGGTCCAGCGCCACGCCCAAGTACGCCAGCGCCACCACCAGCCCGGCCGGGCGGGTGATCCCGGGCAAGCAGCAATTCAGGAAGGACCTGACGTCCATCATGGCCGCGCACAACATCCCCTACGTGGCGCAGGCCACCATCAGCCACTGGAACGATCTCGTCACCAAGGTCCAAAAAGCCCTGGCCGTCCAGGGTCCGGCCTTCCTCAACGTCCTCCAGCCCTGCCGGCTCGGCTGGATCTTTGAGCCGCAGGACACCGTGGAGATGGCCCGCGAGGCGGTGGATAATTGCTTTTGGCCGCTCTACGAGGTGGTCGACGGCGAGTGGCGCCTGACCTACAAGCCCAAGGAAAAGAAGCCCATCGTCGAATGGCTTAAAAAACAGGGCCGCTTCAAGCACCTCTTCCGGCCGGGGCACGAGGACAAACTGGCGGAGATCCAGGCGAACGTGGACCGGGAATGGGATAGGCTCTTGAAGAAGTGCGGGGAGACGGCCTGAGCTGACCCCCTGCCACCTACTTCCAGTAATCGCAAAGGGGCCGCGCGAGCGGCCCCTTGAGATTGTCAGATGCTTCATGCATGGGTAGGCTAGACCGGGCGCTTATTCTTTGAACACCGCTGCCAGATCGATCGTCAGATCCTCGAAGATCCCCACCTTGACCTGGTCCCCGCCGGCGTATACCTCGGGCCGGCCATACCGGCCATCCTCCCCGAGCGCATAGACTTGTACGGTCTTGTTGCCCGGATCGACCAGCCAAAACTCTCTGACCTTTACCCGCTCGTAGAGATCCCGTTTGATCTTCATGTCCTTGACCGCCGTGTAGAGGGAGAGGATCTCGATGGCGAGATCCGGCGCGCCCCTGGCGCCGCGTTCGTCCAGTTTGTCCCGGTCGCAATAGACAACCAGGTCCGGCTGGACGACCGTGTCGACGCGCGCATCTTCTTCATCCCCTTTGGGCAGGCGCACGTCGAAGGGAGCCGCGTAGACCCTGCAGGTTTTGTCCTTGAGGTAGACGGCGAACTGCACCAGGAGCTCTCTGGAGATCTCCTGATGTGATCTGGACGGTGCGGGGCTCATGTTGTAGGGAACCCCGTCGATCAATTCCCAGCGCTCGCCGTCGGGCCAGGCAAGGTAGTCTCCGTAGGTGTATGTCTCCTTCGCCGCGGCTTCGGGTTTGGCATCTTTGGCCACGAATTTCATCATTCGCACCCCTTCAACCCCTACCGCTTTACCCAGATCACGAAATCTAATGGACATGCATTCAGTGTAGCGCGGGTAAAGATGAGCATACCGGTCACCTCTCATCCAGCCGCCCGCCCGCCGGTATTGATGTCAACCGGCGGTTCAGCCGCTGATCTCCCCTTCCCGCCCGGCGGCAAAGAGGCCGGCCAGTTCCGCCAGGGTGCCGCGCCAGTCCGGCTTTAGCCCGGATTGCCCGCGGTCGATGAGAAAGTCCGTGACCAGGGCGGTGGCCATGCCCAGACGTTTGGCGATGATGTCCTCCTCCATGTCGTTCCCCACCATCAGGCATTCCCGCGGCGTCCGCCCGATCCGCGCCAGCAGTTCGGTAAAGAACTCCAGGTTGGGTTTGCAAAAATGCATCTCTTCGCCGCAGGTGATATAGGCGTAGGGGAAATCTGCGCAGTCCGCCCAGGCCAGGCGCTCGAGGATGGCGCACTTGGGAAAGAGGGGATTGGTGGCGATGACAGGCGTGTACCCCCTGGCGACAAGGGTTTGCAAAAGGAGGCGGGCGGCCGGGTCCGCGGCATCGGCCGGCCGCAGCTTTGGGAATTCCTCGGCATAAAAGCGGTCGAACACCGGCTCCAGGACCGCGCGCTCGACCCCCACCGCAGCCGGGAAAGATTCCCAGAAGGCGTCCAAGTTCGTGAGGGCCGGATCGGTATTCCCCACCATCACGTAGGTGCAGCGCATGAGCTCGCGGGCGAACCGCTCCGGAGGGATGAGCCCGGCGAAATGGGGGGCCAGGGCCTCGATGTAGCGCCGGAGGAAGAATTCCAGGTCCAGGCGGACCAGGGTGCCGTCGAGGTCAAAAAGGACGGTGTTGAACATGGCGGACCTCCGTTTCGGGCTAGGTCCTTCGCTGCGCAAGCCGGCGATTCCTGCCGGGCCGTGCCGCACCGCACAAAGAGAACCCTCTATCTCCCGTCCGATCGTTCGTAGACAGGGAAATCGCGCCCCGTGGCAAATACTCTTCTGCATCATTACGGAGGTGAAGGCGATGCTGACCATCGACAAGTACGAGGGCGGGGAGGCGCGGGCCTGGTATGCGCGGGCTATGGCGGAAAAGGTCCGCGAAGGCCTGGCGGCGCGGCGGATCAGGGGCGTCTACGCTCCCGGCAGGCGGGAGGCCAGGGAGACCGTGCTCGGCATGATCCCGGAGGGCGCCTCGATCGGTTTCGGGGGTTCCGTGACCGTGCACGAGCTGGGGCTCTACGAGACGCTCATCAACGGGCCGTACCGGGCCTGCAACCGCTACGACGCCTCGCTTAGCCGCGAGGAACGTTTCGAGGTCGAGCGCCGCGCCCTGTCGGCCGATGTCTTTCTCTGCGGCGCCAACGCGATCACGCTCGACGGCCGGCTGGTCAACATCGACGGCCACGGCAACCGCGTGGCGGGGCTGTTTTTTGGCCCGCGCAAGGTCATCGTCGTCTGTGGGGTCAATAAGATCGCGGCAAGTATCGAGGAGGCCGAGGCGAGGGTTAGGCGGATCGCCTGCCCTCTGAACGCGCGGCGTTTGAATCTCAAGACGCCCTGCGCCGCCGACGGCCTCTGCCACGACTGCCGGGGCGGGCAGCGGATCTGCAACCTGCTGGCCGTGGTCGAGGGGCAGGAGGATCCTGAACGGATGACGGTCGTCCTGGTCGGCGAGGCCATGGGCTTTTAAGCTTTTCGCTGGTGGACCCTCACCCCCTTGATCCCCCTCCCCCGCCGAGCGGGGGAGGGGGAAGAGCGGCTGAATTCTTTCCCTCTCCTACTTCGCGGGAGAGGGGAACCGAAGGGTGAGGGACATCTTGAATGCTGAAATGGGGGAGGACTGAAGTTGTCGGCGCCTTTTCCCCTGCCCCGTTCCCTCAACCGCAAGATCTGGCGCGCGGTGACGGAGTTCGGCCTCATCGCGCCGGGCGACCGGATCCTGGCCGGCTTTTCCGGGGGCAAGGACAGCGCCTTCCTGCTCTATGCCCTGCGTTCGCTCCAGCTCCACAACCGCCTGATCCCCTTCACGCTCGAGGCCGTCACCCTGGACGCGGGCTTCAACCCGGCCTTCCCGCCCGAGACGATGAAGGAGTACGCGGCCCGGCTCGGGGTGGCCTGGCATCTCATCCCCACAAAGATCGCGGCTCTCTTGGCGGAAAGCAACGATCCCTGCGCGCGCTGCTCCTTCTTCCGGCGCGGGGCGATCCTCCGTTTTGCCCGCGAGCGCGGCTTCAACGCGATCGCCTTTGCCCACCACCACGACGACGCGGTCGAGACCTTCCTCATGTCCATCCTCTACTCCGGCAAGATCCAGACCTTCCTCCCCCGCACCGAACTGGACGGAGGCCTCTCCCTCATCCGGCCCCTGGCATATCTGCGCGAGGCCGAGATCCGCAAGGCTTTGCCCCTGCTGGACTTTACCCCCGTGCCGAGCGGCTGCCCGTACGAGGCCGGTACCCAGCGCAGGAAGACCAAGGACCTCTTGAAAAAGCTCTGCCGGGAGAACCGCTTTGTCTACCCAAACCTCGCCGCCGCCATGCGGGCCAGCGGCACCTTGGACCTCTGGCCGCCCCTGCCGGGTAAAGAGGAGATGCGGGAGATCCACCGGCGGTTCTTTGGCCGGGAGGAACCCCCCGAAAACGGGATCTGATTGCTTTGGCCATACCCGCCGATATCACCAAGAGCTTTCTCCCGCTCATCTGCGTCTTGTCAATGAGATACCTCGAGGAATTCCTCAGGTGTGACGCCGGCTTGCAGCAGTATCGCCCGAACTGTGCCCTCCGGCAAATCTCCGGGATGGTTTGGGATCGTTGTCCGCCTTCGCGTGGCTGAATTCCACCAGATCTCGTGACTGCCGCGCGCATGCCGGTCGAACTCGAACCCCAACCGTTTCAGCCTGCGTGTGACTTCCTGATACCCAAAACCCGCGAGTCTACCCATTAGGTGCTTACCGCCAGATCAAGTTCCACACGATCGGTGATCTTCCTTAGCGTCAACGGAATCGGATCACCATGCTCCCGGTAGGACTCGATCAGCTTTCGTGCCACATCCTGCGCGATTTCCATGGTCTCGGCGATGGTGCGCCCTTGAGCGACCAACCCCGAAAGATCGCTGGATGTTGCCAGGTACTGGCCGTTCTCCACCCGTTCGATGCTTAGGCGTATCGCGTATTCTTCATTCATGCCAACACCCCCGATTCGTTGAAGGCGAACGCGGGGTCCATCGCCAGCTGTCTATATTATATCATGAAAGGGTTTCCCCGATCTCCGTACCGGTATGCTCTGTTGGGGAAATGCCGAGCCACGGCCTCGGCGGGCCGACGAAAGGAAGTACTACCCGATGGAGAAAACACGATCCCACCTCAACGACCTCTTCCTCCACTATGCGGGCCGGCGGCACCCCGGACCTCTAGCCACCCCTGCCGAGTAAGGAGGAGATGCAGGAGATTCACCGGCGGTTCTCTGGGCCGGTGAAAAAAGGGCGGATGATCGCGAATGTTCGAGGCCGGCCAGAGCTTCCGCCAGGGCTTGTAAAGAGGTATAATATAGACAGACCGGCCAGAATGGAAGCGGAACGGGTATGAGCACCTTCTTTACGCGCAGCTGGCAACTGCAAACGGCCAAGAACAAATTCAGCGAAGTCGTGAATAACGCTCTTCAGGGATCCCGCAGCTGATCACGGAAAACGGCAAGAATGCCGTCTATGTTGTCTCCGCCAAGGATTACGAAGCCTTGACGAAAAAGCGGGATTTAAAGAGCGTGCTGCTCTCCTCCCCCCATAAAGACCTGGAGCTTACCATCGAGCGGCGGCGCGATCCCGGCAGGGATGTTCGGCTATGAGCTATTTGCTGGACACCTGCGTGATTTCTGAGTTGAGAAAACCACAACCGGAGGAGTCCGTAATTGCCTGCCTATTGTTGACGGGCTGCTGGCCGCGACCGTCGAGGTGCACCGGATGATTCTTGTCACACGGAATACTGATGATGTCGCGGTTACGGGCGTACCTGTCCTGAATCTCTGGCGCTAACCGGCTGGCTTTCATGAACAAACGGCCATATAAATTTCAAGGATCGCTTTACGTTACATCCGGATCATTGACAGCCCCCATGGAGACACTTACAATAGGCTTAAACTTGAACAATAGAAGGTATCGGCTTGGCTTCTCTTCTCGCGGAGATCGGCCGCCTGCGCCGCGAGCGGCGGGCGGTCATCCTGGCCCACAACTACCAGCCCGACGCGATCCAGGACCTGGCCGACATCGTGGGCGACTCGCTGGCTCTGAGCCAGGCTGCGGCAAAGAACGAGGCGGAGGTCATCGTCTTCTGCGGCGTGCATTTCATGGCGGAGACCGCCGCCATCCTGGCTCCGCAAAAGACCGTGTTGCTGCCTGCCCCGGACGCCGGCTGCCCCTTAGCGGAGATGGCCGAGCCGGAGGCGGTCGCCGCGGCGCGGGCCGAGCATCCCGGCGCCGCGGTCGTGGCCTACGTCAATACCACGGCCGCGGTCAAGGCGGTTTCCGATTACTGCTGCACGTCCTCGAACGCCGTGCGCGTGGTGCGCGCGGTCCCCAACCGCGAGATCGTCTTCCTCCCCGATCAGAACCTCGGCCACTACGTGGCATCCCAGGTGCCCGAGAAGAAGATCCACATCTGGCCCGGTTTCTGCCGCACCCATCACCGGGTGCGCGCCGAGGACGTGGCCAAGGTGCGCGAATCCCATCCTGACGCGCCGATCCTGGTCCATCCCGAGTGCCCGCCGGCCGTCGTCGCCCTGGCGGACTTTGTGGGCAGCACTGCGGAGATCATCGCTAAGGCAAAAAAAGTGAAGGAAAGGACGCTCATCATCGGTACGGAGATGGGCGTCCTCCACCAGTTGAAACGGGATAATCCCGGTAAGACGTTCTATCTGCTCACGCCGGGCCTCGTCTGTCCGAACATGAAACGCACGTCCGTCGAGCAAGTCGCCGCCTGCCTGCGCGAACTGTCACCCCGCGTAACCGTGCCC
Source organism: Patescibacteria group bacterium (assembly GCA_050260175.1). Classification (GTDB taxonomy): domain Bacteria; phylum Bacillota; class UBA4882; order JAAYXC01; family JAAYXC01; genus JBLNBS01. The sequence goes on along the minus strand of JBLNBS010000085.1, from coordinate 8,717 downwards.
GAGCCGGTTGCCGGCCTGGCCAGGCGGGCGCTCGACCGGATGCTGGCCGTGGGGTGACACACCTCCTTCATAACGCGATCCCCTCGGCGGCGATGCTTTTTTTGATCAAATCGTCCGCCCCCTCCAGCGGCACCAGGTCCACCGGGAACGCGCTCTGCGACGAGATCTCCCCGAGGACGCGGTTAAAATCCCCGGCGCGCAACCCCGCGGCCACCAGGTCGATGTCCGAATGCTCCGCGCATTCGCGGCGGTTTTTAGCAATTCGTCCAGGAGAGGCTTGATCCGCTCGTACGCCAACTCGTGGCCGTAGACGTTGCGAAACCGATGGCGGAAAGCCAGGTAATCCTGGAGGGTTATGGCCGTCTCCCCGCTGATGACCGGCGGCCGTACTGTCTTCAAATACAGGGCCATGTCCTGGCTCCTTGAGCGGCCCAATCATTGACAGCCTTTTCGAGGACAAGTAGAATAGGCATATATGTGGGAGAAACGCCCAAAACTGCGGTACATGAGGAAACGATGAGCGAATCGGTAATCGAACGTGATTTCCTGGTCATAGGCAGCGGGCTGGCCGGTCTCTATACCGCTCTCCAGTTGGCAAAGCTCGGGCGGGTGGCTCTCGTGACCAAGGCCGCTCTCGAGGAGAGCAACACCTTTTTCGCCCAGGGAGGCATAGCCGCGGCCCTCGATCCCGGCGATTCGCCCGCCCTCCATTTCCAGGACACCCTGGCGGCCGGGGCCGGGCTCTGCCGGACCGAGGCCGTGGAGGTGCTGGTCAACGAGGGCCCCGACCGGGTCAGGGAACTGATCGAGCTTGGCGTGCCGTTCGACCGGGGCCTGCACGGTGTGGCCCTCACCAGGGAGGCGGCCCACAGCAGGCGCCGCATTCTGCACGCCCTGGGGGACGCCACCGGCAAGGCCATCAGCCAGTCCCTTGCGGCGCTCGTCCGCCGCCACGAAGCCGTGACCGTGTGGGAGAACACCATGGCGGCCGCCCTGCTCGTCGGTGAGCGCGGCTGCGGGGGGGCGCTGGCCGCCGCGGACGGCGGCATGCGCGCCTTTACCGCCCGCGCCACGGTGCTCTGCACCGGGGGCTGCGGGCAGCTCTACCCCGTCACCACCAATCCGGGGGTGGCCACGGGGGACGGTATCGCCCTGGCCTACATGGCGGGTGCCCAGGTCACGGACATGGAGTTCATGCAGTTCCACCCCACGGCCCTCTCGCTGCCGGGCGCGCCTCATTTTCTCATCTCCGAGACCGTGCGCGGCGAGGGCGGCGTGCTGCGCAACGCGAAGGGCGAGCGCTTCATGCCGTCCTACCACGCGCAGGCCGACCTGGCGCCGCGGGACGTCGTGGCCCGGGCCATCGCCGCCGAGATGGCCGGGGCGGGCGTGGACCATGTCTGGCTCGATCTTGGCGCCATGACGCCCGAGCGCATCAGGACCCGTTTTCCCAACATCCACGAGACCTGCCGCCACTATGGGCTCGATATCACCCGCGAGCCGATCCCCGTGGCCCCGGCGGCCCACTATATGATGGGCGGCATTCACACGGATCTCTGGGGGCGCTCGTCCGTGCCGGGCCTGTTCGCCTGCGGGGAGGTGGCCTGCACCGGGGTGCACGGCGCCAACAGGCTGGCCAGCAACTCGCTCCTCGAGGACCTGGTCTTTGCCCATCGCATCGCCGAGCACCTGGCTCGCGAGGCGGAAGCAGCGGCGCCCGCCGCAAGCCTGCGCCCGGCGCCGCTGCCCGAGATCCCGGCCGGGATCACGCCCGAGGCGGGCCTCGGCGATCTGCGGCGGACCATGGCCGCCGCGGCCGGCATCACCCGCAACGGGAAGGATTTGAACCAGGCCATGGCCAGGCTCAAGCCTGCGCCCGGTTCGCCCGTCCGTCCGGAGGCGCCGCCGCCGGTCCTGGAGTGGGCCAACATGTCCCTGGTCGCCGGGCTCATGCTGCAGGCCGCATTCCTGCGCTCCGAGAGCAGGGGCTGCCACTACCGGGTGGATTATCCGGAGGCCGATCCTTCCTGGGAGCGGCGGCTCTATTTTTCGCGCGAGGGCGCTGTGGAGGGAGCGACATGAACTTTTTCCTCTTTAGGGGCCTGATCGAGGCGGCGTTGCGGGAGGACCGGGCGGATCTCGATCTCACCACCCTGGCTACGGTGCGGGCCGAGGCAAAGGGCCGGGGCAGGATTATCGCGCGGCAGTCGGGGGTCATCGCCGGCCTGCCGCTGGCGTGCGAGGTCTTTGCCCTGCTTGATGGGGGGCTTGCCTGCGAGCAGTTCGCGGCTGACGGGGTGCGAGTCCCCGCCGGCGCCGTCCTGGCCGAGGTCAAGGGGCCTTTACGCCCGATGTTGACGGGCGAGCGTACGGCCCTCAACTTCCTCCAGCACCTGTCGGGTGTCGCCACAGCCACGGCCGCCCTGGCCGATCTGATCCGCGATCTCCCCGCGCGCATCCTGGACACCCGCAAGACCACTCCGGGCTTCCGCTACTTGGAAAAATACGCCGTCATGATGGGCGGGGGGGCCAACCACCGGTTCTCGCTGGCCGAGATGATCCTCATCAAGGACAACCACCTCAGGGCCGCCGGGGGGGTCGCAAAGGCAGTCGAACTTGCGCGGCAAAAGGCCCCTCCCTATGCCCGGATCGAGGTGGAATGCGAGACCGAGGCTCAGGTGAGGGAGGCGCTCGCCGCCGGGGCCGATCTGATCATGCTGGACAACATGAGCCCGGAGGAGATGGGCCGCATGGTGAGACTCGTCGGCGGGCGGGCGAAGCTGGAAGCCTCGGGGAATATCACCGCCGGGAACATCCGGTCCGTCGCCGCCACCGGGGTGGACTTCATCTCAGTCGGCGCCCTCACCCACTCCGCTCCGGCCCTGGATGTGGCCATGGAAATCACCGCCGATTAACCCTCCGCGGCTTGCGGCGCCGGGCCCCGGCCGCTTCCGCCCCGCGCGCGGCTTCCCAAATTACGGCACCGTATCGCCTTTTTTGGCCGCGGAGTACACCGGCCGCCCCCCGGCTTTGGCGCCGGACGCCGTCTCCACGGCCCTTTTTATGCGCTCGCCCGCCGCGGTCAGATCATTCGCCAGCGCATCTCCGCCGCCATTTCCTCTGTCCGTCCGCTCTCGCCCGCTGCCGGCAAGCGCGAGGTCCGGCCCGGGCGCGTGCTCCGCGGCGGCCTCCAGGTCTGCCCTGGCCCTCCGCCTGAGCTTGTCCCCGGCCTCCCGGGCCAGCCTCCTCTTTTTTGACACCACGGCACCTCCCGGGGGCGCTTTGGTACATCCGTGTACGTCGCACGCCTTTTAGCCCATCCTGGGCGGGGTTAGTCTGCCCCGGGTGCCGACCGGCCAAAGGCGGAGATCGATGCAACCTTTCGCCAGCTTACAAGGTTGCCCTGGTCGAGCGCCAGGTTGTCGTCGCCGCCGTAAATGACATACGCGCGTGCGGCGGGCACGCCGGCCAGGTTACACCAGTATTGCATGGCATGGAAGAAGCCGGGCGAAGCGGTCTTGCCGGCCTTGAACTCGATCGGGACGAGCGCGCCCGCCTCCTCGAGCAGGCAGTCGACCTCATGGCCGGATTGGTCGCGCCAGAACCAGCAGTTGCTCTCGAGGCCCAGATTGAAGCGGGCCTTGACAATCTCCGCGATCATCATGGACTCAAAGAGACCGCTCCGGAGATAGTGGGACGACAGCTGCTCTTGGTTTCCCAACCCCAGGAGCGAACAGGCCAAGCCCGGATCGAGGAAATAGATCTTGGGAGACTTGATTAGGCGTTTGCTGAAGTTTTTGTGGTGCGGCCTGAGCAAGAAAACAATATAACTTGCCTCGAGGACGGAAAGCCAGGCGCGGGCCGTGTTATGTGAGATGCCGCAGTCATCGCCGAGCGAGGAGAGGTTCAGGACCTGGCCGATCCTGCCCGCGCACAGCCTGAGGAAACGCTGGAAGGCGTCGAGGTCGGTTATGTTCTTGAGCAGCCGCACGTCACGTTCGACGTAGGTCTGGACATAGTTCGGATACCAGTCAGAAGGTGCGATCTCCCGGTCGTAGATGCGGGGGTAGAAGCCCTTGAAGAGATAGGTCTCAGGCTCGTCGAGGGCATAACCCGCCGCCTCCAGCTCCGTGAGACTGAAAGGAAGAAGCCTGAGCAGGGCCACACGCCCGGCCAGCGACTGGGAGAGGCTCTCCTGCAGGAGGAAGTTCTGCGAACCCGTGAGGATGAAGAATCCCGGCGAGCCCCGCTCGTCGATCAGGGTCTGCATGTAGGAAAAGAGCCCCGGAACGCGCTGGGCCTCATCGATTACGGCCCCGCCCGGCAGGGAGCGCAGAAAGCCCCGGGGGTCGGTCGCCGCGAATTCGCGGCGATCCGGGTCTTCCAGCGAGACGTAGGCCTTTTTGGCAAAGAGGTTCCTGACGAGCGTGGTCTTGCCCGACTGCCTGGGGCCGATCAGGGCGACCACGGGGAACTTGCCCGCCAGGGCCAGGAGTTTACTGGCAATGGCGCGTTCAATCATGCCTTAGTTATATCATAGCCTTGACAGATTGTAAATCTGATTTACAAATTACACACCACTGCCCTAGAGGCCGAGAATCACTCGATCCGCGTTTTATCATCTCCCTCCTTCACTCCACCGCAAAGCGGCACAGGCAAGTTTCCGCGGTAAGCCGGTCCAGGAGAGGGAAGGCGGTTATTCAACCCCGGGAGCCGAGGCCTCCCGCGCCCGGGCCGCCATCCGCCTCTCCATCCCGCTCTGCCAGGCGTGCAGGGCAAGCGCGACCGCGATGACGCCGTAGGCCAAAAAGACGCGGAAATACTCACCCACCTGCGGGATGCCGAGGATCGTCTGCCCGGCGAGGGGCGAGACCACGAACAGGGTATGAAAGAGCAGGACCCCGATCAGAGCGTTCCAGACCGTAGCGCGGCGAATGGTCGCCCCCCCGACGAGCAGGGCGGCGATGGAGAACATGCCGACCTGTTCGTGGCTGTTGTAAGTATTGAGCGTCCCGATGTTCTGGAGGAAGATGAGCTGGCCCCAGGCGGCCAGCACCGTGGAGATGATGATAGCGGCCAGGCGCGTACGGTTGACGTTGATCCCGGCGATCTCGGCCACGTTCATGTCCTGCCCCACCGCGCGCATCTGTTGGCCGAGCCTCGTGCGGATCAGGAAAGAGAGCGCGAGGCAGAGGAGCCCGATGATCACGAAGGTGAAGAGCGGCAGGCGCCAGGGCCCGATCGGCAGGGGTCCGATCTCGGTCATGATCAGCCCGTTCCAGAGCCCGTCCAGGGCGTGGTCGAGGGCGCCGCTGATGCCCAGGAGATCGATCATGTTCCTGAGCCCGATGCCGGAAGGCAGCATCAGGACCGGGTTGCGCATGGGGATGACGGGCCCCAGCAATACCAGGAAGACGAGCTGGTACAGTCCGTTGGCGAAGAAGCCGAGGATGAGGCCGGTCACCATCTCCCGCCCCTTGGCGCGGTTCAGGACGAGCCCGGTGAGCCAGCCGAATAGCACGGCGAAGGGGACGGCGAGGAGCGCGGCCAGGGCAAAGCCCCCGAGGCCGCCGATCCCGTAATGCGTGACGACGATCGCCGCCGCCTGGCCGGCCATGGCGCCGATGACGATGCCGAAATTCAGGCCGAGGCCGGCCGAGATGGGTATGAGGAGCGAGAGGACGAGGAAGGAATTCCGGCCGAGCCTGGTCACGATCTCATTGATGAGGAAATTGGCGTCGAGCCTGGCGGCGATGACGCCGGCGGCGCAGAGCGCGGCAAAGAAAAGGGGGACGGAGCCGCGCCGCAGCGCGCCGGAGAGGCCGCCCGCGGAGCCGGTTGAACGTGTCAAAGTCGCGACGGCCGCCTTTCCCTGCATATCGCTACCTCCTTGCAGCCCGGGTGAGGGCATAGAGGATCATGCCGTTGCTGATGATCATACGGGCGATCTCCGAGATGTCCGCTCCGCTGAGCACGGTCTGCGTCACGGGCAGCGCCGTGGTCAGGAGCGTTTGAAAGAGGATCGTGCCGATGACCACATGTCCGATGGTGGCCTTTTGCAGGGTGGCGCCGCCGATCAGCACGGCCGCGACGGCGGGAAAAGCCGCGTACAGGGGGGCCGTGTACAACTGCAAAAAGCCGTAGCTTTGGGCGTAGACCACAATGCCGATGCTGGCCAGGACGGTGGAGAGCACGATGCCGGCCGACCGCATGGCGCGGATGTTGACGCCCGCCGCGGCGGCGAACCGCGGGTTGGCGCCCGCCGCCGTCATGGCCATACCCGTTCGCGAGCGCAAAAAGAGGTGCATCAGGAAGCAGAAGGCCGCGAAGAAGAGGAGCAGCCCGGTGGGGATGACGGCGCCGAAAAGCCGAAAGCTCAGGAACTCGTTGAGGATCTTGGCGTAATAGTCGCCCAGCGTCAAGGTGTAACGCAGCCCCTGGCCGCCGATGGCAAAGATCATCGAGGGGTTCCTGAAGGGCGCCATGAGCCAGAAGATGCACATCCCCGAGACGATGGAAAAACCGACGTAGGTCCCGACCATCATCTCCTGCCCGCGCACGCGCTCGAGTAACAGGGCATAGAGGTACCCCGCGATCGCGGCCAAAGGCGCGCCGAAGGCCAGGGCCGCGGCGAAACCGGTGAACCCGGTCAGGTTCATGTCCATGCTGATGACGGCGCCGATCAAGCCGCAGATGACCCCGAGCGGCAGGCCGAAGTTCAGCCCGGCCCCGCAGGCGAGCGTGGGCAGCATAGCCAGCACCAGGAGGCCGTTCATGCCGATGCGCACCAGCGAGTCGCCGAGCAGGATGGCTAGATCCATCCGCATGATCATGGCCACCACGAACAGGCTTAAAACGAAGGCTGAGATGATCAGCCGCGGCAGGCCGATGGCCTCGTAAGCCCGGGTCAACGGGCGCCCGAGCGAGGCGATGGTGACGGCGCCGACGCGTTTCATGCCCACCTCAGACGGCCTCCTTTCCCTGCCCGGTCTTGCCGGCCATCAGCAGGCCGTAGGCGACGTCGGGCGCGTCGGGGGGCAGGATGCCCGCGACCCGCCCGTTGTAGACGATGGCGATCCGGTCGCAGATCTTCCGCAATTCCCCCAGCTCGCTGGAGGTCATGACGATCGTCGTGCCGAGGGTGCGGTTGAACCTGACAAGAAGATCGAGCACGACCTGCTTGGCCCCGACGTCGATGCCGCGCGTCGGCTCGGAGACCCATAGCACCTCCGGTTCCATGGTGAAGACCCGTGCCAGGCAGACCTTCTGCTGGTTTCCGCCGGACAGCCGTCTGACCGGCTGGGCCGGGCTCGTGCAGCGGATGTCCAGCTCGCCGATGAGCCGGAGCGCGTGCGCGCGGACGGCCTTGCGGTCAGCCAGGCGCAGCGCGGGGAAAGGGCCGGGGCGGAGGAACCTGTTCTGCGCCTGCATGCTGCTGAGCGCGATGTTCAGCTCCACCGATTCATCCATGAGCAGGCCGACATCCCGCCTGTCCTCGGAGACAAAGCCCATGCGGGCTCGGAGCGCCGCGCGCGGATCGTTCAGGGAGAGCGGGATGCCGTTCTTGACCACCCGTCCGGACGCGGGATAGAGGCCCATGACGCCGTTGGCCACACCCAGCTTGCCGTGGCCCGCCAAGCCCCCGATACCCAGGATTTCGCCCCGGCGGACGCCGAGGTCGAGTCCGCGCACGGATTCGCCGGGCATGGCCACGCTCAGGCCGGCGATGCTCACCGCCAGATCGGCGTCGCGAGGCTCCGCCGCCCTGGGCGGCATCACGCCGCGCTCCACTCTGCGGCCCACCATCAGCTCGGCCAGGCGCTCCAGGCGCGCCTCGCTCCTGGGCAGCCGCGCCACCACCTCCCCGTCCCTGAGGACGGTGATGCGATCGGCCACCGCCAGTACCTCGTCCAGACGGTGGGTGATAAAGAGCACGGCGATGCCCTCGGCCGCCAATCGCCGCATGGCCCCGAGCAGCAGGTCCGCCTCGCTTTCGGTCAGGACCGCCGTGGGTTCGTCGAAGACGAGCAGCCTGACGTCGTCCTTGTCGATCTCCCGCGCGATCTCGACGAACTGCATGTATCCCACGGGGAGGCCGCCGACCGGGGACCATTCGTCGACGGAGAGGCCCAGGCGATCTAGGTCCCTGCGGGCGTCGCGGTGCATCGCCTCCATGTCCAGGGTCTCGAGCTGCCGGCCCAGGATGCGGCTGATCGGGTTGGCCCGCGAGATCTCCCGGTTGAGCTTGATGTTTTCGGTGATGGTGAATCCCGGCAAGAGCATGAATTCCTGGTGGACCATGCCGATGCCCAGCTCGATGGCGCGCCGGGGTGAGTCGATCTCCACTCTGCGGCCGTCGAGGATGACGCGGCCCTCAAATCCGCCGGTCGCGTGGATGACCGGCATGCCGAAGAGAATGTTCATGAGCGTGGATTTACCCGCGCCGTTCTCGCCGACGAGCGCGTGGATCTCGCCCGGCGCGACCTCGAGATCCACGTTTTTGAGCACGGTCGTGCCGAAATAACTCTTGGTGACGCCCTCCATCCGCAGACAGGGACCGGTCCCGGACCCGGCCGCCGTCGATCGATCGGCTCCCTCAGGCATCGTCAGCCTCCTCCCGGCAGGTTCTCCAAAGGCCAAGCGCGCGCGGGGGGGCCGGCCGGGCCCCGCCCCCCCCGCGCAAACGAAGTTGGGCCAACACCGCGGCCGCCCAGGTC
>JBLNBS010000084.1:0-19483 GCA_050260175.1 Patescibacteria group bacterium | reverse complement strand
GGTAAAACGACATTTGTCAAGCTGCTGACCGGTATGCTGACTCCGAGCAGCGGCATGTTGTCGGTGCGATCCTCTGACGATTGGAGCGCGGTTATGCAGGAGCCAGTGAAATATACGACGTTTACTGTAAGTGACAATGTATTTCTCGGTGATACATCGCGCTCTCGCGATGATGCAGCCATTGACGCCGCTCTGGCGTTCTCAAACTTTGATGGCGCGAACAAAGACGCGCTCCTCGGCAAGGATATAGGCGGCACGGAATTATCGGGCGGTCAGTGGCAAAAGCTCGCCATAGCAAGAGCCGTCTACCGAAACCGCGATATGATCATCTTGGATGAACCCACAGGCAACCTCGATCCACTCGCGGAAGCTGAAATTTTCAGGAAGTACATTGAACTTTCTGCCGACAAAACTGTTATTTTCGTCACTCACAGAATAAATGCCGCCACACTAGCCAACCGGATAATCGTGTTTAAGGGCGGCCGTGTAATCGAAGATGGTTCACCGGACGCGCTCCTTGCCTCCGGTGGAGAGTATGCGCGGTTGTATCAGGCACAGTCACAGTGGTACGATAAGTAATAAGGCCGGTCAGGGGGATACGCCGGGCGGTTCGACGGGCAGCCCGTCCGGGCCATGGCTATAGACGTAGTGCCGGATCAGCGATGAAAAACTCATCCTATCAATCATCGTTTTTTTTTGGATTCGGCACTAGGTAACCGCTGCCAGTGGTTACCTGCTGGCGATGCCATTGGTGACGCACCGGTCTCGATTAGAAGGAACGTAAAAAGCATCGACGAATCATCCCCACGAAGCTGCTCCCGACATCACGGCGGGATGAGGCGTGGGCGGGGCTGGGAGAATAGTGATGGTTACGACAAAGGGCGTGGAAATCCCGGCGGATCTGGCAGGAGTGTTGCGGACCGACGCGCTGACGCTGGCGGTCTTCGAGGGTATGCGCCCATCCTGCCAGCGGCGCTATGCCCAATGGGTATCTGAGGCGAAAAGCCCTGCGACGCGGGCCCGCCGGATTGCCAAGACGGCCGAGGCGGTCCTCGCTTACGGGCGGCGGCACGGGAAGGTTTGATCATGCTCGACGTGGACCTCGACCGCTTCTGGCGGGACGACGAGCTCGCCCACGCGGAGAACTGCTTTAGTCCCCGCGCGCCCCAGGCCGCCCTGGGGATCCGCATGAGCGGCGAGTGCGTCTTTACCGAGCTGGGCGTGGAGGGGAACCCCTGGGAGGAGCCGCCGCGGGAGCGCCGCCTCGAGCTGAACAAGCGTTACAACGACAAGGCCGAGCGTATCGTGGGCAAGCGGCTCCTGCCGGAGGATCTGCCCGCGCCGGACGAGATCTTTCCGCCCCTCAGGAAGATCGGGGAGGTCTTTGGGGGCAGGTACGTGACGGCCGGCGGCACGGAGTGGCTTTTGGCCTCCTGTTCCTCTCCTCAGGAACTCGAGCGGATGCTCGACCGGGTCGAGCGCCTGGATCTGCGCTCCTTCGTCCTGCCGCCGGACTGGGAGGCGGAAAAACGCAGGATCTTCGAGACATACGGCAAGAGGCCGGAGCCGTGGCGGCACGTGAGGGGGCCCGTCACCCTGGCGGCCTCGCTCTACGGCGCGGAGAACCTCGTCTATCTCATCCACGACCACCCCGACCTGGCCAGGCGGTTCAGCCGGGCGATCTCGGACGTCATTTTCGGTTACGCCTCGCTCATGGACGCGGAGGCGGGTTTCGCGCCGGGCGAGGCCCCGGGCGGTTTCGCCTTTTCGGACGACCACTGTTGCCTCCTCAACCCGGAGATGTACGAGCTCTTCGGCTACCCCGTCCTCTCGCGGATCTTCGCGGCTTTCAGTCCCCGGCCCGGGGACGAGCGTTACCAGCATTCCGACTCGGCCATGGGGCATCTCTTGCCCATCCTCGGCCGCTTGAACCTCACGGGCTGCAATTTCGGCCCCACCGTGCTCGTGGACGAGATCAGAAGACACATGCCCCGGACGAGGATCGACGGCTGCCTCGCCCCCTTCACCTTTATGCGCGGGGACGAGCGGGAGATCGTGGCCGAGGTCAGGCGGGACTGCGCCATGGCCAGGGAAGGGCGGGGCCTGAACGTCTCGACCGCGGGGTCGATCAACGACGGCAGCACGCTTGTGAGCATGCGCGCGGTGATGTACGCCATCCAGCAGTACGGGAGGTACTAGCGCGCTGCAATCCATCCATGCTCCTGGCGAAGAGGCCCGGCATGAACGTCATCTCCTTGCGCCGGCATGGGCCGGCTGCTGGGAGCGGCCGGCGGTTTTTGCCATTATATCATATGGCGCCGGGCGTGCCGCCTTTTTCCACAGGATCTTTGACATCGCCTTCCCGGGAGGGATTACGTATTCTTTGGCGAAACATGCTAAATCCATTGCGCTTTCGGCCTCTGCGAACGTTGCGGGACGCCGAGGCCCCGACCCCTTCCCTGAAGGGACCTGTGCCAAATGGAGCCGGAATCCGTTCGGGTCCCGGCGGCCTAAAGACCTCCATCCTGGCGAAGAGGCGGCATGGATGCCGGGTTAGGTCGGTTCACCCTTAGAAGCGCTGTGAAAAACCGTTCTTGGACCGATAAACACGTAAAACAGGGAACGACATCACATGATTTACATGATTAATAGGATTAACAAGATTCAATATTAAAGTCATCAATAAAGATAATCTAATAGACAAATAATTCGTGTATATTTTGAAAATCATGTTAATTCTGTTAAATCATTTTTAATCACGTAAAGCGATTATGCAGATTAGGTAACATACCGATTTCATGCGATTCTATAACTCCTTGTCATCTGGGTGTTAATCGCCATAATCTGCTTTCCGGTACCTTTTTCACAACGCTTTTAGTTTGAAAGGATTAAGTAAACATGCTCGGCGCCCAACTGTACACCGTCCGGCAATTCACGCAAACCCTCCCCGATATTGCCAAAACCTTTGCCAGGGTGGCCGCGATCGGGTATACGGCAGTGCAGATCTCCGGCTTCGGCCCGGTCGATCCGGGCAAGGTCGCCGGCCTGGCGCGGGAGCACGGGCTCACGGTGGCAGCCACGCACATGCCGTGGGAGCGGTTCCTCCAGGACCTGGACGAGGTCATCGCGATCCACGAGATGTGGGGCTGCAAACACGCGGCCATCGGAGGGCTTTTTGGCGAGGCATATGCGGGGCTCGACGGGATCGAGCGGTTCCTGGACGAGCTGGCGCCGGTGGCCGCGGCCCTGGCTCGCGCGGGGATCGACTTTTCCTATCACAACCACGCGCACGAACTGTCCCGCGCCGGGCGGCGGACCTGGCTCGGGGAGCTCTACGCGCGGGCGGATCCCGGGCTGCTCAAGGCGGAGCTGGACGTGTACTGGCTGAAATACGGCGGCGCCGATCCGGCCGCGTGGATCCGGCGGTGCGCCGGCCGCGAGCCGCTCCTGCATCTAAAGGACATGGCCGCTGGGCCGGACGGCGGGCGGCGCATGGCCGCCGTCGGCGAGGGCTGCCTCGACTGGCCCGCCATCCTGCGAGCGGCGCGGGCGGGCGGCGTGGAGTGGTATCTCGTCGAGCAGGACGAGTGCTACGGGCGGGATCCCTTCGACGCCTTGGCCGCCAGTTTCCGCTTCCTAAAGGCTATGGGGTTCTGATCCTCCACATCACCCGCAACCTGCGTTCGTATGCTTTTCCCATCCCCGGGATCCGCGTGCCCTGGAAATGTCTCTTCCCAGCCATCCCCGGGACTTGCGCTCGGCGCGGCCGTATGGCAAGATCCTGTAGTCTCTCCGGCTTTTGCCACGGCGAAGGTTCAGGGAGCTCTTTCGGCCCCTTTACCGTCTCTTCCCCTTCCGACATCTTCTGCGAGGAGGCCGGGCATGCAGATCCCGCTCAAGCGCTACTTTGAGGTCCTGGCGCGTTATCTTGCCAGGCAGCGCTGGCGTTTCGCCGGGTTGTCCGGGCTCGTGCTGGCCAGCATCGGGCTGCAGATCGCCAATCCGCAGATCATGCGCTTTTTCATCGACGCGGTCGTCTCGGGGCGGTCAGGCGGGATGCTCGGCCTGGCCGCCGGGGTGTTCCTGGCCCTCGCCGTGCTGCAGCAGGGGCTCTCGGTGGGCGCCGCGTACACCGGCGAGTCCGTGGCCTGGACCGCCACGAACGCCCTGCGGGAGGACCTGGCCGCGCACTGCCTCACCCTGGATATGCGCTTTCACAACGAGCGCAGCCCGGGGGAGTTCATCGAGCGCATCGAGGGGGACGCCACCGAACTCGCCAACTTCTTTTCCCAGCTCGTCACGCGGGTGGCCGGCAACCTGCTCCTGCTCTGCGGCATCCTTTTGACCCTGACCGCGCTGAACTGGCGTCTGGGCCTCTGTTTCACCCTTTTTACCGGCGTGACGCTCCTCGGGCTCAATCTCGTGCGCAACGTGGCCGTGCCGTACCACAAGGCCCATCGCGACGCGGAGACGGACCTCTTCGCCTTTCTCGAGGAGGCCCTGGCCGGCACGGAGGACATCCGTTCCTGCGGTGCCGTGGCATACATGCTGCGGCGGCTCTATCACTTGCAGGCCGTGATCCTCAAGCGTTGGCGTATGTCCTCCCTCATGCATCTCTGCATCGGCGCCACCGCGGGCCTCTTGCTCATGGGAGGATACGGCCTGGCGTTCTTCTTGGGCTACAGGCTCTACCTGAGCGGGGCCGTCACCATCGGCACGGCATACCTCGTCGTGCATTACACGAACCTGATCGCCCGGCCCATCCGGGAGCTCTCGCAGCAGGTGGAGAATCTGCAGAACATCGGCGCGACCGTGGAGAGGATGAGCGAGCTCTTGCGCCAAAAGAGCCGCATCACGGACGGCCCGGGGGCGGCGCTGCCGGCCGCGGGGGCCTCGGCCCTGGAGTTCGAGGAGGTCGGCTTTGCCTATGCCGACGGCAAGCCGGTCCTGGCGGGGCTCAGTTTCACGCTGGCGCCCGGCAGGATCATGGGACTCCTCGGCCGCACGGGCGTGGGCAAGACCACCCTGGCGCGGCTCGTTTTCCGCCTGTACGACCCTGACGCGGGGTGCATCAGGCTGGACGGCCACGACATCCGCGGGGCAAAGCTGGCCCAGGTCCGCAGCAGGGTGGCCTACGTCACCCAGGACGTGCAGCTCTTTCAGGCCAGCGTGAGGCAGAACATCACCTTTTTTGGGCCGGGGGTGTCCGACGCCAGGCTCCTCGAGGTCATCGAGGCCCTGGGGCTCATGGAATGGCTGGCGGGCCTGCCCGAGGGCCTGGACACGCGCCTCGAGACGGGCGGCCGCAGCCTCTCCGCGGGCGAGGCGCAGCTCTTGGCCCTGACCCGCGTCTTCCTGCGTAACCCGGGGCTCGTCATCCTGGACGAGGCCTCCTCCAGGCTGGACCCGGCCACCGAGCGCCTGGTGGAGCGGGCTATCGACCGCCTGCTGCGGGGCAGGACGGCGATCGTCATCGCCCACCGCCTGGCCACCGTGGACCGCGCCGACGAGATCCTGATCCTGGACGAGGGCGGGGTTGTCGAGCACGGCGACCGCTTGAAACTGCTAGCCGATCCGCGCTCCAGGTTTTATGCCCTGCGCCGGGCGGGAATGGAGGAGGTGCTGGCATGAGCGGCACGGAGCAGGCCGCGACGAAGCTCCCGGCCTGGCGGGTGATCCTGGCCATGATCCGGTTCCGTCCGGCTCTCTGGCTCGCCAATCTCGGGGCCATGATCGTACTCATGGTCTTTTGGCAGGTGCCCGGGCTGGTGATGCGGGCTTTCTTCGGCGCGCTCTCGTCCGGCGCGCGGGCGGGGTTCAACGTCTGGACCCTGACCGCCTGGATGTTCGCGGGGGAGATCGTGCGTCTCCTCGGGATTCTGGGCCTGATCCGCACCAATGTCCCGTTCTTTGTCCATACCATGACGCTCCTCCGCCGCAACCTGCTCCGCCGGATCCTCGCGCGCCCGGGCGCCAAGGCGCTGCCTGACTCCCCGGGCGAGGCGCTGAGCCGTTTTCGGGGCGATGTCTTCGAGATCCCGCTCTTCGCCCTCTGGCTCAACGACCTCCTGGGCCTCGTGGTCTTCGGCGCCATCGCGCTCGTTGTGATGTGCCGGATCAACGCGGGGATCACCGCCATGGCGGTGTTGCCCTTCATCGCGGTCGGGCTGGCGGCCAACGCCGCCACCAGCCGGGTCGAGCGGTACCGGCGGCTCTCCCGGCGGGCCGCGGGCATTGTCAGCGGCTTCCTGGGCGAGCTCTTCGGCGCGGTGCAGGCCGTCAAGGTTGCCACGGCCGAACGCGACATGGTCGGCCGCCTGCGCGAGCTCAACGAGGAGCGCCGCCGGATCACGCTCAAGGACCGTCTCTTCAACGAGATCCTGGGCTCGATCTTCAGGAACGCCACCAACATCGGCACGGGGATCATCCTTGTCCTGGCGGGCCGGGCCATGCAGCAACGCGCGTTCACCGTGGGCGATTTCGCCCTCTTCGTCTTCTACCTGGACACCATCAGCGAGTTGACGGCCTTTGCCGGGCTCCTGGTGGCGCGCTACCATCAGATCGGCGTCTCGGTGGAGAGGATGAACCGCCTGATGGAAGGGGCGGATCCCGCCGCCCTGATCGAACCCGCCCCGATCCACCTGGACGGGACTCCGCCCGAACCGCCCGCCGTCCGCCTCGACGCCGGCGGCCGCCTGCGTGAGCTCGCGGCTCGCGGCCTCAGTTACACCTTTCCGGGCACGGGGAACGGCATCAGGGATGTGCGCCTCAGCCTGCGGCGGGGCACGTTCACCGTCATCACGGGCCGCAACGGCTCGGGCAAGACCACCCTCCTGCGGGTGCTCCTGGGGCTCCTGCCGCGGGACGGCGGGGAGATCCTCTGGAACGGAGCGGCGGTGGACGATCCCGGCGCTTTTTTCACCCCGCCGCGCAGCGCCTATACCGCGCAGATCCCGCGCCTTTTCAGCGACACGCTGCGCGACAACATCCTCCTGGGCTTTCCCGCCGGCGACGACGGCGTGGCCCAGGCGGTCTACGCGTCCGTACTCGACGTGGACCTTGCCAGGTTGGAAGCGGGGCTTTTGACCAGGATCGGGCCAAAGGGGGTCAAGCTTTCCGGGGGGCAGGTGCAGCGCGCGGCCGCGGCGCGCATGTTCGTGCGCGGGGCCGAGCTGCTCGTCTTTGACGATCTCTCTAGCGCCCTCGATGTCGAGACCGAGCGCATCCTCTGGGAGAGGGTCTTTGAGCGCCAGGAAGCGACCTGCCTCGTGGTCTCGCACCGCAAGGCCGCCCTGAGCCGCGCGGACCACATCCTGGTCATGAAGGACGGGCGGGTGGAAGCCGAGGGCACCCTGGCTGAGCTGCTCGCCTCCTGCGAGGAGATGCGGCGCATCTGGTATGGGACGGACGAGGAACCGGCGGGGATGGCGGCCGGGGAGCTGGCGGGCGTTCCTGCACCTCGCATCTAAAGCAAATCCGGCCTCCTCCGAAAAGAGGGTGTAAGATGGACACGTTCTTTTTCTACGCCCGTTTCTCGGGCCTCCTGGGCTGCCTGGTTCTGGCCGCGGCCGTTCTCCACGCGGCGTTCGGGTATACGGGCAGGAAGGGCGAGCGTTACTCCCCCCTGAACCACTTCATCTCCGAGCTGGGGGAGATCGGCGTCTCGCGGCGGGCGCGGGTCTTCAACGCGGGCATGATCCTGGCCGGGCTGCTGCTCCTGCCCTTCCTCGCGGGCCTGGGCCTCATGCTCCGCAATATTTGGGCCCTGCTGGGACTGGCCGCGGGCGTCTGGGCATGCCTCTCCTGCTCGGCCGTGGGCCTCTTTCCCATGGACGACCTGGCCGCGCACATCAAGGCGGCGCTCTCGTACTTCTACGCGGGTTTCGCCACGGCCGCGCTCTTTACGGTCGCGATTCTAACCAAGCGGGGACATGCGATCTCAGGGGCGGCCGTCGCGGCCGGCATCCTCGCAATCACCTCCCACGGGATCTTCCTGGTCCTGGGCGCCGTCCTCACCTGGCGGTCGGGCGGGGATCCGCGGCGGCAGTTCGATCCGTCCGTTTTGACCGAGCGGCCGGCCGTCTGGGGCATCACGGTGGCCGAATGGGCCGTGCTCCTCACCACGCTGGGCTGGTTTACCACCCTTTTGCTCGATACATGAGACCCCGCCTCCGGCGACGTACGCCAAAGCGCCTGTGCCTGCATGCGGTGCCTTTTCACGCCTCTACCGGTCAGTCAGCGATAAAGAGGTACCGTCACCCGGAACCTCTTTTTGATCCCCGCGGCGAACCCGGCCTCCACCTCGCAGGTGGCGGCCGGGTAGGCCGCGTCGCCCTCGAGCATGTGGTCCGTGGCCATGCACCCGGGCACGGGCCGCAGGGCGGGTTGTTCCCCGCCGCCCCACAGCCTGGCGGCCTCGGCCCGGTATGCCTCCGCAAGGAGGCGCGGGATCGGCGTTCGAGGCCGCGCCGCCGCCTCCGCGCTTTGCTGAATTATTGCTGCAGGACAAAACCGGGCGCCGTTGAATCGACCTGGTATTCATATCACTTTAAGGAGCGTGTTTGCCATGGCGGATCTGCCGTTGCTGCACGTGGATCGGGAGCGGGGCGCCTTTTGCCTGCCCGATGGCACCGAGACGCTGCTCTTTGGGGTCAATTACCTGGGCGCGATGTACCAGTATATCTCCCGTTACTACGCGCCGCTCGACGCCAACCGGCACCTCTTCCGGAGCCTCGGCTTCGCGGATTCCGCCAATCTGAACCGGGACATCAAAACCAAGGTCCTGGACAGGGACCTGGACGATCTTCAGCGCATGGGTATGGACCTCGTCAGGCTGCATATCCTCATGGGCGATATCGCGCTTGCGGACGGACGGCTCCGGGAGGGCAGCGACGAGCTGGACTGGTTCGACTACCTGCTTGCCGGGGCCATCAGGCGCGGTATGTACATCTTTCTCACCCCCGTCACCCAGTGGGATGTCAAGGTGACGCTGCCGGGGAGAATCTCGGAACCGGGTTGGCAGGAGCGGCACTATACCACCGACCCCGGGGCCGTGGCGCGGGCCAGGGATTACGTCTACAACCTGATGACACACGTCAATCCGTACCTTGCTGGCGGCAGGGGCCGGTCTTACGCGGAGGAGCCCGGCATCGGCCTCATCGAGCTCCAGAACGAACCGGCCATCGCGCCCGGTTTGAGTTATGCCTGGTACCGGGATGAGGTAATCGACGGCATGCTCGCGGCCGTGCGGCGGGCCGAGGAGGACAAAAAGGGCGTCAGGCATGCCGTGGGTTGGAGCATGTTCGGCTGGCCGGGCGGGAAGAATCCCGCCTACATCAACGCCGTCCGGGACAGTGGTGTGGATTTCATCACCGCCGCGGGCTACGTGGGCTGGTGGGATTTCGTGCCCGAGGCCCCCTCGCTGGGCAGATACCCGTATTATGGAGGCGGCGAGGGCGGCCCTGAGAACGAGTGCTATGTCCCCACCGCGGAGCTTGCCACTTTCCCCGGCGCTGCTTTTATGGACGCCGGGCGGGGGAGGAGAGCCAGGGCCGTCTACGAATGGGACGGCGTGGCGGTCACGAAGAACTACGTCCTGCCCAACATCGCCGCGCACCTGCGCGCGGCCGGGGCCCAGGTGGCGGCCCATTTCCAGTACGACATGTTCGTCGACGGGCACAAGAACTCAGTCTGGGACCACCATTACATGCAGTACATGTACGCCCCGGAACGCGCCCTGAGCCTCATGGTCGCTAAGGAAGCCTTCTTGGAAATCCAACCGGGCGCCCCGATCCCTGACGGCGCGGACACCGTCAACCGCCTCTCGCCCCATGCCGCCACCTCTTTCCAGGATAACGTGAGCCTCTTTTACGACGGTAAAAAGCTCATTCATTCCGGGCCGCTCCCGGCGCCGATGGCCCCCGCGATCGACGCCGGACTCGAGGAGGCGATTGGGCTCGGTGGATCCCCGGTGGTGGACTACGACGGGACAGGCCTGTACCGAATCAAGAAAACCCGCACGGACGGCCGAGAACTGCTCGAGCTCGAGATCAACCCGGACGTCGCCGTCCATCCCCGGACCTACGTGCGGAGCGAGGACGGCCGGGCATATACGTCCCCGATCTATTTCAACTTCAACCATTACGACCTGCCATGGGACAACGCGGACGAGGTGCCCATCTGCCGGGAGCTGCAAAGCAACAGGCGGACGATGCGCCTCCGCTGGCCCGGGATGCGGGATTATGCCGTTTACAGGCTGGGCGGGGATGGCGCGGAGACCCTGGTCGCCGAGGTGCGGGAGAACGGCGCGTTCGAGGTCGTGACGGGCGCCGTGGACAACGCCTCGCGCCCGATCGAGGCCGCGCCGGCGCTGTACAGGATCCGGC
The DNA here is from genome assembly GCA_050260175.1 of Patescibacteria group bacterium. Classification (GTDB taxonomy): domain Bacteria; phylum Bacillota; class UBA4882; order JAAYXC01; family JAAYXC01; genus JBLNBS01. Next base: position 9,098 of record JBLNBS010000084.1, on the reverse strand, counting down.
CCCTTTGAGCCAGCCGTCAGCGCCGTCCGGCTGAGACAAGCCGCTCAACGGATGCCATAGATCGACCATTGCCCGGAACGGCTAATCATCTCCATAGAGGTTTCGAGGAGGCGGCGCCGATGCAATTCGGGGTCTGCTGCGGGCCGGATCTGGCCCCCGCCGCGGCGGCGGCCGGGTACGACTACTTCGAATGGACCGTGGGGGACTTTTTGCGCCCCGCGGCCGGAGAGGACGAGTTCCACGAGGCCCTCGCGCGGGTCCGGGCCGCCCCGCTGCCCTGCCCCGTCCTGAACTGCTTCATCCCGGCCGGGCTCAAGATCGCCGGCCCGCGCGCGGATCCCGCAAAGCTCGAGGCATACGCCGGCACGGCGCTGCGCCGGGCCGAGGCCGCGGGCGTGCGCGTCATCGTCTTTGGCTCCGGGGGAGCCCGCGGAGTGCCGGAGGGCTTTGATCGCCAGCGGGCCCTGGCGCAGATCGAGGACTTTTGCCGGTACACGGCGGCGCGCGCGGGCGAGCACGGCGTGACCGTCGCGATCGAACCGCTCAACCCCAAAGAGTGCAATACCCTCACCACCGTGGACGAGGCCGCGGCGCTGGCGCGGGGGATAAACCATCCCGCCTTGCGGATCCTCGTGGACACGTATCACTGGGCCGCGGGCGACGGCTCCGTCCGCGGCATCGCGGCCAACGGCGACCTGCTGGCCCACGTCCACGCGGCGACCTTTCCGGGCCGCCTGGCGCCCGGCGCCGAGCACTGCGACCTGGAGCCGTGCTTTGATGCCCTGCGCACCACGGGCTACGACGGGCGCATCTCGCTCGAATGCGCGCTAAAGGAGCCGGGCGTGGAGCTGCCGCGTGCCCTGGCGGTCATGAAAGCGCTGCTCCGGGTTTCCTCCACCCCGTTTTGATTGCCAATCGATGGCAGGTGAGGGGGAGCGGGCCGTCGAATTGTGCGGGCGGGCCAAGGCCGCGCGCGCCAAGGCGGCATGCCGGCCGGGGCACAGGGGATAAGAAGAATGATGGGGGCGGATGGCATGGCGAGACGGCTTTGGGACGAGGCCTGGCGGTTCCGGCCGGGCGATGCGGACGGGCGCCGCGTCACGCGGGCCGATTACGACGACACGGGCTGGCGGCTCCTGGATCTGCCGCACGATTACAGCATCGAGACGCCGCGCGACGCCAAAAACCCGAGCGGCGCCTCGAACGGCTTTTTCGGCACGGGGGCGGCCTGGTACCGCAAGTCGTTCAGCCTGCCCGAGAGCGAGCGGGGCGCCAGGATCCTGGTCGAATTCGAGGGCGTCTACATGAACGCCGAGGTCTGGTGCAACGGCCATGTCCTGGGGAGGCACCCCTATGGCTACACGAGCTTTTGGCACGACCTGACGCCTTTCGTCGTCTTTGGCGGCGGGAACGTGCTCGCGGTCAGGGTGGACAACGCCCAGCAGCTCAACAGCCGCTGGTATTCGGGCTCCGGCATCTACCGCCACGTCTGGCTGGTCAAGACCGATCCCGTGCACATCGCCCCCTGGGGCGTCTGCGTGACAACGCCCGAGGTCGCAAAAGAAGCGGCCCGTGCGCGCCTGCGCGCGACGGTGGTGAACGAGACCGCGCAGGCGCGGGAGGTGGCCGTCCGCTGGCGCGTGGTGGCTCCCGGCGGCGAATCCGCCGGCGCGGCCGAGTCCGGGTCGCTGGTGGCGGCGGGCGGCCGCGCGGAGATAGAGGGGGAAATCGCGATCGCCGGGCCGCTCCTCTGGTCGCCGGACACGCCCCACCTCTACCTGCTCGAGACGGAGGTCATGGCGGATGGCCGGGCCGCCGACGCCGCCACGACGGCATTCGGCATCAGGAGCTTCAGCTTTGACGCCAATCAGGGTTTCGTCCTGAACGGCGCGGCCATGAAGCTCAGGGGCGGCTGTGTGCACCACGACAACGGGGTCATGGGCGCGGCCTCGTTCGACCGGTCCGAGGAGCGCAAGGTGGAGTTGCTCAAGGCCAGTGGATATAACGCCGTCCGCTGCGCGCACAACCCGCCCGCGCAATCCTTCCTCGACGCCTGCGACCGGCTGGGGATGCTCGTCATCGACGAGGCGTTCGACTGCTGGCGGGAGGGCAAGAACCCCTACGACTACCACGTCTCCTTTGACGACTGGTGGCGGCGTGACGTCGAGAGCATGGTCCTGCGCGACCGCAACCACCCCTCCGTCATCATGTGGAGCATCGGCAACGAGCTCTGCGAGCGAGGCCAGCCCGAGGGGGCGCGGATCGCGGAGATGCTCGCGGCGCACGTCCGCTCCCTGGATCCGACCCGGCCGGTCACGGCGGCCATCAACGGCGTCGAGGACTGGGCCGTGCTGGACGGCCTCTTTGCGGCCCTGGACGTCTGCGGCTACAATTACCAGTTCCGCCAGTACCGGCCCGATCACGAGCGGCATCCCGGGCGCGTCGTCTACGGTTCCGAGTCCGCGCCAAAGGAAGCCTTCGAGAACTGGGAGGAGATCGAGGCGCTGGGCCACGCCGTGGGCGATTTTGTCTGGACCTCCCTGGATTACCTGGGCGAGTCGGGCATCGGCCGCGTGCATTTCGACGGCGACAAGGCGCCCTTCCTGGGCGATTTCCCCTGGCACCAGGCGAACTGCGGCGACCTGGACCTCTGCGGCTGGAAGAGGCCCCAGTCTTATTACCGCGACATCCTCTGGGGGAGGGGCGACAAGCTCTATATCGCCGTGCACGCGCCCGTGCCGGAGGGCAAGACCCCGACCGTGACCTACTGGGGCTGGCCGGACGTCCATCCCAGCTGGACCTGGCCGGGGTGCGAGGGGAGGATCATGCAAATCGACGTTTATGCCGCCTGCGACGAGGTGGAGCTCTTCCTGAACGGCAGATCCGTGGGCAGGAAACCCTCGGGCAGGGCCGAAAAGCATATTGCCTCCTTTGAAATACCGTACGAGGCCGGGACGCTCCTGGCCATGGGATACGCGGGCGGGGCAAAGATCGCGGAACGCGCGCTCGCGACCGCCGGCCCGCCCGTCCGTATCAGGCTGAGCCCCGACCGCGGCGCCATCAAGGCGTCGAGGGGCGATCTCTCCTTTGTCGCGGTCGAGGTCGTGGACGCAGAGGGCAGGATCGTTCCCAACGCGGCGCAGAACATCCTCTTTACCGTTTCGGGCGAGGGCGCGCTCGCCGCGGTCGGCAGCGCCGACCCGCAGAGCACCGAGCCATACCGGGGGAACCAGCGGCGCGTCCACAGGGGCCGCTGCCTGGCGGTCGTGCAGTCGCTCGGCCGGCCCGGCTCGATCCGGCTGCGTGCCCAGGCGGACGGGCTCGAGGGGGCGGAGGCGGTCATCGAGGCCGAATAGCCCTTATCCAAACGAAGGCTGTTCTGTATGGCGCCCTCCCTGATGTTGGGGGGGCGTTATCACCCCGGCAGGATCGTAAAACCGAGGAGCCGGAAATGAAGGTCAAATGATGCGGCCTCCTCGATCCGATGGCGATGCATGAGTATGGCGCTGCAGGCATCCGTCAGGGATAGATCGTGTTCGGCGTACTTTTGCATGAGGTCCAGGGCTAGATGCAGATCGGGCGGGGAGACAGCCAAAACACTTAGGAAACCGCGCTCCGCCTGAATCATGATCTGCCGGAGGTAGCGGCGGCCGGCGTCAACACCGAACCTGTGCATGATCAGGCGCTGGGTTTCGGCGATCACCAAGACCGATGTATATAAACAGGCCCCCTCGGTCTGTAAGTGCCGCGCCAGCAGCGCCGATCGCTCGTGGTTGACGTCGCCCCTGGCGGCCAGCGCGTACCAGAACGAGCTGTCCACGAAGATCCTTCTCATGTCTTATCTTGCGCCACGGCTTCCGCCACGTAGTCGCTGGTTTTTTCGCTGACGCGGGCGTCTCCCGGATCGCCCTCGAACATGCCGATCATCTGCAGGACAGGATTGTCACGCTCCAGCGTGGACCGGCGCTCCTCGGCCGCGAGGTATTCGGCCAGGGCTTTCCGGATCAACGCCGATTCCGTCTGCCGGTTCTGCCGCGCCAGGGCACGCAGTTTTTGCGCCAACGGGCGGTCCAGGTAGATCTGCTTGCGCCGCAATGCGGGTTTATCGGCCATGGTGAATTCCTCCCGCCCAAGAGATGGTGTCGAGTTTTTCTAATTATACACCATGCCGCGGTGAAAAGAAAGGCGGGACCATCCGTTCCCGGACCTACCGCTGAAGGAATGACATCTGCCTCGTAAGCCCCGGGGTTTAGCCCGGGGTGAACGATTTGGTACGGATCTTCATCCCAAAGAGGGAACCGCCCCGGCAAGGCGAAACAGGGATCGTATACAAGGGAGGTAGAGCGATGCCCCTCGTCAACCTGGCACCCATCCTGGCCCGGCCCCATGCCGAGCACTACGCCGTAGGCGCCTTCAACGACGTCAACGGCCTTTTCGTCCGGCCCATCCTGGCCGCCGCCGGGGAACTGGGCCTGCCCGTGATCCTGATGGTGGCCGAGGTCCATTTTGACCGCGTGGCGCTGGAGGGGATCGCCCCCTACCTCCTCCACCTGGCGTCACGCGCGGATGTCCCCGTGGCGGTCATGCTCGACCACTGCGCCTCCCTGGAGACGGCGCAGAGGGCCGTCCGCTGCGGTTTCACCGCCGTGATGTACGACGGCTCGCGGCTGCCCTACGAGGAAAACCTGGCCAAAACGAGGCAGGTGGTTGAGTTGGCCCACGCGGTGGGCGTCTCGGTCGAGGGCGAGCTCGGCCACGTGGCCGGGCACGAGGGCGGGGCGCGCGGCGGCGTCTCGGGCGAGGTGCACACCGATCCGGCCCTGGCCGAGGATTTCGCCCGGCGCACGGGTGTGGACTGCCTGGCGGTCTCCATCGGCACCAGGCACGGCGTCTACGAGGGCGAGGTGCGTCTGGACTTCGCGCGCCTGCGCGAGATCAGGGCCAGGGTGGATCTGCCGTTGGTCCTCCACGGGGGATCGGGCTTATCGGATGAGGATTTCCGCTCCGCCGCTGCCTGCGGTGTCAGCAAGATCAATTACTACACCTACATGTCCCTGGCCGCGACCCGTGCGGCCCGCGCCTTTCTGGACATAAACCCGGGCGACCACGATCTGCCGCGCGTCATGGACGAGTGCGACCGCGCGGTCCGGAGCGAGGTGCGGAGGGCCATGACGGTTTTCGCGCGCCGGGGAGAATAGGCCGGTTTACCATGCCGACACCGCTTCGCCCCGCGCGAAAAGGGAGGTGGCTGCATGCAAATCCTCGTCCTCTACCACTCCGTCACCGGCCGGACCAGGAAACTGGCGGAGGCCGTGGCCGAAGGCGTCCGCGCGGCGGGCGCCGGCTGCGTGGTGCGGTCGGCCGCCGAGGTGACGCGGGAGGATTTCCGCCGCGCGCAGGGGATCATCGCCGGCTCCCCGGTCTATTATGGTTCGATGGCTGCCGAGCTCAAGGCCGTCTTTGACCGGTTCGTGGATCTGCGCGAAGAGATGGAGGGCAAGATCGGCGCGGCTTTTGCCACCGCGGGCGATCCGTCCGGCGGCAAGGAGACGACGCTCCTCTCCATCCTCCAGGCCATGCTGATCAACGGCATGATCGTGGCCGGGGATCCCCTCGAGGCCTCGGGCCATTACGGCGTGGCGTGCGCCGGTGAGCCGGATCGGGCGGCGCTGGCCGGCGCCACGGCCCTGGGCCGGAGGATCGCCGCGCTCGCCGCCAGGTTGCGGCCGTGAACAGGCGAACGTCTGTATCCGCTAGCATTCGGATCCGTTCGTGAACATCGCGGTCGTTTACGAGGCCTGGCTCGCATGAGAGGAGGCGTTTTCGCTTGAGGATCGCGATCATCGGCGGCACCGGCCATATCGGCACCTATCTCGTCCCGCGCCTCGTCGAGGCGGGGCACGAGGTGCTGAGCCTCAGCCGCGGGCGGCGCGGGCCATACCTGCCCCACGCCGCCTGGCAAAAGGTGCGGCGGATCGAGATCGACCGCGGGGCGGAGGAGGCGGCCGGCGCCTTTGGGGAGATGGTGGCCGCGCTATCGCCCGACGCGGTCGTGGATCTCATCTGTTTCACCCTTGAGAGCGCCCGCCACCTTGTGGAAGCCCTCCGCGGCAAGGTGGAGCATTTCCTCCATTGCGGCACCATCTGGGTGCACGGACCCGGCGTCGAGGTGCCCATCACCGAGGAGGCGCCCCGCCGGCCCTTTGGGGAATACGGCGTGCAAAAGGCGGCTATCGAGGCGTACCTGCTTTGCGAGGCGCGGCGCGGCCGGTTCCCCGCCACAATACTCCACCCCGGCCACATCGTGGGCCCGGGCTGGGCGCCATTGAATCCCGCGGGGCATTTCAACCCGGAGGTCTTTGCCCTGCTGGCTGGCGGCGGCAGGCTGGCCCTGCCCAATCTGGGCATGGAGACCGTCCACCACGTGCATGCCGACGATGTGGCCCAGGCCTTCGCCCTGGCCATCGCCAACTGGAGTTCGTCCGTGGGCGAGAGCTTTCACGTCGTCTCGCCCGCCGCCCTGACCTTGCGCGGTTACGCGGAGGCCGTGGCTTCCTGGTTCGGGCGGGAGGCCCGGCTCGATTTCCTTCCCTGGGAGCAGTGGCGCGGCACGGTCACGCCCGAGGAGGCCCAGGCCGCGTGGGATCACATCGCCCACAGCCCCAACTGCAGCATCGCCAAGGCGCGCAGGCTCATCTCCTATACGCCCCGTTACAGTTCCCTCCAGGCCGTGCGGGAAGCGGTGGAGTGGCTCATGGAAAACAAGATCATCGCGGCATGCTCCGGATAAAGTTTTCGCCTGCGAGATTCCGGGTAGGAAGGATTTCCAATAATCGACTGGAATCACTTGTAGTTATATCACGAGAACCTTGGCGCAAATCACAATCCTCGCTCTCGGTAAACCGGAGTTCCAGAGGAGGCATGATGATGACGGTCAGAGCGGTCTTTGTCTGGATCGCGGCAATCCTCCTGGCGATCGGCGCCTGCGCGGCGGCTGAAGAAGGCGCCGACCGGCTGGTGCTGCGATTCCAGCCCAAGGCGGGGGAAACGCGCTCGTTGCGCGTGACGACGGAAATTACCACGGTCCAGATCGTGAACGGTCAGGAATTCAAGCGAACGCAGGCCACGGGGTTGAGCTACGACTTCACGGCGGCCGACCCGGGGGAGCAGGGCGGGTTCTCCTTTGAGGTCGTGTGCCGGTCGGTCGCGGGCAGGCTGGCAAGCCTGTGGGAGAATCTCGAGTTCGATACGGCCGCCGGCACGGTCGTGCCCGAGGCTTTCAGGGGTATGGCCGGCCTGGCGGGGCGGGTGTCCAGCGTGACCGTGTCCGCGGACGGCGCCAAGATCGAGATCAAGACGTCAAAGACCGCCAAGAGCGGTGTGTCGGTCCTGACCGGAGATGGCGAAATAGACGTGATGCAGATTCTGGCGCTGATCGGCCTCTCATCCGGGCAAAAAGACCGCCTGTCCGAGACGATCCGCCTTTTCTTCGCCTTTTTGCCCGAACACCCGGTCGGGCCCGGTGAGACCTGGCACAGGAGACTCGGCGCCCCGGGCATCGATCTCGGGATCGAGGCCGATGCCGCCATCACCTTGCGCTCGCTCGAGCAGGGCCTGGCGCGCCTCGCGTTTAGCGGGCCCATAACGGCCAGGGGCGAGCGGAGCATGCGCCAGACACTTGAGGATGATGAAGCCGGAGCGTTCACCATGGCATCGTTTGCGATGTCATACGATCTTGTGGGCGAATTGCACGGCACTTGCGATCTGGACGCCCTTTCCGGCTGGCCCGTCGGTATGAGCCTTGTCTGCAGGCTGGAAGGCCGGACCACCCGTTTCGGTTGTACGTATCCCGTGACAATCGAGTCGAGGACCGTCATCGAGGCTTCCGCCGCCGCGTCCGGCGCGGAGGATTGATCGAGACTCCGCGTAACATCTGCACATCCCGCGCGTGAGGCGCCTGACGACCTACGGCGGACGGCAAAGATGCTCCATATGCCTGACGGCATGCGTCCGGCAGGACAAGGCGAGGTGCGATCGAGATGGCTATGAAGAAATATCGGGGGATAATCGCCGTCATCGCGGCGGCCGTATGCCTGGTGGCGACGATCCATGCGGAGGACGGGTCCGCGGCGTTGATGCTCCGCCTCAAGCCGGGACTGGTTTTCCGGCAAAAAGAGATCACGGAGATCACGTTCGGGGGAATCCCCGGCAGCACACCGTTATTCGCGTCCAAGGTGGGAGCGGCGGTAAGTTATTGCATCAGGGGAGTGGATGCCAAGGGCACGGCCACGGTCGAGGTGACTTACCTGGCCTCGCTCTACCGCATGCCCGCATTCCTTGGCCTGGCGGGCGAGTTCGATTCCACGGATCCGCTTGCCGCGGCGCCGCAGTTCATCGGGTCTTCCGCGGCCATGATCGGCGCGGGGTTTTCGTTCAGGATCAAGCCCAACGGAGAGGTCATCAAGGTTGAGGGAACGGAAGCCCTGATCGAGACCATTCTGGACAGGCTCGGTTTGCAGGATGTCCGCATGCGCGCGGCCATGCAGAGCCAGCTCAAGCGCAGTCTGGGGGCGAACGCGCTCAAGAAAGCCATGCGATCCTGGGCGATCTATCCCCGCAAGGAGGTCGCTGTCGGCGATTCCTGGAAGGTTCGCAGGACCCTCTATGCTAATGACATGTACTTTTTTTCCAGGGATGTCTTTACGCTGGCGGCGCGAGCGGACGACAAAGTCGTGCTGGAGTCGCGCGGGAGCGTCAGGACCCAGGCCGCGGATGCCGGGGCATCGGGCTATTTTTTCAATGTCTCGGGGGAGGGCGTGGGCACCGTGGTCTTGGATGCGGCCACCGGGTGGCGGGTCAGCTCCCGCTATGAGATGGCGCTCAAGGGGAGATTGCAGGCCCAGGGCAGGGCTTCCTTGCCCGAGGGGCTGTCCGCGCCCCTGGATATGCAGGTCACCGTGATGCTGGAGCCGTTCTAGTGCTGAATCCAAAAAAATCGATGATGGATAGGATGAGTTTACCAACGGATGTAGAATACTCTCGTAGCTAAGGCTACGGGAGGCGATGAACATGCTTTATGTACGGCCGATAAGCAACCA
>JBLNBS010000083.1:0-19212 GCA_050260175.1 Patescibacteria group bacterium | reverse complement strand
GGGGCACGCGGTCCAGATACGCCAGGTGTTTATCCGCGCGGGCCAGACGCTTTGGCTCGCGAAAGAAATCCGCGATCATCGCGCGGCGGTTCAGATCCGAAAGCAGATCCTCCGCGTAGTTACGGGCTTGGAGGTACCATTTCCCGCCTTCACCGTGGGTGTGACAGAACTCGCACAAGGGCGCCCCTCCCTGGGATCTCCTGCTGGATACCATCGTTATCGTTCCCCATCCCATGGGTATACCCTTCCCTCAGGCCCCATCCGCTCCTTGATGACAACATCTGTTCGTGGTAAAATGAGAACATACGAACTGGTGTTTCAAAGGAGGCGGCATCACACATGACCCGAACCGAAAGACCGGGTTCAAACCGCTGTCCCTGCTCGATTTCCAGCGCCGCTTCGCCACTGAGGAGGACTGCGCGGCATACCTCTTCAAAAAGCGCTGGCCAGAGGGGTGGCACTGCCCGCGCTGCGGCCGGGTCAAGTGCTATTACCTCAAGACCCGGCGCCTCTACGAGTGCGCCTCCTGCGGCCGCCAGGTCTCGGTCACGGCCGGTGCGGCCGTGGCGGCCTGTCCGGTCTGGACCTACCGGGACATCACGGGCGCGGGGGGCGGCAAAGCTTAAGCCAAGCTAAAAGCAGTTTAAATTCCCTGAGGGAAGGGGATACCCCATATGAGCGAAAGCGCCGTCCGCCATACCGCGGGTAAGAAACCTCGGGTAAATTGCGTAATGGGCAGGAATGGCTTTCCTGGCATAGAATACCTGCTTCACGAATCGGATCAAAGATACGGTTTTTCACACCACTGCCGAAAAGGGCGCGAGATGAGAAGCGTGGGATGGCGAAATTTGCCGGCATCTCAAGATCACGCCCCGCCGGCGGAGCATAATCCCGGCATACGGAGACAGGTCAAGCTGCACGAGATGGCCGTCGCCTACGCCCGGATCCTCCACCGGCGCATCGGGGCAATCGCCGCTGAGATAGCCGCCGCGCAGAACGGCGGGGGGTTGCAGGCGCTTCGGAATGAAGCCGGGCTGGAGCGCCGGCTGCGCGGTTTTCTCGCGGGTACGCTGCACGCCGTCATGACTGAGCAATACGAAGCCTCCGCCTCGCCTTTCATCGCCACGATCCGTGGCGCCTTCCAGAAAGGCCTGGACGAGGTTCCGGTGGACGGGCGGGAGAGCGTATCAGCGCCGATGGTCGAGAGACTCGCCAAGGAACGGCTTGGAGGGCTCATCGCCCTGGTCGATCTGCGCGCGGTCGAGGAGGTCGCTGAGGAACTCCTGACCAGAATCTTCCTTTGGGACGGGCGGCGTTTTACGATCAGCGCGCAAAGAATCGAGGCGGCCCACGAACTGATCGCCCGCTATGGCCGCGCCCTCGACTCCGGCGGCGTCCCGCCCGGGGGCGGCGCGATCGCCGGGGATGCGCTCAGACTCATGCTGGCGGTCTGCTCGTTCCGGCGGGAGCCGGCGCCGGGTTACGCGGCCATGCTCAAGGAATGCTACGTCTCCGCGGGCCATCCCCCGCCGACGATCCGCCCAACTTCTTGGGGACGACGCGGAGCCGCCGGGGTTGACATCCCCGGTTATACCGCCATGGCCGCCGCCCCCGGCCAAGATGACGCCAGGAATGAGATCGAACTCTTCTGCCGGATCCTTGGGGTATGGCAAGAAGCGGCGGTCGAGGCCGGGCGCGACACCTGATCATCGTTTGCGCCGCGACTGCAGCTCGATGATATTGCCCTCAAGATCCGAGAGATAAGCCCAGGTAATCAGTTCTCCATCGCCGGTCTCGGTGGTGACGACCCCGCCCACGGCCCTGCCCCCGGCGGCCAGCACCGCCTCGCGTGCCGCGGCCACGTCGGGGACGACAAAGGCCAGGTGCCCGTTATCACGGGCGGTTGACGGCTTTGCCCTCGCCGTCCGGCATGCCGTTGTACTGGAATAAAGCGGCATATGTAGTCATCTCTGTATCCGCGCCGAGCCGCCCCTGGCAAAGGCCCGCACCTGCTCCAGCGTGGCCATGGTCGTGTCGCCGGGGAAGGTCGTGAGCAGCGCGCCGTGCGCCCAGCCCAGCCTCACCGCTTCCTCGGGCTCCTCGTCCGCCAGGATGCCGTAAAAGAGCCCGGAGGCGAAACCGTCGCCCCCGCCCACGCGGTCGTAGACGTCCAGCTCGCAGAAGGGCGCGGTGTACGCCCTGCCGTCGATCCAGGCCACCGCGCCCCAGGCGTGCCGGTTCGCCGAGCGCACCTCGCGCAGGGTAGTGGCCACGATCCTGACCTGGGGATATTTTTCGACCACAGCGTCGATCATGGCCAGGAAATAGCTTGGATCGAGCTTGGATCCGCGTTCGACCTCGGGCCCGGGGATGCCGAGGCCCATCTGCAGGTCCTCCTCGTTGCCGACGATGACATCGGTGTGCCGCGCGATCCTCCCCATGACCTCCAGGGCGCGTTCGCGCCCCCCGCGGACATCCCAGAGCTTGGCGCGGTAATTCAGATCGAACGAAACCACCGCGCCGGCTTCCTTGGCGGCCTTCATGCCCTCGATAATCAGCTCGCCCGTTGTCTCGGAAAGGGCGGCAAAGATGCCGCCGCTGTGAAACCACCGCACCCCGCCGGCAAAGACGGCGTCCCAGTCGAAGTCGCCGGGCTTGAGCAGGGCTGCCGCCTCGTTGGCGCGGTTGTAAAAGACCACGGGCGCGCGCACGCCAAAACCGCGGTCGCTATAGACGGCCGCCATGTTCGGGCCGTTTACGCCATTATGCCTGAACACCTTGTAGAACGGCCGCACCCCCATGGCACGCACGCGCTCGGCGATGAGGTCGCCGATGGGGTAATCGACCATGGCCGTGACGATGCCGGTGCGCAGCCGGAAGCAGTCCGCCAGGTTGGCGGCACAGTTGAACTCGCCCCCGCTGACGTGGATCCGGCACTCGGCGGCCTTGCGGAACGGGACGACGCCCGGGTCCAGGCGGTGGACGAGGGCGCCCAGGGAGACGAAGTCCAACGCGCCATCCTTGGGAATATTCAAGCCGTATTTCATGTGGACACCTCCTCTGCTTGATTGAATGTGCCCGAAGCCTCATTTCGCAGATGCGCGCCATTTCTTTGCCTGCACGGCATGCATCCGCTCAGGGCTGGTAGCCAGGGTATAAAAATCCGGGATTGGCGTTTACCGCATCCGGGGCGCCCTTTCGCGGCGCCCTTTTATATGATACAGAGATCTACATGTGTCCCGATCCTTCACTATTCCTCTTCTTATGCCTCGTCATCGACGCGGCCGCCGCGAGCAACAGGCCCCATGCCAACAGGGCAAAGGCGATATGCCTGAGGGAAGCGGCCAGTTGCTCCTGATTCTTGGCCAAGAGATAGGCGCGATCGGCAATGATCTGCTGGTAGGTCGTCTTTTCGCAACTTTGATAGGTCACGGAAAAGAACCCGATCGCGGCGGACAGGGCCAGGCCCAGCAAAAAGAGCTTTCTCATGAGGAGGCCGGGTCCGCCGCCGGGAACCGCCCTGGTCAGCTCCCCAAAGCTTCGCCGGAGGATGAGAAAGGTGGCGAAAGCCAAGCACAGGCAGGCAGCGCAGACCGTGAAGTATGAAATGACGAGGTATTGCTCGTTATTCATGGCGCCGCTTGAGGGACGCAACCAGGACTGTGACGACGACGAGGAAACCGCCTGTGAAGAGGCAGAGATTGCCGAATAAGGTGGAGAGCCTGTCTGCCACCTTCCAGACGTATTCCATAAAGGCGGCGTCCCGCTTGAAACCGAACTCGGTGCCGAGGGCCGCGGCCAGCGCGATGAGGAGCATGCCCAGGGAAAAGAGCCGGGCGTAAAACGCCGTGCAGGCGGGCAGTCCCACCGCCTCGTCGAGGAGCGCGCGCAGGCTCTTGCGGACGAGCAAGTAGACCAGGAATGCCGCGCCGACGGAGAGCAAAAGCAGAACGGCGAAACCGAGCAGGTTCCAGTTCATACAGCCTTCCTCCTTTTTAGTTTAGCAGTGCAGTAATGAGTAACCAAACCAAACCTCAAGCCTTGAAGACGTCTACAACCTGCCCGCCATTCTCAAGACCAGACGGCGCACCCCTCCTAGCCCGCGCAGCGCCGCACTCTGTCCTCCTGGCCGGGAATAACGTGCGTGTGCGGCGGCGTGAGATGGCTCGGTTTAAGAAGCCAGCCGTAGAACTGGTCACGCAGCGGGGCGAGGGACATGTCGCCGGGGGGTTAGCCGATCTCGGCCAGGGAATATAGGGTCCAGTGCGGACTCTGCCATTTCTGGTAGGGATTGGCCTGGCTGCGTCACGGCACGGGGCCTAAAACTCCGCCGACCCCGTCGTCCTTGGAAACGGAATGACGTCGCGGATGTTCTGCATGCCCGTGAGGTACATGATGGCCCGCTCAAAGCCCAGGCCGAAGCCGGCGTGCTTGACCCCGCCGAACCTGCGCAGCTCCAGGTACCACCGGTAGTCCTCCTCGCGAAACCCCAGCTCCTCGATGCGCCGCAGGAGGAAGTCGTACCGCTCCTCGCGCTGGCTGCCGCCGATGATCTCGCCCACGCCCGGCACGAGGAGATCCATGGCGGCCACGGTCCGGCCGTCGTCGTTCTGGCGCATGTAAAAGGCTTTGATCTCCCTGGGGTAATCGATGACAAAGACCGGCCGCTTGAAGACCCGTTCGGTCAGGTACCGCTCGTGCTCCGTTTGGAGGTCCACGCCCCATTTGACGGGGTAGACGAACTCGACCCCGGACTTTTGCAGGAGGTCGACGGCCTCGGTGTAGGTGACGCGGGCGAATTCCGACCCGAGAATGCCGCGCAGGCGCTCGAGGAGCCCCTGGTCGACGAAGGCGTTGAAGAACTCCATCTCCTCCGGCGCCTCTGTGAGGACGCGGTCAAAGAGACTCTTTACCATCTCCTCGGCCAGGCGCATGTTGCCCTCCAGGTCGGTAAAGGCCATCTCGGGCTCGATCATCCAGAACTCCGCCGCGTGGCGGGGCGTGTTGGAGTTCTCCGCGCGAAAGGTCGGGCCGAAGGTATAGACATTACGGAAGGCCAGGGCGTAGGCCTCCGCGTTGAGCTGGCCGCTGACCGTGAGAAAGGCGGCGCGGCCGAAGAAGTCCCGGCCGTAGTCCACGCCGCCCTCCGGCTTGACGGGGGGCTGGGCGGGATCGAGCGTGGTGACGCGGAACATCTCGCCCGCGCCCTCGCAGTCGCTGGCCGTGATGATGGGGGTCTGGACGTAGACGAAGCCTCGGTCGTGAAAGAAGGAGTGGATGGCGTGGGCGGCGATGGAGCGGACGCGAAAGACGGCCGCGAATGTGTTGGCGCGCGGCCGCAGATGGGCGATGGTGCGGAGGTACTCCAGAGTATGGCGCTTCTTTTGCAGGGGGTAGTCGGGGGGCGCCTCGCCCTCGACCGTGATCTTTTCCGCCTTGAGCTCAAAGGGCTGCTTGGCGCCGGGGCTCTCCACGAGCGTCCCCTCGGCCGTGATGGCCGAGCCCGTGCCGAGCTTTAGAACCTCCTGGAATCCGGGCAGGCCCTCGTCAAAGACGATCTGAAGGTTCTTGAAGAACGAGCCGTCATTAAACTCGATGAAGCCCAAGGTCTTCGCGTCCCGCAGCGTCCGGATCCAACCGGAGACCTGGATCTCCCGGCCGATACGCGACTCCCCGTCCCGAAAAAGCTGCTTTACCGTCAATCGCTCCATCCTCGAGCCGCTCCTTTGTTTCATATCCACCACATCATTCTGTTCAACCGAAGGAACTTCCTTCCGGGCGATCGCCTCGATTTCTTTGCCGCGTTGCCAAAGCGCTTTGGACAAAAAACAGCACCGCGGCCGGCCCGGCTAAGGCAAAGCACGCGCTCCAGACGACGCCAAGCCCGCGGCGATCCGCCAGCCTGCCCATGACGAACGGCCCCAAAAAGCGCCCCATGCCGGAGATCGTCTGGATGGCGGCGCTGAACCGGCCGCGATGCGTGACCGGGGAGTTGTTGGCGATATAGGCCTGGGAATTGACGGTGATGACGACCTCTCCGACGGACCAGATCAGCGTGGAAAGGAGGTAAAGCGGCACGGAGCCGCCGAGCAGGCCGATCATCCCGAAGCCGACCGCGTAGAGAAGTGCTCCGAGGCCGAGGCTCGAAGCGGCGGGCAGATTCCTTGTCAGATAGGTCAGGGGCGCGGTGCCGAGGATCACGATCAGGCCGTTCAAGCTCATGAATAGACCGTACATCTTGGCGCCGGCGGCGGCGAAGGTCGTTTTAGCTTGTAGTGGCAGGCAGAAACCGTACTGGGCGTAGACAAAGGAGAGCACGAGCAGAGCCAGGGAAACGGCCAACAGTTGCGGCCGTCGCAGGAGGGCGGCGATCAGCCCGCCTCTCTCCGCCGCCTCTGTACCGGAAGACGCCGCCCGGCGTTCGCCGGCCGGCAAGGTTTCGGGCACGGCCCGCGCCGCCAGGATGCTCGAAAGGACCGTGGTGATCGCATCGCCCAGATAGAGCAAAGGAAGATGAAAGTTGTAGAGCAGGCCGGCGATCATCGGCCCCACGGCAAAACCGACGTTCATGCCAAGGTACATGAGCGAGTATGCCGACGGCCTCTGCTCCCGGTCCGTCAGATCCGCGATCATGGCGTTCAGAGAGGGCCAGGAGAGCGACATCAGGAAGGTATTGAGCAAAAACAGCCAGGGCAGGACGGGCGACGTGCCAAGATACACGCAGGGCACGAAAACCAAAGCGCCAAGGGTGCGCGAGATGAGGAAGATCTTCTTGCGCCCGAGATGATCGGCCAACTTGCCCCCGATCAACGACGCCGGTGCGGAGACCAAAAAGAGCATGGCGACGAAGAATCCGGCCTTTGACTTGTCGAAGCCGAGCCTGTCCGTGAGGAGCAGCGACATGAGCGGCCAGATGAAGCTACCGAGGGAGTTGACGGCATTGGCCACGGCTAAGATATGGACCCCGGCGGGCAGGCCCTGGTACGGGCCGAGGATCTTGCGCCAAGACAAAATGAAAGCCCCTCTCGTGCGGAAAATAGCAATAGGCAATAGGCACGAGAGAGGCAAATTCACCGCGCGCGGCGAGATCCCTGCCGCGGGGTTAAAAGGTGATCCCATTGAAGCGGAAACGCCCGGCTATATCAGGTCTTTCAATTTGTCTACCACGGCTTGCAAGGCGATCAGGTATCGCTTCTCAATACCGATGGCTATTTGCTTGGCGAGTTCCTGCTTGTAAATATGAGTGGTGAGGTTGCGGTCTCTGAGCATGTCCAGCCATAGGCCCTCGTCGCCGATGATCCCTGCCGCGTACGCTTCCCGCAAGACGCTCTTTGGCGAGGTGAGGTTCTGCAATCCTTCCTCCTCGAAATAGGCCTTCAGAGTCTTCCATGTAAGCTCAAAGGTGAACTCGAAGCGCTGGATGACGCCGTCCCGCTGCAGATCGTCCCCGCGCCCAAGCTGCGCCACGCCTTCCGCCAGGCGGGTGAGCGCGCTTTGGAGATTATCAAGCTTTGCCGTCAGATCGCTCATAGATCACCACCCCCTCGCGGGCGATGCGGTCCATTATCCTTGGCCCGATTGCCTCGTCAACAAAAACCAGGTCAACATCCAACAGTGTCGGCAGTTCTTCGACCTCCGCGGCCAAGCGGCCAGGCTGAGTGAACGAAGGGCCGGCGAAGACCGCCAGATCGATATCGCTTTTCGGTCGGGCATCCCCTCTGGCGCGCGAGCCGAAAAGGATCACGCGCTCCACATCGTACCCGCGGGCGAGATTGCGGATCCTGTCAAGCAGCGATGCCGGCAGATTCGTCAAATGTCCACCCTCCGCTTGTTAGCAGGATGAAGAATTACGCTTGCCATTATTATACCAGAGTTACGGGGAACACGAGTGGAAGAGAATTCATTCCTGGGCGAAGATCCCCACCTTCATTCCCGCCTTTCCGCCATAGAAAAGGCCCATCGCTTGGATGAGCCTTGATCCCAGCCAAAGAACTTACCTCACGAAACATCCCTATAAACCACGCCGCACGTAGCGAACCGGCACAGCAACCCGTCACCGGCGAAGGTTTTATAGGGGATTCCTTTTCTCTTACCCGCCAAGATATCCCCGATACCGTCGATAAGCTCGGCAACAATGCCAACTTCCAAAGGATCGCGGCCGTGCGAAGGCAGGATCGTATCGAACTCATTTGACCTGGCCACGATCACGCGCAAACTGTCCTGGAATATTTTGAGAGATGTAGATTCATCCAAGTGCATCCATATATCACTGCGCAAGACCGAATCCCCAGCCAATAATGTCCTTTCCCGTCTGTCCAGCAAGGCTATGCCGCCGGGAGTATGCCCGGGGATGGCCATCACTTCGATTTCCCTGTTCCCCAGGTCGAAGACATGGCCGTCTTCAATCGGCACTACGCGCCCGGGCGTTCCGCCAATCCATTTTTTCGGATCGAAAGAATCCGGAAAAGGCAGTCTGCCAAGGACTCTCTCGAGCGCCCAGGTCCTGTCCTCCGTCGAAAAACACCCCTGAAATAGTGGTATATCTTCCGCCTTGATCTTTATCTCGGGAAACTGGTGCCCCCCGCCGACGTGATCGGGGTGGCCGTGCGTGTTTACCACGATTACGGGCCGATCGGTCAGACCGGCAACCAAGGCGGGGAGATCGCCGATGCCCCAGCCCGTGTCGACCAGGAGAGCCTTATCGGTTCCGACAAGCAAAAAGATATTGCTTTGGCCTTGATCGTCGATCAAATGGATGCCGCTTGAAATCTGCCGTACTTTGAACCATTGCTCCATCACGATTCCCTCCCCGCCTCGATCTCGTCCATGATCCGGTCCAGGTCATCCAGGCAGTGTTTCCGCCAGGCCGCGTTGCCGGGCGCGGCGGGTTCCATGTAGTAGCCCAGGGAAGCCGTGAGCCGCTGCTGCAGCAGGTGGAGCTTGAGACGTTTCTCCTCCGGCGCCGGGCCGTAGCCCGCCAGAAAGGCCTGCCAAAGCCTTTCGTCATACTCGCCGAAGGCGGGGTACTTGATCCCGGCCAGATCGTGTGCGTGGTCCCAGTAGAGTAGATCGCCCAGATCCATGAGCTTTGCCACCCGCCAGCCGCCCCCGCCGTCCCGCTCGAGATAGATCGCCCAGCGAAAGACGCTCCCCATCAGGGTCGGCCGGTGATCCTTCAGATAGGAGAGGTTCTTTTCGTAGAGGGCGGTAAGGCGGCGATAGGTCTTTTCGGACAGTAGGCCGCGCTCCACTGCCTCCTTGCCTCTTTCGACCACTTCGGATTGGTACATGTGGTCGTTGGGCGCGGGATAGATCGTGCCCGAGCCGTCCATCCAGCCGGAACGGTCGTTATGGATGGCGTGGAGCTTTTGGTAGAACCGGCCGACGGCCTCGTAGAGCGCGGGCTTTTCCTCCTCTCCGACCCGGCCGAGCAGGTCCGAGAGCCTGGTCCCCCCCGCGAATTCCTGGATCACGTAAGGTCCGGGGATGACGGCGCGCGAATTGTCCACCGCCAGGACGCGCGGGGCGGGCAGACCATGATCGAGCAAAAGCTCGCTCATGATCCTCTCCTTGCCCGCGCCGCTGTCGTCCCATTCGGGGTGGATGTGCACCTTGACGACGAGGACCCGATCGTCCGCCAGGGTCGCGCGAAAGATGCGCCGGCACCAGGCGCCGCGGTCCTCGACGGCCAGGATTTTTGCCCCGGGCAGATGCCGGGCCAAGGCCACCCTGACCTGCGCCTCGGTGATCGCCGGGAAGGCCGCGCCGTTCTGTTCTAACACCATAGAATCGTCTCCCTTTCACCGTTTACCTCATGATAACAGAGGCATCCTGACAACGTACCGTCAGGATGGGAGACGGATTTTTCAACCAGAATTTCGAGGGTGCTTTTTTATCGCTGGTTACACTGTCACTTGATAGGTTTCTTCAAGATTTCGATAAAACCTACGCCTTATGCGCGGCGGCAATCCTTTCGGCCTCGGCTCTCACCGCCGCGCGCAGTTCCTCCGGTTCCAGGACCTCGGCCTCGCCGCCCAGCCAAAGGACCAACTGGCATAGATAGTTGATCTGGTTTGTCGCCAGCGGAAAATGGAACTCCGTCCAACCCTCACGGCTGCCCGCGGTCTCGATGCTCTGATGCCCCGCTTCCTCAAGCCAGCGCTGGGCACGGCTCCCATTCGCGACCAGCACCCGCGCCTCACCTCGGTCCTCTTGCGGCCCCGGCCTCGACATATGCCGCGCCGGATCGAAAGGACATTCCGTCAGCGCCACGCGGGATATCCGGTCGACCCGGTAAGTCCTGATTTCGCCGTGTTCGTGCGACCAGGCGGAAAGAAACCAGCGCCGGTTCTTCCTGTCCAAGCTCAAGGGATCGACTGTCCGCGGCCTGGACCGGTCGTCCGCAAAAGAGCGATAAAGCAGCTCGCAGGTGAAGTTGCCCGCGATCGCCTTGCCGAGTTCCGCGAATGTGCAGCGATCGATTTTTCCACGAGCTTCTTCAGTCAGGGAATATCGTGCGCCGAGCCCTTCCACCAGCGGCCGGGCAGGCGCCGGGATAATCCCGATCAGCTTGGCTTTGGCGGCTGTCAAGGCTTCGTCGGGGATGATCCCCTCCGCCTTGCCCACCTCCTGCAGCCCGAGATAGAGAGCCAGCGCCTCCTGGAAATCCAGCGAGACCTTGGGCAGGGGATAATCCGGCGCAAGCGAGTAACCGCCATTGAGGCCGGTCTCCGCGATGACCGGCACGCCGATCTCTGCCAGGGCGGCGATATCCCGGTAGATCGTACGAGGCGAGACCTCGAAGCGGGCGGCCAGCACCTCAGCGGTGCATTTACGTTTCCACTGGAGATCGAGAAGGATCCCGAGCAGCCTGTCGGTTCGCGTCATGATGGCACCACCATTCTTGGCATGCCGCGAGACTACCGAACGATATGCCTCTATTAAGGGACATAGGCATGGACATCAAGTTGGCATGGGTAGATTGATGGTCGTCAGCGAACCTTACGCAGAAACGCCTGAATGGCCTCGTTCACCATTTCCGGCCTGAAGCCCGCCATGTGCGGCCGGTGGCCGCAACCCGGAATACGCAGGCTTTCAGCATTCGGGATCGCGCGCCTCAACTCTTCCAACTGGCTCCCGCTGGCGAACGGATCGTCCTCCCCGGCGATGAGGAGACAGGGTTGCCGGAGATCGGCGAGCCTGGCAAAGGGGATATCCGGGTACCTCCGCCAGTTGTCGACGGAGACCGAGACAAAGCGCCGCCAGTTGCCGCGGTGGGCGGTTGCGTGCATTTCTTTCATCGCCTCGATGAAATCGCGCATGCCCCGGCGTTCGAGGGAGCCAGGCTCATAGTCATCGGCTTGGCGGATGGTCTCTTCCGTCACCCTCCCGGCCGTGCCGATGGCCGTGAGGGAGAGGAACATCTCCGGCCGCATGATCAGGCAATAGAGCGCCACATCAGCGCCCAGGCTGTAACCGATGAGATGGGCTCTCTCAACGCCCAAGGCCTCGAGGAAAGCGACCATGTCCCCGGCCAATTGCGGCACGGTCCACTCCAGACCCGGAGCCTCGGTCTCGCCGTGCCCCCGCATGTCCGGGAGCAGGCAGCGGTAATGCGGGCTAAAGACGGGGATTTGCGCGGCAAAGGCCCTGACGCCCCTGGAAAAGCTGCTGTGCAGGAAGAGGATGGCCTCTCCTGATACCGCGTCCTCATAGAATAGATCAAGGTCTGCCAAGCTCAGGTATGGCATCCGCTTCGTACGATGCCTCCTTTAACGGCGTGCCTTACTAGATTACTATGCGTCCCTGAGTACAGGCCATAAATCCTGATATCGAAAATGATGTAAATTCTAGCTTTTCGCCTTTCTTACCCCCAGCCGCAGCACCTTCCCCTCGATCTTCACCCCGGCCTCGGCCACGGCACCCTCGGGCGCGCCGGCTTTCAACTCCAGGCTGAGCGTCTCGGCGGCGATCAGATCCTGCATGGCCGCGATGGCTTGCGCCAAGCCCTCGTCGGGCGTTTCGTAAGAGGTCACGATGCGGTCGTCCAGGTTGAAACCGGCCTCCTTGCGCAAGCTCTGGATGTGGCGGATCACCTCGCGCGCCAGGCCCTCCGCGATCAGATCGGGCGTCAGGACGGTGTCCACGGCCACGGTCAGGTTCCTGTCCGCGGCCACGGCCAGGCCCTCCCGGGGTTCGAGGCTGATCTGGACCTCCTCGGGGGCGAGTTCCACCTCTTCCCCGCCGGCCGCGAGGCGCAGGGGCGCACCGGCGGCGATGGTCTTGACCGCCTCCGCGCCCAATCCCTGCAAGGCCGCGCGCACGGCCTGGTAATTACGGCCGAGCCGCGGGCCCAGGAGCTTGGCGTTGGGCAGGAGTTTTTGCGCGGCGATGGTGGAGAGATCGCTTACGAACTCGATCCTCCTCACGTTCAGCTCGTCCTGGACGAGGGCCAAAAGCTCGTCGCGGAGTGGCGCCTCCCCGGCGTCGCCGAGGTGTACCAGGGCGCGGGCCAGGGGCTGGCGGACCTTGAGATTGGCCGCGTTCCTGGCGGCGTGCCCGGCCGCGGCGATGCGCCGGGCCAGGTCCATCTCCTTTTGCAGCCCCTCGTCAAGCAGGGCTTCGTCCACCCCGGGCCAGGCGGCATGGTGCACGCTCTCCGGCGCGGCCGGATCAACCGCCCGCACCAGGTTCTGGTGGATCGCCTCGCTGACAAACGGCATGAACGGCGCCAGGAGCCGCGCCAGGGTCGTCAGGACCCGGTAGAGCGTGGCGTAGGCCGCGTTCTTGTCCTCGTCCGCGCCGCTCTTCCAGAACCGCCTGCGGCTGCGGCGCACGTACCAGTTGGAGAGGTCCTCCACGAAAGGCTCCACCGCCAGCGTGGCGGCAAAGGCGTCGTAGTCGTCGAGGCTCTTGGTCACCGCGGCCGTGACCTCGTTCAGGCGCGACAGGATCCAGCGGTCGAGGAGGTTTGTCGACCGGACCACCGCGCCGGCGCCGCCGGGCTCCCACGCGTCGATGCGGGCGTAGGTGACAAAGAAGGAGTACACGTTCCAGAGGGGGATGAGAAAGGCGCGCCGCACCTCGTCGGCCTTGCCGTAGCCAAAGAGGAGGTTGCTCTCGGGTTTGTGCGCGCAATACAGCCAGCGCATGACGTCGACGCCCATCCGGTCCGCGGCCTCGTTGAACTCGATGGCGTTGCCCCAGGACTTGTGCATCTCCCGGCCCTGCTCGTCGAGGAGCGTGGCATAGCCGAAACAGGTCTTGAAAGGCGGCGCCTTTTCGAGCACCGTGGCCATGGCCAGGAGGCTGTAGAACCAGTTGCGGAACTGGCCCGGGAAGGACTCGGTGATGAAATCCGCGGGGTACCAGCGGCGCCAGTAATCGTGGTCCGCGCGGTAGCGCATGGTGCTAAAGGGCACGATGCCCGCGTCGAGCCAGGGGTTGCCCACGTCCGGGATGCGGTCCGCCGTGCCCCCGCACGCGCTGCAGGCGATCTTGACCCCGTCGATCCAGGGTTTGTGGGGCGTATGGCCCTCGAACTCTTCCCAGCCCGCCACGGCGCGCTTCTTTAACTCCTCGCCGTCGCCGATCACCTCAAAACGGCCGCACCCGCCGCAGACCCAGATGGGCAGCGCCAGGCCCCAGTAGCGCTTCTTGCTGATCATCCAGTCCCGCATGTTGCGCAACCAATCCAGCTCGCGATCCAGGCCGAACGAGGGGATCCATCGGATCTGCTGCGTCACCTCGATCATGTCGTGCCGGAGTTCGTCCATGGCGATGTACCACTCGTCCACGAGGCGGAAGACGAGCTCGGTGCTGCAGCGCCAGCAGACGGGGTAACGGTGCTTGTAGTCCGCCGCCTTGTAGAGCAGGCCCTTGCTCCGCAGGAGCTCCATGACGAGGGCCGCGCTCTCGGAGACGTGCAACCCGCTCAGGGGACCGAAACCGCCGCCAAAAACGCCCGCCTCGTCCAGGGGCGCGATGGCCGGCAGCCCGTGCTCCCTGCCGAGGGCAAAGTCCTCCGCGCCGCAGCCGGGGGCGATGTGCACGATGCCCGTGCCCTCGTCCTCGCCCACCTCGTCCCAGGGAATGACCCTATGCGCCTCGGGGCCGCCGGCCTCGCGCTGGGCCTGGAGATCGTCGAAAGGCCCGTCGTATGTCCAGCCCACCAGGGCCGTGCCGGGCAGCTCGCCCAGGACCTCGTAATCCCCTTTCAGCATCTGCAGGGCGCCCTTGGAGAGGTAGTAGATCTCGTTCCCCTGCCGGACGCGCGCATAGGTCAGCCCCGGCCCCACCGCCGCGGCCACGTTGCTCGATAGGGTCCAGGGGGTGGTCGTCCAGACGAGGAGGCTCTCACCCGGCCGGCCGCGCAGGGGGAAGCGGACCGTGATGGTGGCGTGCGTCAGCTCGCGATAACCCTCGGTGACGATCTCGTGCTGGCTGATGCCGGTGGAGCACCGCGGGCACCAGGGCATCACGTCGCGGCCCTTGTAGATCCAGCCCCGCTCCCAGCAGCGCTTGAGAAAGGTCCAGATCATGTAGTTGTTTTCCGTGGCAAAGGTGAAATATGAGCCGCCCAGTTCCGGCAGGCCGAGGCGGGAGACGATCCGCTCGGCCGTGTCGGTGACCGCCCCCTCCGGCCCTTGGACCGTGATCGTCTCCTCCGGCGTATGGGCCATCTTGTCCGCCAGGGATCGCAGCACGCCCGGGTCGTTCCAGTCCATCCAGTACCCGAGCCTTATGGACTGCTCGGTCTGGACGGCCGCGTAACGCAGCACCCGTTCCTTGCACTTGCGTACAAAGCGCGCCACGCCGTAGTTCTCGATCTCGTTCTTGGTCTTGAAACCTAGCTCCTTTTCCACCTCGACCTCGACCCAGAGGCCCTGGCAGTCAAAGCCGTTCTGGTAGCGGATCCGGCAGCCGCGCATGGCCCGGTAGCGCTGGAAGAGGTCCTTGTAGGTGCGGCCCCAGCCGTGGTGGACACCCATGGGGTTGTTGGCCGTGATGGGGCCGTCGATGAAGGACCAGGGCGGGCCGTCCATGCGCAGCTCGACCAGCTTGGCAAAGGAGCCGGACTCTCGCCAAAAGTCCAGGATCTCATGCTCCTGTGCCACGAAGTCGATCTGGGGCGGCACGGCTTTGAACGGCATTGGTAATTCCTCCCGACAGTACTTTAGCATAACCTGGATTTCGGAAACGCCGGTTAAACCAAAGATAACGCAGATTACACAGATAAAACGATCTACGCGAGATGATAATGCTCAACTAAAACGCTAAAGGAATGAAGCTGCCATCTAACCGCGTAATTTCCGGCTGTATGAATGCAGGGAGGAATTCGGTGCAAGGCCACGCCTCGATAAATAAAAGCTCCCGTCCCTTCTCAGGGACGGGAGCCATCGCGCCCGCGTTACCACCCCGCTTGCCCCGCACAGCGCGGGACCGCTCATGCCGGCGCCCGCAAGCGCCGCGTCCCGCTCTAACGGGGGGACGATGCCGGCCGGGCCTACCGGGGCAATGCCCTTTGGACCTGGCGGCTCGGGAGGGATCTTCGCCGCGGCCGCCGCACCCGGTTTCCACCATCCCGGGCTCTCTCCATAGCGGCGCTCCGCGCCTACTCGTCTCCGTCATCGCCTTTTTAATAATCGTCATGGATTCAGGTATTAGCTGCATTATGGCATACCGGGCGCGGCTCTGTCAAGACGCGGACTAAAGCAGCGTCACTCCCGCGGCCTCGCAGGCGGCCAGCGTCTCCTCGGGCCAGACAGAGGCCTGGACCTCGCCGATATGGGCCTTGTCCAGGAAAAACTGGCAGATCCTGGACTGGCCGATGCCTCCGCCCGCCGTCTGGGGCAGCCCGCCCTCGAGCAGGGCGCGGTGAAAAGGAAGGTTCCGCCGCTCGTCGCAGCCGGCCAGGCGCAGCTGCCGGTCGAGCGCGGCCGCGTCCACCCGGATGCCCATGGAGGAGACCTCAAAGGCCATGCCGAGCAGGGGGTAGTAAAAGATGATGTCGCCGTTCAGGGACCAGTCGTCGTAGTCCGGGGCGCGGCCGTCGTGACGCGCGCCGGAACGCAGGGGCCCGCCGATCTGGGCGAGAAAGACCGCGCCTTTTTCGCGGCAGATCTCGTCCTCGCGCTCCCGCGGAGAGAGGCCGGGGTAGCGGTCCTCCAGTTCCTGCGCGGTGGTGAAATGGATCTCTCCGGGGAGTTTGCGGGAGAGCGCGGGATAGCGGCCGAGTATGTACGCCTCCGTCTCCTGGAAGACGCCGTAGATGCGCCGCACGATGCCGTGGAGCGTCTCCATGGTGCGCGCCTCGCTCGGGATGATAATCTCCCAGTCCCACTGATCCACGTAGATGGAGTGCAGGTTGTCCAGGACCTCGTCCCGGCGGATGGCGTTCATGTCGGTGTAGAGGCCCTCGCCTACGCGGAAGCCGTAGCGGGCAAGGGCCAGCCGCTTCCACTTGGCCAGGGACTGGACGATCTCGCACGGCGCCTCGCCCAGATCCTTGATGCCAAAGGCCACGGGCCTCTCCACCCCGTTCAGGTTGTCGTTGAGGCCCGTCTCGGGCCGGACAATGAGAGGCGCCGAAACACGGGTCAGGTTGAGGGCGCGGGCCAGACGCAGCTCGAAAAAGTCCTTGAGTAGCTTGATGGCGATCTCCGTTTCGCGCAGGTCCAGCTTTGGCCGGTAATCATCGGGCGGAAAGCGGCGGGCGCCGTTTGGCATGGTTGTACCTCCTGCTTTGTGGATTTACCGAGCAAACTCGTTGATAGGATTGTATCATCTCTTGCCTCCCAAGGGAAGGCTTGGCAAGTGCCGCGCACCTCTGCTGGCCGGCGGCGGCAGGGAACAACGGGCCGCGTGGTGAAATACGCCAAGACCATTTCACATCTTTTCCGCCGGCAACCGGCTGGCCGCGGACGCCGGGGGCGGCGCGGCCGTCCGCCTCCTCTACCTCGCGCGCTGGCGGAGCGGCATGCCCCGCGAAGGGGCATCATGGGTCCTCGCCGCCGAATTCTCGGCCTTGCCCGGGTCCACACCGATCCTGCGCGCCCTGATCCGCGAGGCGGACAGGCTCAGGCTGAACCGGGGCTGGTGAGCCGGCAAACGCCTCAACTCAAGATATAAAGGGGCCGCGGTCGCCCGCGGCCCAAATCAGTAAGCGGGCGATCAAGCCCGCGAGCGCAATGGAAGGTGCACGACTCGCAGACGCATCCGCAAGCCACCTCCATCCGCTTGATGCCATCATCATACCAGTTCCCGAGGATTTAGACAAGCGGTATTAATATCTCCTGGATATAAAAGCGGTGTGAAAAACCGATCTTGGACCGATAAACACGTAAAACAGGGAACGACATTACATGATTAATGGGATTAACAAGATTTAAGATTAGATCATTAATAAGATGATCTAATAACAAATAATCCGTGTAAATCCTGAAAATCATGTTAATCCTGTTAAATCGTTTCTTCATCTGGGTGTTAATCGCCATAATTCGCGTTCCGTTACCTTTTTTACACCGCTTTTAGAAGCGCGATAGAATCACCAGGTCAAGCCGGTTTGCCTTTTCCTCTGCGCCTCTGCGTCTCCGCGCGAGAATGCGTTTTTGTCTTTCACAACGCCGCCAGCGCATCCCATAAAAACTCGTACGCCAACCTCCCGCTGATCTGGTGCCGGCCTTCGAAGTAATCGGTCCGGACATTTTCCGCCGCGCCAAAGATCCCGTAAACCTCCCGCGCCCTGGCCACGCTCCGTTCGACGGCCTCGCGCGGAAAGATCGGATCGCGGCTACCGGACTCGACGAGCAATGGCCGCGGCGCGATCAAGCCTACCAGGTCGTACATCTCGCCGAAGACATGCAGTCCCGGGACGAAGTTGCACGCGCAGTGGCGCATGGCAAAGACGCTGTCGCGAAAAGTGGAGTAGTAACCGCTGATGACGCAGGCCTTGATGCGCGTGTCAAGGCAGGTCGAGTAGCGGGTATGCATGCCCCCGCCGGAGATGCCCATCGCGCCCAAGCGGCCGGTGTCGAACTCCTCCCTTTCCTGCAAGTAGTCCACCAGGCGCTTGGCGTCATGGACGCGCAGGCCGATGACCGAGCCGCCGAGGTGGAAGGCGAGCATGGCCGCATGGTGGCAGCTCTTCGGTTCCGGCTGGTCCATGACCGTATCGAGATAAGAGAAGTCCGTCCGGCCCGCCGCCATCCACCGAGCTGATGCCGTACCCGGCGTAGATCCCGGCCTCGCGATCGCGGGCCATCTCCACGAGGAGGAGGCCGGTTTCGGCTTTGCGCAGCAGGTCGGCGCAGCGCACGGGGAAGGTGAAGCCGGCGAAGCGATCGGCGAAATGGGTTGATTTCGCTTGGTGATGTTCATTGAGCTTACGCCAGAGGGGCTCGACCTCGTTAAGGAGTTCCGCGCCGCCGCGGATGAAGGCGATGGATTCTGGATTCATCAGTTGTCATCCCCATTGTGGAAGGTTGGCATCTTCCCTTTGCATTGCAGGACCGCTCAATCCTGGGCGGAAACACAAGCGTGGGGTGAGTTCAGCCACTAGCCAGGTACGATTGCAGTTCGAGGATATTGCCCTCCGGATCCACAAGGTATGCCCAGGTGACGCGCGCCCCGTCCCCCACCTCGGTGGTGACCATCCGGCCGATTCTCCGCCCGCCGGCGGCGATCACGGCCGCGCAGGCGGCGGGGACGTCGTCCACGCGAAAGGCCAGATGCCCATAGCCTGGCCGGTTGACTGCCGTGTCCGGCCGTGCCGCGAGTGCGTCGTACTGGAAGATCTCCAGCGTCGGCCCATCTCCGCCAAACCCTGGCAGACGCAGGTGCATGCCCCGTAGATGGGCACCGGGCAGGCCGGTCCCTTCCTCGAGCGCCTCGCCGCGCAGGTCGCGTTCAGGCGGGACGGGGAGACAGCCAAAGACCCGTGTGTAGAATTCGGCCAATGCCCGCCAGTCGCGGGCCACGAGGTTGACGTGAGCGAAACGGGCGTTTGAGACAGCCATCATATCACCTTCCAGAACGGGACCAGCAAGGCCTCGAAGCTTAGGGTAACCCTCTCTTTCGCAAAGGGTTAATTTGGCTTTGCGATTGATCGGAGAGGCGGCGGTGCGTAATCCGGGCGCCAAAGTCTGGGTGAATATTCGGGTCGGGCGGGGGGGGGGGCGCCCCCGCCCGGGTCCGGCGCACCCCACCAACACA
>JBLNBS010000082.1:0-9122 GCA_050260175.1 Patescibacteria group bacterium | reverse complement strand
CTGCAGGCTCCGCAAGGCTTCCTCCCGCGGGCGCACCTCGATGGTCTTGGCGATCCGCTCGTCCCCGATCAGGTCCAGGTACGGCGCGAGATCGAGCCGGCCCTCGCCCAGGGCTTGGTGGGCGTGGAATCCGGGCACGATGTCGTGGAGGTGGATCTCCCTGACCCGCTCGGCGTGGCCCCGCATGAACGCCTCGGTGAATTCGTCCCGCGCGAGGTCCAGCGTGTACGTCTTGGCGATGTCCCAGGCGAGATAGACCGGCGCTTCCTGGGTAAAGAGCCCGGCCAGGGCCTCGGCCGTCAGGCCGTCGAGGGGGCTGTTCTCCACGCAGAGCGCAAAGGGGTAGTCCGCCAGGCAGAGCAGGTTCTCCCGCAGAACCCCGAGGTAATGGTCCCGGTACTCCGCCTGGAAGCCGTCGTCCGCTTCTCCGTTTCTGCGGAATGACGGCCTCGTCCCGGGGTGGACCGTGAGCCGGCCGGCGCCGAGCTCCGCGGCGATCGCGGCCGCCGAGCGCAGGTGGGCCATGATCCCCTCCCTGATCTCGGGGTGGTCCGTGTAGAGGCTGAGATTGTCCCCCGGGGCGTGAAAGGAGAGGCCGACGCCGAGCACCCTCGACAGGCGCGCGATGCCCTTGATCTCCGCGGGCGACAGGGCCTGCAGGCGGAAACGGGGCACGTTGAGATCGAAAGAGACGTAGGAAAAACCGTTAGCCGCCGCAAAACGGAGGGCCTCGGCAAAGCCGCTGTCGTAAACGGCCTGGTAGCCAAAGATGGCCATCCCCTCCACAAGCTCAGGATTTGGTCAAATCCGAATCGCAAGTATATTCGCCTGCAACCAGGCAAACTCCTCCCGCAATCCCCGCCGTCACTCCCCGGCCCATATGCCAATAGACTGAGATCGAGGAAGCGGATCGGGAGGCTGTCATGCGCGCCGTCATCCTGGCCGGGGGCGGGGGGTCCAGGCTCTGGCCCCTCTCGCGCTCGCGCCGGCCGAAACAGTTCCTGCCGGTCTTGGGCGGGCGGAGCCTGCTCGAGGAGACCTGCCTTGCATTGGCCGGGATCGTGCCGCGGGAGCGAATCGCCGTCGTCACCGGCGCCGCCCATCGCACCATGGCCGAAGCCTGCCTCGGGACCGGTCCCAGGATCATCTGCGAGCCCATGGGCCGCGGCACCGCGCCGGCCCTGGGCCTGGCCGCCGTGCATCTCGGGGCGGAGGCGCCGGACGAGGTGATCGTGGCCGTGCCCGCCGATAACGCGATCGGACCCGGACCCGGTTTCGCCGACGCGGTGCGGGCCGCGGCGCGCCTGGCAGGGGAGGGCGGCATGGCCGTCGTGGGGACGATCCCCGCCCGCCCCGCCCCCGAATGCGGCTACATCAAGCCGGGGGAGAGGCTGGCGGGGGAGGGCGGCCCGGCCGTCTTTGCGTGCGGCGGATTCGAGGAAAAGCCCGGGCCGGAGCGGGCCGCGGAGCTCTGCGCCGGGGGGTGGCTCTGGCATGCCGGGGTCCTGGCCGTCAGGCCCCGCGCGCTCCGCCGGGAGATGGAGCGGTTCCTGCCGGAGTTGGCGGAGGCGCTGGTCTGGGTGGAGGGGGCCCTGGGCACGCCGGACTATGACGCCGTGCTCAGTTACGCCTGGCGGAATCTGCCCGCCGTCTCGCTCGAGGAGGGCATCCTGGCCCGCGGCCCGGCGGAGGCCAGGGTAGTGTTGGGCGAGTATGCCTGGTCCGACCTGGGCGGCTGGGACGCGGTCCGCGAGGCCGCCCTGGCGCAAAGCGGCGGCGCGAACGCCGTGGACGGCGACGCCCTCCTGCATCACGCCCGGGGCTGCCTTGTCAGGGCCGGGGGCGGACGCCTCGTGGCCCTGGTCGGCGTGGAGGGCCTGACGGTGGTGGATCTGCCCGACGCCCTGCTCGTCATGGGGCCCGGGTGCGGGCAGGAGCTGAGGGAGGTGGCCGGGAGGCTCCTGGAGGAGGGGCGGCGGGGGCTCCTGTGAGACGGGAATCCGGCCCTGAACCTGACAGCAGGGCCAATACCAGCCTGGAACGGCGGGAACCCCCTGCTTGCGGAGGTCGATCGAGGAACAGTAGAATGAACTTGGGATCGTTTAGCCCGTTTTTGAATTTAACGTAACCAAGAAACGGCAGATTCCGTTCCATTTCAAGATCGATGGCAAGGAACGTTACGTGGTTGTTAATTGATCACGACCGCAAGGTGGAGATGGATGCAAATGACACGGAAGTCTTTGCTCATCGCGGCCATGCTGGCCGTCCTCGTTTATCCCGCGGCGGCCGGGGTTTCGCGAATTGACGCCGAAGAAACCCGGCACCCCGCCCCCGCGCCGCGGCCGGCATCCCGTACACCCGGCCGCGCAAAGCGGCCCGGCAAAGCCATGATGCCTTTACTGGTGAACAAATCCCGCGCCCTGCCGCGCGGCTATGTCCCGGCGGGGTTACGGCCCGCCGCCGTTCCCTTTGCCTGCCCCGAGGGCTCGCAAAAGAGGCTCATGACCGATGAGGCCGCCCGGGCGCTGGAGAGGCTCTTTGCCCAGGCCGAGGCGGACGGCGTCGCCCTGGTGGGCGTCTCGGCGTACCGATCCTATGACCGGCAGCGCGCCATCCACGCCTCCCAGGTGCAAAGGTACGGCGAGGAGGAGGCGGACAGGGTGAGCGCGCGGCCGGGGCGGAGCGAGCATCAATCCGGCCTGGCCGTCGATGTGTCGAGCCCCGCGGTGGGCGGCGCGCTGGTCGAGGCGTTCGGCGAAACGCCCGAGGGCAGGTGGCTGGCGCAGAACGCCCCGGCCTTCGGCTTTGTCATCCGTTACCCAAAAGGAAGCGAGGATATCACGGGCTACCGGTACGAACCATGGCATCTCCGTTATGTCGGGGCGGGGCACGCCCTGGCCATGGCGGAAAAGGGCCTGACCCTGGAGGAATACGTGGCGGCCGAGACGATCTGACGGCCACCATTCTTGTGATGAGGGAGGAATCCGCCCGCGGCCGGAGAAAAACATGGGGACCAGAGGGAAAACGGTATGATTTCCCAGCCGAAGGAGGCCGCGGAGATGCTCTATACGAAAGAACTGCCCATCACGCGCGAGGTGGATGTGATCGTGGCCGGCGGAGGCACCGCCGGCCTCATGGCCGCGGTCGCCGCGGCCCGCGCCGGGGCGCGTACGGCGCTCGTCGAGCGCCATGGATTCCTGGGGGGGTGCGCGGTTTTCGGCGCCACCTCCCTGCATTGTTTCTACAACATCTTCAAGCCCGAGCGCGTGCCCGAAAAGCAGGTCGTGCGGGGCCTGGCCCAGGAGCTCGTCGACCGGCTGCGGGAGCGGGGGGGCAGCCTCGGCCACGTGGAGATGGAGCGCGGTTACGACTTTGTCTCCCGCCTGACGCTCTCGGACCCCGAGGATTACAAGCTGGTTGCCCAGGAGATGGCGGCCGGGGCCGGCGTGGACCTCCTGCTGCATACCTGGATCGCGGACGTGCTGGCGGGCGATGGCCGCATCGAGGGCCTGGTCTGCGCCTCCAAGTCCGGCCCCGAAGTACTGCGGGCCAAGGTCTACGTGGACGCCACGGGGGACGGGGATGTGGCGGCGGGCGCCGGGGCGCCGTGCCTGGACGTGCGCGGCGCGGACAACCCCTACGGCGTGTCTCTGACCTTTCGCCTGGGCCATGTGGATCTCGAACGCGCCGCGGCGGCCCTTGACCGGGCGGGGGCGCTCTGGCAGCTGGCCAGGGGCGTCAAGGCCGGGCGGAACACTCCGGATATCATCAGGCTCGGCGGGCATTTCGGCCCCTGGCGCGAGGAGGCCGAGCGGGACGGGCTCAACCGCTGGTTCTTCGCCAATTCCGTGCGGCCGGACGAGTTCACCTACGTCAACGCCACCTGGATTCATCCCGCGGACATCCTCAGCCGCGACGACCTTTCCCGCTGCGAGCTCCTGGCCCGCCGCCAGGTTCACCGCACCGTGGATTTCTTCCGGCGCAGGATCGACGGTTTCCAGGACGCGTACCTCTCCGCGACCGTGGCCCAGCTCGGGACGAGGAGGAGCCGCATCGTGGAGACCCTCTACGACCTCAGCCGGGAAGACGTCTTGCAGGGCCGCGGTTTCGCCGACGAGATCGCCCGTTTCTCCTTCATCGACAACCCCGATTACAATGTGGCCGGCGGCGGATCCTACGGGATCCCCTACCGCTGCCTCGTGCCCCGCGGCGTGGGGAACCTCCTCGTGGCCGGCAGGATGATCTCCTCCGACCTCGTGGTGCACAATTCCACCCGCAACACGGTCTGCTGCATGGCCCAGGGCCAGGCGGCGGGAGTAGCCGCGGCCCTCTGCGCCGCCTCGGGCGAGGCTCCCGCCCGCCTGGACACGGCCCTGCTCCGCCGGGAACTGGCCTCCCAGGGTGCGTATTTCGAGGGGTGAACCTATCCCTGCATCTATACTAGCGAAGCTTCGCCTCAAACCGACGAGCCTGAACTCACCCTCTCGTTCTCTCCCTCTCTTCGACCGCAAAGAGAGGGGGACGGGGGGTGAGTTCAATCACAAAGCTTTGGACGATAACTTGGCGGTGAGGTCAATGGGAGTTGGAGTCCCCACCCGCGATGAGCTCCTCGCCGAGAGCGTGGCGGAGAAGTTCCGGCGCTACGTGCGGATCGACACCAGGGCCGACGA
The DNA here is from genome assembly GCA_050260175.1 of Patescibacteria group bacterium. Lineage (GTDB taxonomy): Bacteria > Bacillota > UBA4882 > JAAYXC01 > JAAYXC01 > JBLNBS01. The sequence goes on along the minus strand of JBLNBS010000082.1, from coordinate 4,452 downwards.
CGGGAGCAAGACCTGCCCGAGCAGCCCCGGGCAGCTTGCCTTGGCGGAGATGCTCAAGGACGAGCTGATCGCCATGGGCGTGCCGGACGCCAGGGTCGACCGCTTCGGCTTCGTCTACGCATCGCTGCCGGGCAACAGGCCGCATGCCCCGGCCATCGGCTTCCTGGCGCACCTCGACACCGCCCAGGGCGTGCCGGGGGGAGGGGTCAAGCCCATTCTGCACCGGGCTTACAGCGGCGGGACGATCGAGCTGCCAGGCGGGGTCCGCATCCAGCCCGCGGAGCTCCCCGAACTGCAACGGCTCAAGGGCCACGACCTCATCACCTCCGATGGCACCACGCTCCTCGGCGCGGACGACAAGGCCGGAGTGGCGGAGATCATGTCGTTCGTCGCCCGCCTGCTCGCCGAGCCTCATAGGGCGCACGGCCCGATCAAGCTGGCCTTTACGCCTGACGAGGAGATCGGCCGGGGCATCGAGCATTTCGACGCGGCGGGCTTCGGCGCCGTGTGCGCTTACACGGTGGACGGCGGCGAGGCCGGGGAGTACGAGGAGGAGAACTTTAACGCCGAGACCCTGGCCGTGACCCTGTACGGCGTGAGCAGCCACACCGGCACCGCCCGCGGCCGCATGGTCAACGCCGTGGCCGCCGCCGCCGAACTCGTGGCGGGGATTCCCCCCGGCATGCGCCCGGAGACGACCGACGGCCGGCTCGGCTTTATGCATCCCGACGCCGTGGAAGGGGACGTGGAGCGCGTCACCCTGCGCTGGCTGCTCAGGGACTTTACCGTCCAGGGTCTCGAGGCCAAGCGCCGCCTGCTCCATGCCTCCCTGCGGCTGCTCGCCTGTAAATACCCCGGCCTGCGCACCAGGGTCAGGGTCGCGGGCGCTTACAGCAACATGCGCGAGAAGATCGAGGCCGATCCGCGCGTTTCCGGGCACGCCCTGGCGGCCATCAGAAAGGCTGGGCTCGAACCCATCGTCAAACCGATCCGCGGCGGCACCGACGGCGCGCGCCTTTCCCAGCTGGGCTTGCCCACCCCCAACCTCTTCAACGGCGGGCTAAACGTCCACAGCCGCCGAGAACTGGTCTCCGTGCAATGGATGGAACAGGCCGTCGAGGTGCTGCTCCACCTCGCGGAGCTTTGGGCGGGAGAGAGCGTGACCCCTCACCCCTGACCCCTTTCCCGCGATCGCGGGAGAGGGAGGCGAAGGGGCGAAGGTGCATCATCAAACCATATGATTGTTGGAGGGAGCGGACATGAGCAACCTGCCGGAGATCCGGATGGTGGAAGGGCGGGCCGGGCTCTACGTGGACGGCGAGCCCTTCCTGGCGCTGGGGGCGCAGTGGGACTTTCGCAACACTATCGCCCCGGAGCGCTCGGAGTTCCTCTATGCCCACGCCGCGGCCATGAACTGCACCACGGCCTACGTGCCGGTCCTCTGGCGCCAGGTCGAGCCCGCGCCGGGGCGCTTCGCATACGATTTCATCGACCGCCAGCTCGCCCTGGCCGCCCGCTACGGCCTCAAGCTGGTCCTGCTCTGGTTCGGCAGCAACCGGGGCGGAAGCATGCGGTTCAAGAACAGGTACTATCCCTCCGGGGACCGCGAGGAGTATACCTATCAGGTGCCGGACTACGTCCAAAACAACCCCGCCGTCTACCGGCGCGCCTGCCTGCCCGACGGCACCGTCCGGGAGGCCCTCTGCCCCGCCTGCCGGGCCACGCTCGGCGCCGAAACGGCGGCTTTTCGCGCGGCCCTCGGCCGCCTGCGCGAGGTCGACCGGGCGCGCGTCGTGGTCCTCATGCAGGTGGAGAACGAGATCAGCACGCCCGATTCCGGCCGGCTGAGCTTTCCGCCGCGGTGCTGCTGCCCCGCCTGCAACGAGGCCTTTGCCCGGAGCGCCCGCGAGGAGCGGGAATTCGGCGACCGCGCATACGGCGATTACGTCGCCGCGCTCGTCGAGGCCGGCGCCGAGGTCTACCCGCTCCCCTTCTACGTCAATTTCGTCGGCACGCCGCGGCCCGGTGAGAATATCGCCTATTACCTCGAGAAGGCCCCGCACCTCGCAAGCTGCGCGCCGGACATCTACGCAGGCGATACCGAGGGCTTCCGCCGCGTGATGAGCGCCTTTGCCGTGGGCCGCAACGTCCCCCTGGTGGCTGAGACCTCGAGCGACACGAAGGATCCCACGGAAAAGAACCTCTATTACGCCCTGGCCGAGGGCGGGGCGGTCGGCTTCGATCTCTGGGCCATCGATTGCGCGTACGGCCTGGGCGCCTGGGAGGAGGGATACGCCCACCGCACGCCCCTGGTCGACCTCGAGGGCCGCTGGAGTTCAAAGGCCTACCAGATCCGCGCGGAGTTCGGCATCCTGCGCCGCGTCATGGCCCCGCTCGTCCGGCACCGGCGCACCGAGCGGCTGCAATGGTTCACGGCCCAGGGAGAACCGCTGCGCCTGCCTCTCACCCTGCCCGGGTGCGCGGGCGAGATCGAGGCGGAGGCCGAGGGCCGCGGCATGGCCATCCTGACCGGACCCGGCGACCTGACCCTGGCCGGGCACGGGTTTACCACGCGCCTGTCATGCAGGGGCGAGGCGGCCGCCGAGACGGGAGCCTGGGCCGGCGACGCCTGGGTACCCGAGGGCGGGCCGGTGGAGGTGGAGCGGATCGAGGACGGGATCAGGGTGGCTCTGCCCGAGCCTGGGGTGGTGAGGGTGAGGATATCCTGCTGAATGCGGCTTTAAGGCTTCGAACATATGCCCGGGGTTGACCGCCAGGATACGGAGAACTGAGAGAGTATCGCGAGGCATTTTTTCGAGACCGTCAGTATTTGACGGTCTCTTGTTTTATCATGGGGATGCCGTATCACATCGCTTTGCCAGAGGTGCGGCGATCAAGGGGAAACCACGGGGTGCCGTATCATGGCACGATCCTGCCGCGCCGCATGGCGCCGGATCTCAGGAAGAGCGTACTTTAACAGAGTTATCTGTGACAGGAGTACCATGATCACAATGGATGGAGGGACGAAAGATGAGACGTCTGTGGTGCGTCCTGGTTCTCAGCCTGGTAACGGTACTGCCCATCATCGCGGAGGAAGGATTCGATCTGCGCAAGATCCGCTGGGGCATGTCCATGGCCGAAGTCCGGGCGGCGGAAGGACGCGAGCCTGTTTATCAGGATGAAGAAAGCATGATGTACAAGGGCATCTCCATGGTGAACCACGATTTTGACCTGGCTTATTACTTTAATGACGATCGCCTCTATCAGGCGATCTATGCGTGGGCCGATACATCTTTCGGCGCCAACGAGTGTTTTATCGTTTATGGCGATCTCAAGGACCTGCTCAACGCCAAATACGGTACAAGCGACAGGGACGACCGGCTCTGGAAGAGCGACCTGTTCCGCGATGATCCCAATGACTGGGAAATGGCGGTCGCTGCGGGCAGCCTGGTCTGCTACGCCTCCTGGGAGACCGAACGGACGGAGATCACCCTTATGCTGGCGGGCAAGAATTACAAGCTGCTTTTGTTGGTGGGCTACAAATCCAAGGAGATGCAGGACGAGGTCGAACAGGACGATCTGGAAAAGGACCTGGCGAACCTGTAAAGCGGCCGGGGATCGAGGCGACCCGAAAATCCCCACGACTCCGAGGCAATCAAGGTCGAACTGGACCCGGTGGGCTAGGTCGGCTACGTGGGCAACAGTGTCCATACCGTGCTCAATGGCTGCTCCAGCGCGGACAGGATCTACGACTCCTTCGCGGAATCGATCCAGGGGTTGGTAAGGTTCGTTGCGAAAGACCTGGCCATTATGGAACTGGAAATATAGTTTTATGAGGACAACTTCTTGAGAACCGATTAGAGGTCTTTGGGGCAGCACCGTCAGCCCCGAAGCGCGACCCGGACATCCACGGCCAAGGTTTGAAAGGATGATCCTCCATGCCCAATCCCCGCCTCATCCTCGGAGACATCACCAAACTCAGTGTCGACGCCATCGTCAATGCCGCCAACAGCAGCCTGCTGGGCGGCGGCGGAGTCGACGGCGCCATCCATAGGGCAGGCGGCCCGGAAATCCTGCGGGAGTGCAGGGAGATCTACCATAGGCAGGGAGGCTGCCGCACGGGCGAGGCGGTGATCACCACCGGCGGCAACCTGCCGGCAAAGTATGTTATCCATACCGTCGGGCCGGTCTGGCAAGGCGGCAGCAACAATGAACGGGAGTTGCTGGCGGCTTGCTATCGCAACAGCCTGCGGCTGGCCAGGGAACGGGGCGTCAGGAGCATCGCCTTCCCCAATATCAGCACGGGGATATTCGGTTTCCCCAAAGAGCCCGCGGCGGAGATAGCCTGGCGCGAGGTGTCGGCCTTTCTCGAACATGACGAGAGTGCCATGGAAGTGATCTTCGTCTGTTTCGACGAGGAGAATTACCGGATCTATATGGAGTTATCAGGCC
>JBLNBS010000081.1:0-2952 GCA_050260175.1 Patescibacteria group bacterium | reverse complement strand
TCATCGGCAGACATCCTGACGGATCGGCTCGCATCCTTTCACAATCTGGCTTTCACCTGTTTGGTGATGCCCAAATGCTATCCTAACTGCTTGTTGTTTTGAAGAACGCGAAATTCAGGTTTAAAAGGAACCGGCGCGGCGGCGCTGAATTTCGGGATCGGATCGACACCACGAAACGAGGGGGAAGAACATGCGCGGCATCAAGGTCGTTTTCATCGGCGCAGGCTCGGCCTCGTTCGGCCCCGCCTGCCTGCGCGACGCCGTCCAGTGCCCCGAGATGCGGGGCGGCACCCTGGCCCTGGTGGACATCGACGAGGAGGCCCTGGAGCTCATGGCCAGCCTGGCCGAACGGCTCAACAAGGAGTCCGGGGCCGGGCTCAAGCTCGAGGCCGCGACCGACCGGCGACAGGTCCTGGCCGGCGCCGATTTCGTCATCTGCTCCATCGCCGTGCGCCGGGACGAGCTGTGGCGCCTGGATTGGGAGATCCCGCGCCGGTATGGCATCAGGCAGGTCCTGGGGGAGAACGGCGGCCCGGGGGGGCTCTCGCACGCCCTGCGCAACATCCCCATCGTCCTCGGCATCTGCCGCGACATGGAGGAGCTCTGCCCCGGGGCGCTCCTCATCAATTTCACCAATCCCGAGAGCCGCATCGTCATGGCGGTGGACAGGTACACGCGCATCCGCGCCGTCGGACTCTGCCACGGCGTGCAGCTCGGCCTCGCCGCCGTCGCGGAGATGCTGGGCCTATGCCCGGAGGAGGTCGACGTCAAGGCGGCGGGCCTGAACCATCTCGTCTGCTTTCTCTCCCTGCGCCACCGCGGGACGGGGGAGGATCTCTACCCCCGCCTGCGGGCATTGGCCCCGCGTTATCCGGATGGCTATCCCTCCCCCACCTGGTGCGGCAGGCTGGACCTGACCTTCGCGATGCTGAGACATTTTGGCTACTACCTGGCCCCGAGCGACGACCACATCGGCGAGTACCTGGCCTTTGGCTGGGAAAAGGCGGGGCTCGAGGGCTACGATTTCGAAAAGGCGGCGCGGCACCGGGAGGAAACGCTGGCCGCGATCGGGGCCGCGGCCAGGGGAGGCCCGCTGCCGGAGGGCTGGCTAAGCCGGCCTTCGGGAGAGGCCGAGTTCGAGATCATCTCCGCCGTGGCCGGCGGCAGGAACGAGTACATCCTCGCCGCGAACATCAGAAACGGCGGCTGCATCACCAACCTGCCGCCCGCGGCCGTGGTCGAGGTGCCGGCCGTGGCCGGCCCCGGCGGCCTGCATGGGCTGGCCATGGGCGAGCTGCCCCGAGGCATCGCGGCTCTCTGCCAAAACCAGGTGGCCGTCCAGGAACTGGCGGTGGAGGCGGCCGTGCACGGGGACCGCGAGGCGGCCCTGCAGGCTCTCCTCCTCGACCCGGTGGTGGACGGCGTGGACACGGCCAGGGCGGTCCTGGACGAGCTTTTGCGGGTGCACGCGCCGTATCTGCCGCAGTTCGAGAAATGATGCATGATGGATGCAGAATGATTAACCGTGCCGGGGACGGTGAACGGGGAGTGACGGGAAGATGGAGACCTGCCTGTACTGCCACGGGACCAACATCAAGGCATGTGTCGAGGTGGGGCAGAACGCGGACGGGGGCGCGACCGGCCTGAAATTCCGCCATAGGTGATGGAAGCGGTAAAGATGAAACGAACGGAGGGACAAGCCGCCATCCTAGACATTATCCACGCCGCCACGCCCGGGCATCTGGCCGGGATTCGCCGGCTCTTTAAGGCTTACGCCGGTTCCCTCGGCTTCGACCTGGCCTTCCAGAATTTCGACGCCGAACTGGCCGGCCTGCCCGGGGCCTACGCTCCGCCCGCGGGCCGGTTGCTCCTGGCCATGGAGAACGATGACGCCGCGGGCTGCGTGGCCATGCGCCCCCTGGGTCACGGCGTCTGCGAGATGAAAAGGCTCTATGTCAAGCCCGAATACCGCGGCCTGGGCCTGGGGCGCCGGCTGGCTGAGGAGATCGTAGGAGAAGCCCGGCGCGCCGGATACCGGAGCATGCGCCTGGATACCGTGCCGGCCCTGAGCGAGGCCATCGCCCTGTATAAATCCCTGGGTTTCGTGGAGATCGAGCCGTATTGCCACAATCCCATCGAGGGCGCGACCTTTATGGAACTGAAGCTGGGCTCGTAGCTCGCGGCTTGTTACGCACCCGCCCGGCCCGGCGAATGAAGTGCACTCCGGTCAACCGTTCCTAGGAGCGGTTTTACACCGGATCCATGGTTTGATCCACACTGCGCGGCCGGGGCCGTCATGGCCCCGGCCGTTTTTTTTGTCTCCATACACTTCCTTCCTTGGTCCAGGAGGTAGGATGGGACCATCGGGCATGGTAGGATGAGACGGATGGACGCGGCCGTACCGGGGAGCCGGCTGGCGCGGGGCGCGCCCTTTCCACGGGCTCATCTGGCGGGAGGAGGGCGAGAGGGGGTGGGACCGGCGGCACTGTCGAGGCACCTTGTTTGGGCGCGGAGCAGATAATGAGGAGGCCGGATCATGATGTCAACGCGAATGCTACTGGCGGTGTCGGCCGTCGCGGCGGCGGCGGCTTTACTCTCCGTGACGGCCGCGGGGGCGCCTCCTTCGAACAGCAGCGTCGTAATCACCTCGCCGGCAAACGGCGCCACCGTTGGTCCCGGGATCATCCGTATCTCCGGCACATACACCAGGGTCTATCAGGTCGTCATCTCCATGAACGCGGAGGAAATATACGATTGCCACATGGACGATCCCAACGGCGATGACACGGGGACCTGGTATTTCGATCTCGACGCCGGGGGATATGACGGCCCCGTGGAGATTATCGCCCGCGGTTTCGACACCTCCACACGATATTTCACCTGGTCGGCGCCGATCACCATCAACGTGGACAACGCGTCGGCCAATACGCCCGCAGTAAACATCCTGCAGCC
>JBLNBS010000080.1:0-3188 GCA_050260175.1 Patescibacteria group bacterium | reverse complement strand
AAAGACCAGGTGGAAGGGATCGAGCATTACATCACCCCGGCCACTATGAGTCTGATCCGCAACCTGATCGCCTATTTCGCGGAATATGCCGAGGCCTTGGCGGACCTGCTACGGGGGCGGAAGAACGAGGCCTATCCGGACGGCGAGGACCTGACGGAGCTCCGGGCGTGGGTCTTCAAACACAATACCGAGGGATGACAGCGATTCTCATGGTTCCACCCGGGTGATTTCCGGTATTCGAAGATGATGTTGGCGTCAATCGCGGGAGGTTTTTTCATTGATCCGTTCCTCCAGCGCGGCGTGGCCGCCGGGATCGCAGCTTCGCATCCGGGCTAAAAACTGGCACAGACAGTAGAGGCGCCGGGGAGATCCCCGGCGCCCGATCACGTTTGTCTCTAGGAGCGGTGTGAAAAACCCATTCTTCAACTCCTAGGCCTATTCCTTCTTCTTGCCGATCGAGATCATGATGGTACTCCCCTCGTCCGTCTTGGTGATCGAGACCGAGCCCTCACGCTCGCCCTTCTGGCAGCCGATGGACTTGACCTCGCCCAAGTCGAGCGTCTCGATCGTCCATCCCCGGCCTTCCAGCTCCTCCTGGTAGTACACGAAGATCTTATCCGGCGCGTCCTTGGAGGCAAAGGTGGTCATGGACCCGTCCTCGGTGGCCAGGGTGCCCTCGACCTTGGCCCGCGGGTAGATCGGTATGTCTTTGGGAAAATTGCTCGGCAGACCGGCGCCGACCGTCAGCGAGCCGCCCTTGCCCCTGATGGTGAACTTGCCGCCGCGCTCTTTCACGCTGACGCCGAGACCGCGGCCGAAGGCCGAGCCAAGGAACGAGCGGCTCAGGAAACGGCCGCCACCCAGGCCCCAGCCCCAACCCCAGCCAAAGCCCCAGCCGGCCAGGTTGCAGACAAGCCCCACGACGAGCAGGCCCGCCAGGACCAGGCCGGCGATCTGCACGGCCTGCCTGTCCAGTTTGAGCTGGGCCGGTTCCCTGCCCGCCGCCTCCTCGTGGGCCGCGGCCAGGCCGAGGGCCATGACGGGCAGCGTCAGGGCGGCCAGCGGCACGGCGAGCAGCAGGGCGAGGATTATGTAGAGGAGCCAAAAGAGGCCACCCAATCCCGCTGCGATGGCGAAGCCCAGGCCGAGCCCGATGCCGGCCACGATGCAGAAGATCAGACCGTAGAGCCAGCACATGAGCGGCTCCTTGAGGAAGTGCCCCACGGCCTGCCTGAGGGCGTCCAGAGGATTCGTGCCCTTGTCGACCACCGCGGCCAGCGCCAGGCCAAAGACGAAGACCAGTGCGGGCGAGGCCAGGCCGAAGACGGCGGTCAGGAGGTAGCCGAGCACGGGGATGCCGCCGATGACCGAAACCACGAAGGAGAGGAGCGCGGCCCCGACCAGGATGATCGCCACGGGCAGTGCCTTGCCGAAATGGCCGAAGACCTCCGTGAATTCACCCTTTTGCCCGCGTAACGCCTTGAAGGCCAAGGCGATGAAACCGCCCGCGAACGGGCTCGCCACGAGGGCGACCGCCGCGCCGAGCAATAGCGAGATGAGTAGCCAGCCCACCCTGCCCGCCCAGCCCAGGACCAATCCCAGTACGGGGCCGAGCACGGCCGCGGCTACGACGGCGATCAGGACCACGACCAGGGAGGCCAGGAGCAGGGGGACGAAATTCTTGATGTACGCGTCGAAACTGCGCGAAAGCCCTTTGCCAATGTCCAAGGGGGATCCACCTCCTGACGATTTGGGTCTGACTGGATCATACGACGGGGATGCCCAAAATACCTCTTTGGCCTTATGATAGCATCTGTCCGAATTTCGAGAGCCCGGACTGCAAAATTTCGTTAACTACCTGTAGCTTTGGGCGCCTGGCGCCCCACGCGTCAAAACCCAGCAAGCTTCGGAAAAGCCTGCCCTTTCGAGATTTCCGTTTACCCCGCCACCACCCGGCGAATCACCTTCCTGCCCTTGCGCAGGATAAGACCGTCCCCCTGCAGGCGCTCGGGCGGCACGATCGCCACGGCTGTGCCGGCCCTTTCCTCGCCGATGGAGATGCCGCCCTGATCCACCAGGCGGCGGGCCTCGCCCTTGGACGGCGCCAGGCCAGCCCGGACCACGAGCTCGAGCAGCGGCACGCCGCTCCCAAGCTCGGCCAGGGGAATGACGACCGTGGGGATGGCGCCCTCGTCCCCGCCGCCCCCAAACGCCGCCTCGGCCGCGGCTTGGGCCCGCGCGGCCTCCTCTTCGCCGTGGGCCAGGCGGGTGGCCTCAAAGGCCAAGACTTTTTTCGCCTCGTTTATCTCCCGATCCCGCAGGGCGCCCAGGCGCCGGACCTCGTCCATGGGGAGGAAGGTGTAGAAGCCGAGGAACCTCTCGACATCGGCATCCTCCGTGTTGCGCCAGAACTGGTAGAACTCAAAGGGAGAGGTCTTTGCCGCGTCGAGCCAGATGGCGCCCGCCTCGGTCTTGCCCATCTTTCGCCCGGAACTCGTGGTGAGCAGGGGGAAGGTCAGGCCGAACGCCTCGCCGCCCTCCATGCGGCGGATGAGATCGGCGCCGGCGATGATGTTCGACCACTGGTCGTCGCCGCCGCACTGCAGGACGCAGCCGTGGCTGCGAAAGAGGTGGAGGAAGTCGTAGGACTGGAGCAGCATGTAATTGAACTCGATGAAGGAGAGGCCCCTCTCCATCCTGGACTTGAAGCATTCCGCGGTCAGCATGCGGTTGACCGAGAAATGCGCACCGATCTCCCGCAGGAACTCGATGTAGTTCAGGGGCAGGAGCCAGTCGGCATTGTTCAGCATGAGGGCGCGGCCCTCGGTGAAGTCGAGGTAGCGGCCGAACTGCTCCCGGAAACGATCCGCGTTGGCCGCGATCGTCTCGAGGGTGAGCATCCGGCGCATCTCAGTCCTGCCGCTGGGATCGCCGATCATGGCCGTGCCCGCGCCGAGCAGGACGATGGGGCGGTGGCCGGCCCGCTGCAGATGGGCCATGGCCATGATCTGCAGGGCGCTGCCCACGTGGAGGCTGTCGGCGGTCGGGTCAAAGCCGATGTAAAAGGTGACCTTTTCCCTGCCGAGGAGCTCGCGCAGGGGCTCCTCGCGGGTCGCCTGCTGGATGAAGCCGCGTTCGCGCAAGATGTCGAAGGCGTTGGACATGGGGGATTGGGTCAACTCCTTTCT
>JBLNBS010000079.1:0-23249 GCA_050260175.1 Patescibacteria group bacterium | reverse complement strand
GATCCCATGGCGGAAAGCCAGTCAATAAAAGGGGGTTACTGTGATGGCGGTCAAGGTGGGCATCAACGGTTTCGGGCGCATCGGCCGGAACGTATACCGGGCGGCGCTCAGGCACAATCCGGATTTGGAAATTGTGGCGGTCAACGATCTAACCGACGCCAAGACTCTGGCCTATCTCCTGAAGTATGACTCCGTGCACGGCGTCCTGGACGCGGACGTCGCCGCCAAGGACGACACCATCGTCGTCAACGGCAAGGCGATCAAGGTGCTCTCCCAGCGGGATCCCTCGCTGCTTCCCTGGAAGGATCTTGGCGTGGACATCGTCATCGAGTCCACGGGGCTTTTCACCATCAAGATGGACGGGGTCAACAAAAAGGGCAAGGAAGTCAAAGGCGCCTACAACCATATCTCAAAAGGCGGCGCAAAGAAGGTCATCATCTCCGCCCCGGCCGAGGGCGAGGACATCACGATCGTCATGGGGGTCAACGAAAACAAGTACGACCCCAAGGCCCACGAGGTCATCTCCAACGCCTCCTGCACCACCAACTGCCTGGCGCCCGTGGCCAAGGTGATTCACGAGCGGTTCGGGATCAAGCGGGGCCTCATGACCACGGTGCACAGCTACACCAACGACCAGATGGTGCTGGATCTGCCCCACAAGGACCTGCGCCGGGCCCGCGCCGCCGCTCTTTCCATGATCCCCACCACGACGGGCGCGGCCAAGGCAGTCTCCCTGGTGCTGCCCGAGCTCAAGGGCAAACTCAACGGCTTTTCCATGCGCGTGCCCACCCCCAACGTCTCGGTCGTGGATCTGGTCGCGGATCTCGAGCGGAACGTCACGGCCGAGGAGGTCAACGGCGCCCTCAAGGCAGCGGCGGAAGGACCCATGAAAGGGATCCTGGCCTACAGCGACGAACCGCTCGTTTCCAAGGACTATAACGGCAATCCCAATTCCTCGATCGTGGACGGCCTTTGCACCATGGTCATGGACGGGAACATGGTCAAGGTCGTCGCCTGGTACGACAATGAATGGGGCTATTCCTGCCGCGTCTGCGATCTGGCGTCGTTCATCGCCAAAAAGCTATAAGGTACGGGTAAATCGCGATGGGCCCGGACAAATCCCAAAATGGGGGAATTCGCCATGCAAAAGATGACCGCCAGGGACCTCGAGGTCAAGGGCAAACGCGTCCTCGTCAGGGTGGACTTCAACGTGCCCGTGGATGACGCGGGCCGCATCACGGACGACACCCGCATCAGGGCCGCCCTGCCCACCATCACCGACCTTTCCGGCCGGGGCGCAAAGGTCGTGCTCGCCTCGCATTTCGGCCGGCCCAAGGGCGGCCCTGATCCCAAGTATTCGCTGGCTCCTGTCGCCAAGCGCCTCTCCGAGCTGTTGGGACGCGAGGTGGTCATGGCCGCGGACTGCGTGGGTCCGGGCGTCCGCGCCCAGGTTGACACCCTGTCACCGGGCGGGATCCTGCTCCTCGAGAACGTGCGTTTCCACGCGGAGGAAGAGAAGAACGACCCGGCCTTTGCCAGGCAGCTGGCTGACTTGGCCGATCTCTACGTCAACGACGCCTTTGGCAGCGCCCATCGCGCCCATGCCTCCACCGCCGGGGTGGCGGCGTTCCTCCATCCGGCGGCCGCCGGTTACCTCATGCAAAAAGAGATCGAGATCATGGGCAAGGCCATCACCGCGCCGGAAAGGCCCTTCGTGGCCATCCTGGGCGGGGCCAAGGTCAAGGACAAGATCGGCGTCATCAAGAACCTCCTTGCCAAGGTGGACACCCTCATCATCGGAGGCGGCATGGCCTACACCTTCCTAAAGGCCAAGGGCTACGAGGTGGGGCGCTCGCTGCTTGACGCGGAGAACGTGGGCTTTGCAGGCGAGATGCTGGCCCGCGCCGGCGCCGGGGGAATCAAGCTCCTCCTGCCCGTGGACACGGTGGTGGCGGACGATTTCAAGAATCCCACCCAAAGCAGGGTGGTGCCATCGGACGGGATTCCCGCGGATCTCGAGGGGGTCGATATCGGCCCGGCCTCGATCGCTCTCTTTACCGCAGCCGTCAAAGAAGCGAAGACCGTGGTCTGGAACGGCCCCATGGGCGTCTTCGAGCTGCCGCAGTTCGCCGTGGGCACGAGAGCGATCGCCCAGGCGCTGGCCGACTCGAGCGCCACAACCATCGTCGGCGGAGGCGACTCGGCCGCGGCCGTGGAGCAGCTTGGTTTTGCCGCGCGCATGACCCACATCTCCACCGGGGGCGGCGCCTCGCTCGAGTTCCTGGAGGGCAGGGAACTGCCGGGCGTGGCGGCATTGACGGACAAGAAATAGGCAATAGGGGAAAGGCAATAGGGAAAAGGCAAAAGGCAATAGGAGAAAGGACGAGAAATAGGCAAAAGGGAAAAGGCAAAAGGGGAAAGGACAAGAAGTAGGCAATAGGGAAAAAGCAAAAGGGGAAAGGACAGGGAGTAGGCAAAAGGGGAAAGGACAGGGAAAAGGGATGGGCGATGAGGATGGGCATGACCTTTAATCTTTTGCCTTTAGCCTTTACCCTTTTCCCTTTACCCTGAGGATGGGCATGACCTTTAACCTTTTGCCTTTAGCCTTTTCCCTTTTCCCTTTTACGCCTTTAGCCTTTTCCCTTTATCTTTTACCGCTGAGGAGAATCGATCATGCGCAAACCCATCATCGCCGGCAACTGGAAGATGTATAAGACCGCGAGCGCCGCGAGCGAGCTGGCCGCGGCCCTCGCGCGGGAAATCGGCGGCGAGGACGGCGTCGAGGTCGTGATCTGCCCGCCCTTTACCGCGCTTGCCGCGGTGGGGCCTCTTCTTGCCGGCACAAAAATCGCCCTGGGGGCGCAGGATCTCTTCTGGCAGGACGAGGGAGCCTACACGGGCGAGGTTTCCGCGCCCATGCTCGCGGACCTCGGCTGCCGCTACGTCATCGTCGGCCACTCGGAAAGGCGCCAGTTCTTTGGCGAGACCGACGAAACCGTGCGCAAGAAGATCAAGGCCGCCCTGGCCCACGGCCTCGTCCCCATCGCCTGCGTGGGCGAGTCCCTTGCCCAGCGCGAGGAGGGGAAGACCGCCTCCTTTGTCGAGTCCCAGGTCCGCGAGGGCTTGGCCGATCTCGGCCCCGGCGCGGCGCAGATCGTCGTGGCTTACGAGCCAATCTGGGCCATTGGCACAGGCCGCAACGCCACGGGAAAGGACGCGGTCGAGGTCATCGCCATGATCCGGCGGACCCTGGCTGAGATGTACGGCAGGCACCAGGCCGATGCCGTGCGCATCCTCTACGGCGGCAGCGTGAAACCTGACAACATCAAGGAGTTCATGGCCCACGCGGAGATCGACGGCGCCCTGGTGGGCGGCGCGAGCCTCAGACCGGACACATTCGTCCCGATCGTTCGATACAATGGCTGAAGCATTTCCTAAGCTTCCGCTCTTCATCCCGGTCGAATCTCACGAGAGGCAGTGACCGATTTGCCGTACGATCCTGTCGTCCTCATCATCCTCGACGGCTGGGGCATCAACCCGCGCACGGAGGGCAACGCCGTCAAGCTCGCGAAAACACCTTTCCTCGACGGGCTCTTTACCTCATGCCCCCATGCCCGTCTGTTCTGCGCGGGCGAGGCCGTGGGCCTGCCCGAGGGGCAGATGGGCACCTCGGAGGTGGGCCACCTCAATCTGGGGGCGGGGCGCGTTATCGACCAGAGTCTGGTCAGGATCACCAAGGCCTTGCAGACAGGGGAACTGAGGAATAACGGGGTTCTCCAGGGCCTGCTGCAGAGAGTGCGGGAGAGGGGCAGGGCTCTACACTTTATGGGCCTCGTCTCGCCGGGCGGCGTCCACAGCCATACCGATCATCTCTACGGTTTCATCCGCCTGGCGGTCGGGGCTGGCGTGCGTGACGTCTATATCCACGCTTTTCTGGACGGCCGCGACACGCCGCCCCAATCGGCCCTGGCATACCTGGCGGAACTCGAAGCGAAATGCGCGGAGATCGGCGCCGGCCGCATCGCCACTGTGTCAGGGCGATATTACGCCATGGACCGCGACAAGCGCTGGGACCGGGTGGAAAAAGCCTTCCTGGCTATGGTCGAGGGCAAGGGGGAGGAAGCCGCGAACGCCCGCGAAGCCGTGGAAAAAGCGTACGCCGGCGGCATCACGGACGAATTCGTCCTGCCCACAGTCATCACGGAGGGCGGGAAACCGGTGGTCGTCATCCGCCCCGGGGACGGCGTCATCTTCTTCAATTTCCGCCCCGATCGGGCGCGCGAGATCACCCGCGCCTTCGTCGACCGCGATTTCAAGGGCTTTGCCCGGCCGGGGGGACATCCAGGCGTAGATTTCGCCTGCCTGACCCTTTACGACGAGACCATCGAGGCGCCGGTCATCTTTCCGCCCGAGGGGCGCATCGTCAATACCTTTGCCGAGGTGGCGAGCAAGGCCGGGTTGACGCAGCTCCACACGGCGGAGACGGAAAAATACGCCCACGTGACCTTCTTTTTCAACGGCGGCGTGGAGCCGACCTATCCCGGCGAGGATCGCGTCCTCATCCCCTCACCCAAGGTGCCGACCTACGATCAAAAGCCGTCCATGAGCGCGGTGGAGGTCACGGACTCGGTGCTGTTACAGATCGCGTCCGGCAAGTACCGCGTCATCATCATAAACTACGCCAATTGCGACATGGTCGGGCACACCGGCGACCTGCGGGCGGCGATCGCGGCCGTGGAAACGGTGGACGGCTGCCTAGCCCGGGTCGTGCCCGCCGTACTGGCGCGGGGCGGTGCCGCCGTCATCTGCGCCGATCACGGCAACGCCGAGCAGATGGTGGACTACGAGACGGGAGAACCCCATACGGCCCACACGACAAACCCGGTACCCGTCATCCTCGCGGGCTATCGGGGGCATGCTAAGCTGCGCGACGGCATGCTCGCCGACGTGGTCCCGACCTTGCTGGAACTGTTGGGCCTGCCGCAACCGGCGGAAATGACGGGCAAGAGCCTCATCGTTCACGCATAGAGGGGCTGTGAAAAACCCCGTTGCCTCACCCCCGACACCTTTTCCATGGGGAGAGGGGAGCCACCGGGCCTAAAACACCCGTTGGTTTTGACCTCTCACTGCGGGAGAGGGCGGCACGGATGCCGGGTGAGGTCTGGATCACGGATTCAGACTTTTTCATATCACTTCTATTAACTCCATGGAAAGGATGTCGGAGATGGGTACCATCATCGAGGTGCGCGGCCGCGAGATCCTTGACTCCCGCGGCAATCCCACGCTCGAGGTGGACGTGGCCCTGGATGACGGGAGCCTCGGCCGGGCGGCCGTCCCCTCGGGGGCTTCCACCGGGGCTTTTGAGGCGGTGGAGCTGAGGGACGGGGACGAAAAGAGGTACCTGGGCCGCGGCGTGCGCAGGGCCGTGGCCAATGTGAACGACAGGATCGCCGGCGAGCTGATCGGCCGCGATGCCCTGGACCAGGCGGCCGTGGACCAGCTCATGATCGAGCTGGACGGCACGCCGAACAAGGCCAACCTGGGCGCCAACGCCATTCTCGGGGTTTCGCTGGCCGTGGCCAAGGCGGCCGCCGCCTTTGCCGGGCTGCCCCTTCACCGCTATATCGGCGGCTGCAACGCCAAAGTCCTGCCGGTGCCCATGATGAACATCCTGAACGGCGGCAGGCACGCGGACAACAGCGTTGACCTGCAGGAATTCATGGTCATGCCCGTGGGAGCCGATTCGTTCTCCACGGGACTGCGTTATGGGGCCGAAGTCTTCCACGCCCTGAAGAGCGTGCTCAAGGCCAGGGGCTACGCCACATCCGTGGGGGACGAGGGCGGTTATGCGCCGGATCTGGGGAGCAACGAGGAGGCCCTCGAGGTGATCGTGGCCGCGGTGGAAAAAGCCGGTCTCATCCCGGGCAAGGACATGGCGATCGCCCTGGATCCAGCCGCCACGGAACTCTGGGACGCGGCGGAAAAACGCGGCGAACCGGGTAGATACTTTTTTTGGAAGTCCGGCGCAGTCAAGACGCGCGAGGAGATGGTCGAGTTCTGGACCGCCTTTGCCGAACGTTACCCCGTGATCTCCATCGAGGACGGCATGGCCGAGGAGGACTGGGAGGGCTGGCGGATGCTAACCGCCCGCCTCGGCAGCCGGATCCAGCTCGTGGGGGACGACCTTTTCGTCACCAATACCGGCCGGCTAGCCCGCGGCATCGCCTCGGGCGTGGCCAACTCAATCCTGATCAAGCTCAACCAGATCGGCACCCTTACCGAGACCCTGGACGCCATCCGCATAGCCCAGAACGCGGGCTATACCGCTATCGTCTCGCATCGCTCCGGCGAGACGGAGGATACGGCCATTGCCGAGCTTGCCGTGGCGGTGAACGCCGGCCAGATCAAGACCGGCGCTCCCTCGCGCACCGACAGGGTGGCCAAATACAACCAGCTGCTCCGCATCGAGGAAGGGCTGGGCGGGGAAGCGGTCTACCCCGGCCGCGCGGCCCTCAGGCACTGACCTCCGCCTGTTAAAATCCCTTAAAACACATTCTACCTCATCTTTCATGTGCTTACGGCGCCGCCTCATTCTGCCGGCAGGAAGCCTCCCGCGCGTGGCGAAACACCAACATGCGTATGTAGGTTTTCAGCGGAGCGTGAGGCATGAGACATTCCTCGCTTTGGCGGCGCGTCCTCTTCCTGCTCCCGGTACTCTGCCTCGCGGCCACGGCCGCGACGGCCGCTTTTCCCTGGTACAACGCGGGGCGGATCGATCCGCTTGCGAAAATCTGGGAATGGCTGGGTTACGGCGAGTTCGAGACCGCCCTGGGCCAGGCGCGGAGGCTCGCGCGCCTGGAGCCCGATGACAGGGAGGTCCACCTGATCCTGGCCATGCTCCTCGAGGAGCGGGGCGACGGCAGCCTGGCCGAGGCCGAGTACGCCAGGGCCTTGGCCCGGCCCGGGGACCGCCCCTATGTCCTGACCTGCCTGGGCCGGCTGCATCTGGCGCGCGAGGAATGGGCGGCGGCGGCCGATGATCTCAAAAAAGCCCTGGCGCTGTCGCCCGGATTGGTCCAGGCCGAACTGGGGTATGCCGAGGCCCTGCACGGCCTGGGCAGGCGTGCCCAGGCCGCCGCCGCTTTGCGGGGGGTGATCCAACACGCCCCCGCCGTGCCCGAGGCCTATCTCAGGCTCGGCGATCTGCTCGCGGCAGGCGGCGCGGAGGCAAAAGAGCTGCTGGCTCTCTACGAGCGCGGCGTGGAACACAATCCGAGCGACGTCGATCTCCACCTGCGCCTGGCAAAGGTCCTAAAAAAGCTCGGCCGTTCGGCCAATGCCCGGGCCGTCTACGCCCTGATCCTCTCCCTGGAGCCCGCCAACCGGGAAGCGCGTAAGGCGCTCGAGTCCTAAAGGCCACCCCACATCAGCCGCAAGCCCAACGCCGCATGGCATGGCTGCCCTCCCGCGGGCATAGGGATGATCCCCGGGAGGGTTCCTCTTGTCCCAAAAAGAATGGTGGCGGCTGGAGGCGCGCGCGGTCGCGGCCGGGATGGGGCTCGTGCCCGAATCAGGGCTCTCCGGGGCCGAGGCCGGACGCCGCCTGCGCGCGGCCGGGGAAAACAGGTTGCCGGGCGCCAAACCCCTTTCCCCACTGCGCGTATTCATCGCCCAGTTCAAGGGTTTAATGGTGCTCGTCCTGGTCGCGGCCGCGGCCATCTCCTTTTTTCTCCACGAACGCGCCGACGCGATCACCATTATAGCCATCGTCATCTTGAACGCCGTTTTGGGCTTTGCCCAGGAATACCGGGCCGAACGCTCGCTCGCGGCCTTGCGGGACTTGTCCGCGCCAAAGGCCAGGGTGCGGCGGGACGGCAGGGTCGCCCTCGTCCCGGCGGAGCAGGTGGTCCCTGGCGATCTGCTGCTTTTGGAAGCAGGCGATCGCGTGGCCGCTGATGCCAGGCTCCTGACCGTCGCGGCCCTCGCCGCCAACGAAGCCGCCCTGACGGGCGAATCCCTCCCCGTGCTCAAATCCTGCCATCGGCTGGACAAGATGGGCGCGGCCCCGGGCGACAGGGTGAACATGGTTTTTGCCGGTACCATGGTGGTGGCCGGGCGCGGTGAAGCCGTCGTTACGGCCACGGGAAAGGAGAGCGAGATCGGGCAGATCGCCGATCTGATCGCCGAGGCGGAACCCGGGCCCACGCCGCTGCAGGTCCGTCTGGAACAGATCGGGCGGTGGCTCGTCTTCGCCTGCCTCTTCGTCTGCGCAGCGGTTGGCGCCGCGGGCGTGCTGCGCGGCGAGACCGTGCGCACCATGTTCCTCTCCGCAGTCAGCCTCGGGGTGGCGGCCATCCCGGAGGGGCTGCCGGCCATCGTCACGATCTCCCTGGCTTTGGGAGTGCAGCGCATGGCCAGGCGGGCCGCGGTTGTCCGCCGTCTCTCCGCCGTGGAGACCCTGGGGTGCGCCACTGTGATCTGCACCGACAAGACAGGCACCCTGACCAGGAACGAGATGACCGTCTCCGCGCTCTTCGCGGGCGGACGATCCTACCGGGTGAGCGGCGCTGGTTTCTCCTCCCAGGGCGCGATCACGGATGCCGGAGGCAAAACCGCAGTCATGCGCGGCTGGCCGCGAACCCTGGCGGAGCCCGATCCCCTGCGGACGATCCTTTTTGCGGCGGCGGCCTGCAACAACGCCGTCCTGGCAGCGCGAACCAGGGACGGCGTCTGGCAGGTCGAGGGGGATCCCACCGAGGCCGCCCTGCTCGTCCTGGCCGCCAAGGCGGGGCTCGCCCTGCCGGAGCTTGCCCGGCTCTGGCCCCGCCTGGGAGAGGTGCCTTTTGATTCCGAGCGCAAACGCATGTCCGTCATCTGCCGGGGTCCGGACGGGGTTTCCTATCTCGTCTGCAAGGGAGCGGCCGAAGTTCTCCTCCCCTCGTGCCGGTCGGTTCTCCTGAGCCAAGGAGTCGTACCGCTTGACGGGAGCCTGCGCGCGCGGTACGGGAGGGAGTCCGAGACCATGGCCGGCCAGGGTCTGCGCGTCCTGGCCCTGGCTTTCCGGGCGCTCCCGCGCGCGCAAGGGATGGGGCAGGGCGGGGACGCTTTTGCCGAGGAAGGCTTGACCCTAGCCGGCCTGGTGGGCATGATGGATCCGCCGCGCCCCGAGTCGGCGGCGGCGATCAGGGCGTGCCGCGGGGCGGGGATCAGGACGATCATGATCACCGGGGACCATCCCCTGACCGCCCGCGAGGTGGGGCGGGAGATCGGGCTGCTCGGTGTGGACGGGCGGGTCATGACAGGCGATGAGCTAGACCGGCTCTCCGAGAACGATCTCGCGGCCGCGCAGGCCAGAATCGCCGTCTACGCCCGCGTCTCCCCCCGCCACAAGCTGCGGATCGTGCGCGCCCTCAAGTCCGCGGGGCATGTCGTAGCCATGACGGGGGACGGCGTCAACGACGCGCCGGCGGTCAAGGAGGCCGATATCGGCGTCGCCATGGGCATGACGGGGACCGACGTGACCAAGGAGGCGGCCTCGCTCGTCATCACCGACGACAATTTCGCCACCATCGTGGCTGCGGTTGAGGAGGGGCGGGCCATCTACGACAATATCCGCAAGTTCATCCGTTATCTCCTGGGCTGCAACACGGGCGAGATCCTCGTCATGTTCCTGGCCATGCTCCTTGGCTTTCCCCTGCCGCTCTTGCCCCTGCAGATCCTCTGGGTGAACCTGGTCACGGACGGCCTGCCCGCCCTGGCGCTGGGTTTGGAGCCGCCCGAGGAAGGGCTCATGACGAGGCCGCCGCGCAATCCGCGCGCCGGCATCTTCGCCGGCGGGCTCCTGGCCAAGATCGTCTGGCAGGGAGTTGCCATCGGCCTCTGCACGCTCGTCGCCTTCGGGCTGAGCCTGGTCCTCTTTCCCGCCCAGTTGGCCAGGGCCAGGACGATCGCGTTTACGGTCCTCGTCCTCACCCAACTGGCCCATGCCGGCCTCTGCCGCTCCGAAAGCCGGGGGTTGAGCCTGGGCGGCAATCCTTATCTCCTGTGGACGATCCTCATTTCGCTGCTCATGCAGGCGGCCGTCGTATACCTGCCTCTCCTTGGCCGTCTCTTTGCCACCGTGCCGCTCGGTCACCTGGACTGGTGCCTGGTGCTCTGCCTCACAGGCTGGTCCGTCTTGCTGGGCGGCGCCTACCATTCGGGCGGTCGGTTCCGGCGCAGGGCTTTTTCTCCCCAACGGGCCGGCGCATAGCTCACTCCCGACGCGAAACACTATCTCCAGGCAGGTATGATGCGCGCGCAGCCGCCGGCATCAGCCTTCCACCCCATGAGTTCCGGCCGTTTCAGCCGGGAACCGGCGGGGAGTGCCGCACGTGCCCTTCATCCTCATTGTGGCCGCGCTCATGGCCGCCGGCTATTTCTTGCCGGTCAAGTTCCGCCTGAGGTTCGGCTGCAACCGCGACGGTTTCCGTTTGAGCCTGGAGATGAGCGCGCTCGGCGGCATGCTCCGCAAAGAGCGGGCGTACGGCTATCCTCGCGGCGATGGCGGGCGGGGAAAAGGGACAAGAACCGGTGCCACGGCCGGAGACCGCAAAGAGCGCCGCCTCGAATCCGGACGGGAGCTGGAGATGTCCGGCATATGGCAGAGGCTCGGCTGTGCCGTCGAACGCCTGCGCCATTACGGCCTGGGCGGCGCCATGCTCTCGTACTTCGTGCCCAAAAAGGCGCTGCCCTGGTTCCAGGTGGCGGGTTACCTGGAACGCAAGGGTCGCTTTACCTTTCTTGACTGGCGGACGACGCTCGGGCTCGGGGAAGCGGCCCTGACGGCCTGGTCCGCCGGGCTTTTGTGGGCCGTAAAGAGCGCCATCGTCTCCGCCCTCGGCAGGCGCTACGGCATGCCCAGGAAACGGCTCGGCGTGAGCGTAATCCCGTCCTTCGCCGATGGGCGGCGGCTGGTCACGGACCTGGACTGCATATTCACCCTGCGCATGGGGCACATTATCGCCGCCAGCGTCCGCGGTTACATCAGGGACAAGCTCCAAAGGAGTGCAGGCGAGCATGATGAACGAGCATCCAATCGAAGGCCTCATGAAAACGGCGATGCAGAACATCAAGGAAATGGTGGATGTCAACACGATCCTCGGCGATCCCGTGGAAACGCCTGATGGAAACGTGATCATACCAATCTCCCGCGTCACCTTCGGTTTTGCCGCCGGCGGCAGCGAATTCGAGGCAGGCGGGGGAAAAAAGGGGGAAAACCGCGGCGCGGGGGGCGAGGAAAAGGCCTCCATGCCGTTCGGCGGGGGGAGCGGCGCGGGTATCACCCTCCATCCCGTGGCGTTCCTGGTCGTCGGCAAGGACCAGACGAGGCTCCTGCCGGTGGAGGGCAACATGCTGGTCGACAGGATAATCGACGCCGCGCCGGCCTTGATCGAAAAGCTCCAGGCCGTCTTGAAGGGGGACGGCCCGCGTGAACTGCCGCACTGACCCGACGACAAGTCCCGTCTCGACCGCCCGCACCGGGCGGTTTTCTGTTTATATCAGCCGTCAGCGATCAACCATTGTCCGGAACAAAGTCTTCCTTAGGCATGACCAGGTTGCCAGCTACTGGATCATCTCCGCCGGCCCGCGGGGATAAACTCCTTGCCCGCGCGGGCATAATAAGGCATACCCTCGCGCGGGGAGGCGCCAGAGATGGACATCGCTGCCAATATCATCGGGCTTATCAACCTCTTTTTCGCCATTGTCATCGGGCTGTATTTCTGGAACCTGCTCCGTTCCCAGCAGGGGAACAAGGTGGCGGTCGATCGCGAGTCCCGCAAGGAAATGGAACGCCTGCGGCGCATGCGCAGCGTCTCCCTGACCGTACCGCTCTCGGAGCGCACCCGTCCCACGCACTTTTCGGAGATCATCGGCCAGGAGGAGGGTCTGAGGGCTCTGCGCGCCTGCATTTGCGGGCCCAATCCCCAGCATGTCATCGTCTACGGGCCGCCGGGGGTGGGGAAGACCGCCGCCGCGCGGATCGTCCTAGAGGAGGCCAAGCGCAGCCCCCTTTCTCCCTTCCGTGAGAACGCCAAGTTCGTGGAGCTGGATGCCACCACGGCGCGGTTCGACGACCGGGGCATCGCCGACCCGCTCATCGGTTCGGTGCACGACCCGATCTATCAGGGAGCGGGACCGCTGGGGATCGCCGGCATACCCCAACCCAAACCGGGCGCGGTGACCAAGGCCCACGGCGGCGTGCTCTTTATCGACGAGATCGGCGAGTTGCATCCCGTGCAGCTCAACAAGCTCCTCAAAGTCCTGGAAGACCGCAAGGTCTTTTTGGAAAGCGCCTATTACAGCACGGAGGATACGAACATACCCCATCACATCCACGACATCTTTCAAAACGGCCTGCCCGCGGACTTTAGGCTTATCGGCGCCACCACGCGCCAGCCCGCGGAGATCTCGCCCGCCATACGTTCGCGCTGCGTGGAGATCTTCTTCCGTGCCCTGGGCCCCGAGGAAGTGAGCGTCATCGCGCGTCACGCCCTGGAAAAGATCGATCTCGCCGACGAGGACGGGGCCCTGGACGTGCTGGTCAGGTATGCGGCCAACGGCCGGGACGCCGTGAACATCATCCAGATTGCCGGGGGCCTGGCCATGACCGAGGGGCGGACCAGGATCCGCAGGGCCGATATCGAATGGGTCGTGGCCAGCGGCCAGTATACGCCCCGGGCCGACCGCCGCGTGCCCGCCTCTCCCCAGGTGGGTGTGGCCAACGGCCTGGCGGTAATCGGTCCCAATGTCGGTGCCCTGATCGAGGTTGAAGCCGAGGCGATTCGGGTGCCGGACGGTACGGGCAGGGTTACGGCCACGGGGCTCGTGGACGAGGAGGAACTGGGCGAGGCGGGCCGCAAGATCAGGCGGCAGAGCATGGCGCGGGGCTCGGTGGACAACGTCTTTACCGTGATCCGCCGCCATTTGGGTCTCGATCCGCGCTCGTTCGACATCCACATCAATTTTCCCGGCGGCGCACCGGTGGATGGGCCTTCCGCCGGCGTCACACTCGTGGCGGCCGTCTATTCCGCCATGACAGGCAGAGCTGTGGACAACGAGGCCGCTATGACCGGCGAGGTCTCGATCAGGGGCCGCATCCTGCCCGTGGGCGGCATCGTGCCCAAGGTCGACGCGGCGAAAAGGGCCGGCGCACGCCGGGTCTATATTCCCAAGGATAACTGGCAGGATCTCTTCCGCGAGGCGGATGGCATCACGATCGTTCCCGTGGAAAAAGTGGGGGAACTGATCGACCTCTGCCTCCTGCCCAACGACACCCCGGCCGGCGCGCAACCCGTTCCCCTCAGGGGCCGCCTGGCTCTGGACAAACCCGCGGCGGCGCAGGGCTGAATGTAAACCCTCCCGGACACCCAGCCAGCGGCAGAGCTGGTTCTTTTTTTACCCCTTGCCAGGCCTAGCGTTTCCCGCCCAGGATCTTGCGAAAGGATTTACGATCGGGGTCAAGAATAACCCCACCAAGCGGATGCCCGCGCCCCAGAGGAGGTGCCGTCCTTGCCCAGAGCCAAATCCGTCCCGCCTTTGCCGCTCTTGCCTCTGCGGGGCGTGATCGTCTTTCCATTCATGGTGCATCCCCTCGACGTAGGCAGGGAAAAATCGGTCAACGCCATCGAGGACGCGATGGTCCACGACAGGCGGATCGTGCTCGTCTCGCAAAAGGACGCGCGGAACAACGATCCGGCTCCCGGGGATCTGTACACCGTGGGCACTTTGGCTGAGATCAAACAGCTCGTCAAGCTGCCCGAGGCTATTCGCGTCCTGGTGGAGGGCGTAGCCAGGGTGAGGATCGACGAGTATGTCCAGGATGAGCCTTACTATCGCGTGTCCGTAACCGAGCTAAAGGACGATCCGGAGCGCACCACCGAGGTCGAGGCCCTGATGCGCCACACCATCCGCCAGTTCGAGCAATACGTCAAGCTGAACAGGAACACGCCTCCCGAGGTCCTGATCTCCGTGACCAATATCGAGCACCCCGGGCGTCTGGCGGACGCGATCGCCTCGCACCTCACGAGCACGTCCATCAGGCTCGAGGACAGGCAGGAACTGCTGGAGGCGAGCCTCCCCAAGCAGAGGCTGGAAATACTCTGCGCCGTGCTCATGCGTGAGGCGGAGGTCCTGGAGATGGAAAGAAAGATCCAACTCAGGGTACGCAAGCAGATGGAGAAGACGCAAAAGGAATATTACCTGCGCGAGCAGTTAAAGGCCATCCAGAAAGAACTCGGCGAGAAAGACGAACGCGCGGCGGAAGTTGATGAACTGAGGGAAAAGCTCGCCTCGCTGGCTTTGCCGGACGAGGTGGCGGAAAAAGCCCGGAAGGAGCTGGAACGCCTCGAGCGCATGCCGCCCATGGCCGCCGAGGCCGTGGTGGTCCGCAATTACCTCGACTGGATCGTCGCCCTGCCCTGGAGCAAATTCACCGAGGATAGGCTTGATCTGCGCATGGCCGAAAAGATACTCGAGGAGGATCATTACGGACTGGAAAAGGTCAAGGAGAGGATTCTGGAGTATCTCGCGGTCTGCCAGCTCACCAAGAAGCTGAAGGGCCCCATCCTCTGCCTTATCGGACCGCCGGGCGTGGGCAAGACATCGATGGCCAAGTCCATCGCCAGGGCCGTGAACCGCAAGTTCGTCCGCTTTTCCCTGGGCGGGGTGCGGGACGAGGCGGAGATCCGCGGCCACCGCCGGACTTACGTCGGCGCCATGCCGGGCAAGATCATCCAGGTCATGCGCCAGGCCGGCTGCTCGAACCCGGTCGTCCTCCTGGATGAGATCGACAAGATGAGCACAGATTTTCGCGGCGATCCGTCCGCGGCCCTGCTCGAGGTCCTGGATCCCGAGCAAAACGTGGGTTTTGGGGATCATTACCTGGAGGTCACCTACGACCTCTCACACGTGCTCTTTATCACCACGGCCAACACGTACCACTGCATCCCAAGGCCTTTATTGGATCGCATGGAAATCATCACCATTTCCGGGTATACCGAGGAAGAAAAAGTGGAGATCGCCCGCAGGCATCTCCTGCCCAAGCAATTAGCTGCCCACGGCTTACGTGAGGAGGACCTGGTCCTGCCCGAACGCAGCCTGCGTGTGCTGATCAACGAGTACACGCGCGAATCGGGAGTGCGGAACCTCGAGCGGACCCTGGCCACCGTCTGCCGCAAG
Source organism: Patescibacteria group bacterium (assembly GCA_050260175.1). Taxonomy (GTDB): domain Bacteria; phylum Bacillota; class UBA4882; order JAAYXC01; family JAAYXC01; genus JBLNBS01. The sequence continues at coordinate 8,030 of JBLNBS010000079.1, read as the reverse complement.
TCCGCCAAGGCTCTGATCAAAGGGGGCAAGCCCCCCGTGCGGATCACGCTCGCCGCGATCCGCAAATTCTTGGGCATTCCGCAATACCGGTTCGGTACCGCCGAGAAAGAGGACAGGATAGGCGTGGCCACCGGCCTGGCTTGGACCGAAGCGGGCGGGGATCTCCTCAATATCGAGGTTACGGTGGTCAAGGGCAAGGGCCAGCTCATTCTCACGGGCAAGCTGGGCGAGGTCATGCGCGAATCTGCGCAGGCCGCTTTGAGCTTCATCCGCGCCCGCGCCGCCGCTTTCGGCATCAAGCCCGAGTTTTACGAACAGTGCGACCTGCACATCCATATCCCCGAGGGAGCCATCCCCAAGGACGGCCCTTCGGCGGGCATCACCATGGCGACGGCCATGGTTTCGGCCCTCTCCGGCCGCAAGGTGCGGCGCGACGTGGCCATGACGGGCGAGATCACCCTGCGCGGGCGGGTATTGCCCATCGGCGGCCTCAAGGAGAAAGTCCTGGCCGCCCACAGGGCCGGGATCAAGACGATCATCGTGCCCAGGGAGAACGAGAAGGATCTCGAGGAGATCCCGGAGAACGTGGCGCGCAAACTCCGGTTCGAACTGGTCGGGGAGATGGATGCCGTTCTGTCTCTGGCCATGGCCGATGAAGCCGGAACGGAGGCCAAGACCGCCGGTTAGTAGTATCGGACCCAGGAAGGGCTAAAGGGCGTGCGACGTACATGGATGTACCAAAGCCGCCCCTGCCCAGGAAGGGCTAAAGGGCGTGCGACGTACAGGGATGTACCAAAGCCGCCCCAGGGTTTCAACCCTGGGTTGACGGTGATCGGTCTTTTTCACACCGCCTCTAAAGAGGGCCGCGCGCGCGGCCCTCAATCCACCACGGTGAGAGTCGCCATGATCCGTTCCCTGAGATCACGGCCCTGGGCCGACACCTTCGTGTTTGGATAGTTGAAGCATACATCGTAGAGAAAACCCCCGGCCACGAACTGGTAGCGGATCAGTGTATCGCCCTTCTTCCTGACCTCCTCGCTCCAAAGCGCCTTTGGCCCTTTCGAAAGCTCGACTGCCTGCACCCGGTATTTGGCAAGGATCGTCGCCTGTGGCCTTTTCTTGATCTGCTGCGAGAGCCATTTGGCCCTTTGCTGCAGGTCGGCAAAGGTCATACGCGAGCTCTGCTGTGAGACTTCCATCTGGCATGAGTCATCACCGGCCACGAGGATGGTCAGCAATTCCTCGCTTCTCCTGAGTTCGATACGTTCGCGCAGGCGCGTAAGGGTGTCGATCTCGATCTCGCTCCAGGAGGCGGGGTACGCGAACGACAGGCCGCCGCTCTCAAAGCGCCGCGTCAAAGCGACGGGGGGGGTAGCCGGCGATCTGCCCGCCCGGTCGCGGCAACCCGCGACCGTGAGAATGAAGGCCGCGGCCACGGCAAGAACGAAAATCCGCACCACTAGACGCTGGTACATTAAGGATCCCTCCATCAGGTGATGTCAATAACCTTACCTCCCAAGGAAACCAAGGCACTGGCGCCGATCCCGATCCCACCACGATACAGGTTCTTTGGGCCTTCGATCACTCCTTTGGCCTGATCACGATCTCCCCGTCCCGTATGGCGATGCGGGCGCGGGAGGTGATGCCGAGCGACTTGAGATAATCGCCCGGGATCTGGAGTCTGCCCGCGGAGTCTAGCACGACGTATTCATCATGGGTCGGGCCGGCATCGGCGGCATCCTCCTCGTCCCATGTCTTGGCCGGGCCGGAGCTGCGGCGGACGGTCTCGGTCGAGACCTTGCCATCCCTAATCTGGACGTAGCGGTCCACCTCCTTGGCTATCTGGCGGTCGTGGGTCACGGTCAGGATGGTCACGCCGTAAACGGAGCGGACGGTGCGAAAAACCTCGAGCACCTGGCGGGCCGAGCGCGTATCCAGGGAACCCGTGGGTTCATCTGCCAGGAGCAGCCGCGGCTTGTTCGCGAGCGCGATGGCCACGGCCACCCTTTGCTGCTGGCCGCCGGACATCTCGCAAGGCCTGTGGCTCATACGGTCTTTGAGCCCCACTACATCCAAAAGCTCCCTGGCCCAGGCGGGATCGCGCCTGCCGGACAAGATTGCGGGCAACTCCACGTTTTCCAGCGCGGTGAGGTAGGGCACCAGGTTGCGGCTCACGTTCTGCCAGACGAATCCCACCATCTCGCGCTTGTAACGCACACGTTCCTTCGCTGTCAGCCTGGAGAGATTCCAGCCCCCCACCTCCGCTCTGCCCGCCGAGGGGTTGTCGAGCCCGCCGAGGATATTGAGCAGGGTGGTCTTACCCGAGCCGCTGCTGCCGATGACGGCCACCAGCTCGCCCGCTTCCACGGAGAGTTCCAAGCCCTGCAAGGCCATGACCTCGAGATCGAGGGCCTTGTAGATCCTGACCAGGCCCTCGCAGACCACGAAAGGCCGCGCGGGCGGGCTTTCGGCGGCGGAATGCGTGGTATGATCCGTCATCCGTCCTCACCCAGCTTTACGGCTTGATGCACCTGCAAGCGCGCCAGGCTGTAACCCAGGATACAAAGAGCCAGGAGGAGGACGGGCAGGAGCACCCCGTAGATCAGGCCGAGATCGCTTTTGGCGATGACGACGAGGAAAGGCGGCGTCTCGCCGGCAAAAGCGGCCGCGCTGCGCAGGAAGGGCACGAAGACGAGGCTGATGGCCCGCCCGAGGATCGTGCCGAAAAGCAAACCGATTCCCACCGACCAGAGCTGCTCCATGACGAGCAATCCCACGAGCTGTCCGAGCGAGAGGCCCACCGCGCGCAGGACGCCGAACTGCAGCAAGCGGCCGCGCATCGAGATGAAGGTGTGGAGGAGGTAGCCGATCACCGTCAGGAGCACGGCCACGCAGAACCCGATGGAGATGATACCGTAGAGTCCCATTTTTTGCGGATCCCGCCGGGCTAAGTACAATTCGCGCCGGGCGTCCATGACCGTCAGCACCTGGATGCCTTTTTTGCCGAGCGCTGCGAGGGCGGGGGACAACCTGGCGCCTGGGGCCAGGCGGAGCCAGACGTCGTAGGGCGCCAGGGTCGAACGATCGATGACGTGGCCCAGATTGGCCACGGCGAAACCACCTTCCCCTGGGTGCAGCGTGGGCCAGAAGGCCACCGCGCCCAGGATGACGAACTCGATGCGCTGGCGGTTGATCTCCAGGGTGAGCGTGTCGCCCGGCCTGTGCGTGCCGCGTGCCAGGAAATCTTTGGAAACCAGGATCCCCCCGGGATGCCTGGTCAAGGCGTTCAAGTAGGTATAGGGATGGCCTTTGGTAAAATCCCTGCGAAACCAGGCGGTGCGGGCAAAATCGGGCGGATCCACGGCCATGAGCGTCAAAAAGCCGCTCCGTTCCGACCCGGAAATGACGGGCACGCCGGAGGTGACCTGGACGCGCGCGGCCGAGACGACGCCGGGCAGGCTCTTGTGCACGAGGAAAGGCGGCTCGAACGGGCGCGAGGTATCTTCATCCATGGCGGGGGGGCCGGACGGCCCCGCCCCCGGTCTGCCTGCCGAGGAGCCGGACATCTTGATCCGAAACCATCGTTCGCGCAGGACGGCGTCGGCCCCCACGGCGTATCTTACGCGGTCCTGAGTGTTCCGGTCGAGGGTGCGCGCCATCGCCGCCCCGTATATTCCGGTGGCGGTTGTCAGGACGACGAGCAGGATCAGGGGCCGGTACCGCCACGTGTTGCGCGCGATCTCCAAAAGCGACATGTGGAGGGACGCGCCTCGTCCACGGGCCGACGCTCCCTCCGCCAGGTGGGCGAGGAAGGGCAGGATGCGGAGGAGGAGGAGCCCGCCGGCCGCGGCCAGCAGCGTGGGGAGGATGAAAAGGAAGGGATCCAAGAGTTTGTCCAGGCCGGCTTCGGATGATCCGGCCGCGCGGGCCTGCAGGATGAGGGTGCGGTAGCCGTAAGCGCAGGCTCCCAGCAGGATCAGGTCGAGGCAGTAACGCTGCCAAAAGGGCTTGCCCCGGCCGCGGCCGCGGGTGTTGCGGTAGGAGACGATGCTGAGGTTTGCGGCCCTGGCCGCGGGTATGGTGGCCGCCGCCACCATGAGCAGGGCCAAGACACCAGCGTAGAGGTACGCCTCGCCGGTCATGGCGATGGGTAGGGCGCGCCGATCCACGAAATTGAGGAAACCCGCCGAGGCGCCAACCACCTGGGCCAGGAAGAGGCCGAACGGCGGGCCGAGGGCCAGGCAGAGAAGGCCGAGGACGACCCATTCCAGGGCAAAGGAGGCCGTCAGCTGGAGCCCGCCCGCGCCCCGGCTTTCGATCATGGCGATCTCGCCCCGCCGCTGGTCCACGATGACGCCCGCCGCCAGGACGGTGTAGTAAACGATGAGTGCCAGCGCGGGCAGGGCCAGAACGAGCATCATCAAGCCGAGGGCACGCTTTTTTTCCTCAAAGCGCGTGAAGATGTCCCCGGGTGTGCATGTCGGGAGCAAAGCCCGGTCGAAGAGGCGGAGCTCCCGTTCCAGGGCCTTGAAGGACCTGAGCAGGCGCGGCAGGTCTGACACCCTCACGCGGGTATGGTCCATGACCCAGGTCGCATCCCAGCTGGATAGAGCGAGGCCCCTGCGGCGCACCAGATCGTCCAGGAAGGCGCGGGGATGGACGAAGAGGGTCGACAGGGGATCCGGCGCGGCAATCCAGCCCGGAGAGTTCAAACGGTCCTCCCGGAGGTCGAAGGTGCCGACCAGCCTGAGGCGCAGGGGAACGGTGGGGGGGTCCTCGTCGGAAAAGGCGTTGACGGGATGGTCCAGGAGAGTGCTCCGCATCTCGTAAATCCTGCCCACCACGAGCCCCAGCTCGTCGGCTGCCGCCACCGTGCAGGCGGCCTCCACGACGCCGCCCCGCGCCGCGCTCCCCGGCGGCCTGCCCTCGGCCATCCTGATCAGGGGATCGAGGCCCGTCATGGTAAAGATCTGGGCCAGGTTGGTCGCGGAGGGATCGTTGTCCGCCCCGGGCAGCTCCAACTGGTCCTCGAGCGCCGCGGACCAGCCGGAGGCCTCGATGGGCACGCGCAGCCGGGATGGGACCATTCCTCCCTGCAGGAAACGATGCATGGCCAAGAGCCCGCGTTTTTTTACCCGGCGCCCTCCCCCGAACGAGGGCGTGAAGATGACGCTCACGGTGTAGGTGCCGGGATAGTTGGGGCCTGACAGCATCTCGCGCTGCAGCGAGTCCTGGAGGGCGCCCACGGTATAGAGGGGCACGCAGGTCACGACGCCGGACGCGACGAGCAGCCCCAAAAAGAGGCACAGCTCGAGCCGCCATTGGGCGGCCATGCGCTTTAAAACCATCCAGAGCACCGGGATCATACGCATTTCTCCACCTATGCGTCGCGGGGCTATTTGCCGATCACGACCATGCCGGCCGTGGCGCCTTCCAGGATCTGCGTATGGGTCTCGCTTTCGATGCCCGTCTTGATATACACGTCGCGCCGGCGCTTGCCCTCGATCACGCGCAGGTACTTGCGGCCGTTCACATCCTCCCGCACGGCGTCGTTCGGCGCCAGCAGGGCCCGATCCGCGGCGCGCAGGACGAAAAAGACGCTGTAAAAGTCGTCGAGACGCAGGGGAAAACGGGCGTCATCCATGCGGATGTGCGCCAGCCATTCCTGGCCGTCGGGATTCGTCTCGGGCTTTTCGATCCGCACGATCCTGCCCGTACGGGGCGGGCCCTCGTCCATCTTGACACGCACGCCCATGCCGGGACGGAGGCGGCCGGCCTTGGCCGTATCGATGGTGGCGATCATTTCCAGGCCGCGCATATCGGCCACGGCCCCCATGAGGGCGAATGCCTCCACGTTGCGCCCGCGCACGGCCTGCCAGACGATGATCTTGCCGTCCATGGGGGAGCGCAGGATACTGCGGTCCATCTGGTTCTTCAAACGCTCGTAATCGATGCGGGCGCGTTCCACGTCGAGGTACGCGATGCGCCGCGCCGCCGATCCCGGTCCGCAGGACTCGAGCGCCTGCTCGTAAGCGAGCCTGGCGCGATCCGCGGCCAACTGCGCCAGCTCCACCGCGCGCTGCATCTCCTTCTTTTGCTGCTCCGTGGCCGTAGGCCCGGCGGCGCGCAGGCGCTCCCGCGCCATCTCAAGCTCGAGCCTGGCCCGCTTGAGATCCATCTCCGCCATGGCGAGCGTGCGGGCGGCTTCCGAATCCTCCCCGAACTGCCTGTCGTAGCGGAGTTGCTCCTGCTCTAGCGCGGCCTGGGCCTGCCTGAGGAGGAACTCCAGCTCGCCCGTTTCGAGCACGGCCAATTGCTGGCCCTTCTTGACGAGATCGCCGTACTTGACATCCACCTGGCGCAGGCGGCCTGGCACGGTAAAATAGAGTGCCTCCTCGCGGGCCGAACCGACTCTGGCGAAAGCGGGGATCTCTTCGGCGATGTAACCCACGGCCAGGACATGGGTGACGAGCTCCTCCTCGGGTGGCTGGATGAGCGCGGGCAGATCCTCTACCTCCTCGCGGGGCAGGAGGCGGCAGCCGGGCAGGAATGAAAGGCCAAAGGCCAGGCAGGCGGCAAGGCCGAGGCGGAGCCCGGGTCCGAACGTCCGGTGTCTTGCCCGCCGCCTTTTTTGGAAAAAGAGAGCCATCGCGCTAGACCTCCCCGGCCAGTCTGCCGTCCTCCAGGAGGAATTCCAGATCGCCATACTCGCCCGCCGCCGGATCGTGGGTCGCCACGCAGACCGAGATCCCCTCGCGGTCCACGATCTCGCGAAAAAGCCCCATGACGCGCATGCCAGTCTCAAAATCCAGCTCTCCCGTTGGCTCGTCAGCCAGGATGAGACTCGGGCGGCAGGACAGGGCGCGGGCGATGCCGACCCGCTGCTGTTCGCCCCCGGAAAGCTCCACGGCACGGTGGTGCGCCCGCTTGACGAGCCCCACCTGGCGCAGGCATTCCTGCGCTCTGGCCCGCCTTTTCCGCCAGGAAACGCCCTGGATGCGCAGGGGCAGCTCCACGTTCTCCAGAGCCGTCAGATGCGGCATGAGCGCGAACGATTGGAAGACGAAACCCACCTCGCGGCGGCGCCAGGCCGTCAGCTCGGCGCCGGTGAGGCTATGGACGTTCCTGCCGCAGACCAGCACCCGGCCGGAGGTGGGGCGGTCCAGCCCGCCGATGATGTTCAGGAGGGTCGTCTTGCCCGAGCCGGACCGGCCGCGGATGATGGTCAAGGCGGCTCTGGGCACGGCCAGGCTAATGCCGTTCAGGGCGCGCACCTGCGTCTCTCCGACCTGAAATGTCCGGTAAAGCTCGAGCGCTTCCACGACGGCGTCCACCATCACGCCTCCCGCCAAACGGTGTTCGCGATCCGCGCTGGATTTCCCTGCCTGTTCCTGTTTCGCCGCACCGGATTGAAAAGTTACTCCCGCGGGGACGATAGACCGGGGGTGGCTCGTTGCGCCGGGTAGCGCGCACAAAAACCGGCTCGTTGGCACAGCGCCTTGACAGGCTGGCCCTGGCCCTGGCCCGGGCCAATCTCGGCGCTTTCTCGGATCTCTGGCAGCGCCCGCGCCGCATGCTCTGGCTCAATTTCCTGGCAGGCCTGGCGCGGGGTTTCGGGATCGCCGTCGGCCTGACGATGGTGGCCGCCGTCTTCTTTTCCCTCCTTGGCCGCGCGGCCCAATTGAACCTGCCCGTCATCGGGAGGTACATCGCCGAGATCGTGCGCCTGGTCCAGACCCAGTTGCGCAACATTCCCAGGTGAACATCCCGGGAATCAGGATCTCAAGCTGTAGAAGCGTTGTACATAACACCGCAGTATATAAGAGATGGGTGTTGGCACAACGAAATCACGAAATGGCACGAAATATCGGTATTTCTGTCTAATTTTTTCATATATTTGGCGTGTTTCGTAGTAAAAAAGGTTTATCATTTAGAAGCGGTGTGAAAAAGGTACCGGAACGCAGATTATGGCTTCACGTGATTAGGAACGATTTAACAAGATTAACATGATTTTCAGGATTTACACGGAT
>JBLNBS010000078.1:0-24989 GCA_050260175.1 Patescibacteria group bacterium | reverse complement strand
AGCGGCTCGAGGCGCTTGGTTTCAAAGTGACCGTCGAGCCAATTACGCCGGCTGCTTGATGCGACTGGTTGTGCCATTGTCAAGGATCACTGGGTTACCGGGTTATTTTCTAACCAGCGGTGTCAGGCGCATATACTCCGAGATCAACGCCGCAGGGCGCGGCCGAGGAAGACCCGCGCCGCGGCCAAAAGTTGGCGGCCCCGGTGGGCAAAGTCCCCGAGGCCCCGGCCGGTCTCGGCGTGTGTCATCTCCACCGGCACCTCGAGGATCCTGCCGCCCAGGCGATGCACGTCGATGGTCAGGGCGGGTTCGCAGCCCCACCCTGGTGCGAAACCGGACAGGCCGCCGAGCACCGATCCCGCCAGCACGCGCTGGCCGGACATGGGGGCTGCGAACCATTTGCCCGTGAAGAGATAGAGCCCCGTGCGGCAGAAACCTTTGGCCAGGCCGAAGCCGCCCGCCCGGCGCGCCCTGGGGAAACGGGCGATGGTCATCTCGGCCTCTCCCGCCAGGACCGGGCGGAGCAGGTGCGAGAACTCGCCGGCCGCCTCGCCCAGATCGCTGTCGGCAAGCGCCAGGGCGTCATAACCGCGATCCCGGACGGCGGACAGGCCCGTATTGAGGGCCGCGCCCTTGCCCCTGTTCGCCTCGTGGACGATCACCTCGGCACCAGCCGCGCGCGCGGCTTGGGCCGTTCCGTCGGCGGAGCCGTCGTCCACCACGATGACGGCGCTTATCTCCGGGAGCCTTTGCAGGGCGCGGATGGTCGCGCCGATCGTGGCCTCGGCGTTGAAAGCGGGGATCAGAGCCGCGGTGCGCACGTTCATCAACTCCCTCCGCAGAATTCTCCGCCGGATGCCCCTGTCCTGCCGGTTCTCTCAGCCGGGCGTTGATCGTCGCAATGCGCGTTTTGGGCATACTAGGCGGGGTGGTTGCACGTGGCCGAAAAAGGGCGCCAAATCATGCAGGAGGTCACGCCCGGAGCCGAGCCTGAACCCGAGCCCGAGGAGGGGCAGCCCGGCCGGGCGAATCCGCGCAAGAACCGCCTGGCCCTGCGGAGCCTGAGGCAGCTGGGGCAGGTCACAGTGGCTGCCGCGGATGAAACGCCCATCCACTGCATGACCATTGTCGGGCAGATCGAGGGCCACCTCGTTCTGCCGCCAAAGAACAAGACGACCAAGTACGAGCATCTCATCCCCCAGTTGGTGGCCATCGAGCAAAACCCGGCCATCAAGGGGCTCCTCATCATCCTCAATACCGTGGGGGGCGACGTCGAGGCGGGCCTGGCCATCGCGGAGATGATCGAGAGCCTGAGTAAACCCAGCGTCTCCCTGGTGTTGGGCGGCGGGCACAGCATCGGCGTGCCCGTGGCCGTGGCCGCGGATTATTCCTACATCGCGGAGACCGCGACCATGACCATTCACCCCTTGAGACTCGCGGGCCTGCTGGTCGGCGTGCCCCAGAGCTTTGAGTACCTGGAAAAAATGCAGGACCGCGTCATCAAGTTCGTGGTGGCGCATTCGAAGATCAGCGAGAAACGCTTCCGCGACCTCATGTTCCGCACGGGCGACCTCGTGCGAGACATCGGCACGGTCCTCGTGGGCAAGGACGCCGTGGCCTGCGGGCTCATCGATGAGACGGGGGGATTGAACAAGGCCGTGGCCAAACTGAGGGAGCTGATCGATGCCCTGCCGCACCGCCCTCGCCGCGGGAGAGCGGCGCCGTGAGCCTCCTCTACACCATCGTCCCCCCCGAGATCATCTTTGGCGAGGACGGCGACGAGGCGGAGAACAGCGTGCCGCCGGCCGAGATCGTGACATATGGCCGGGTCCGCCTCCTCGTGCGGGCGGATGGAGCGGGCGGCGCCACGGTGGTGGGAATAGTCTCCACGGATCCCCGCGATTACCTCGACCACCGCTGGCAGCCCGGGACGAGGATCGATCTCCCGTACCGGGATGGGCCGGTACAGGATTAGCAACCCGCCCCGGCTTCGCCAGGTCGTCAAACGATGAAAAGGGACAAAGGTCATCTTCCAAGTAGTCAAAGCCCCACCCCCTGCCCCCTCCCCGGTGAGAGAGAGGGGGTTGGCGCGCACGCCTGGGGTGGGTCCTCCGCTTCCAAAAATGGAGGTGTCTTTTACTTGAGCCGCGTGGGAATGAACATGTCGACCACCCCGATGATCAGGGAGGCGAGCAAGGCGCCCAGGATCGAGACGGCCATTCCCGGCACAACGAACTGCGTGACGTAGATGACCACGGCGGAAACCAGGAATCCCACCAGGCCGTGAGCATATGGCGAGACGTTCCTGCCGAGGAGGAGCTCGATTACGTAGCCGAGCCCCGCGATGACCAGAGCCGCTAGCAGGGCGCTGAAGAAGTTCAGCGCGCCGAAACCCGGCACCAGGTAACCGATGAACATGAGGACCAACGCCGCGACCACGAACCGGAGGATGTGCCTGAGCCAGTCCATCTTCTCACCTCCCTCCAGTGAGCCCTGTTTTGCATTTAGCGTGTCTTGGCCCCTTGACGGCTATACCAGCCGTTTTACGTAAGTTTGCCCCTGCCTGGTTGCCGCCTTGGGACATGGAGAAGGAATGGCCGTTGTGAAGCAGAATAAACTCGTACACCTTTTGGTACATGCCATGACGCATGGCAGGTTCACGACGCTGCCATTGGGGGTCGTCCGCCCACGCGTGATGAGGGTGCATTAATCCATGCCGTCGCTCCCGGCAGCCCGGCGGACCGGGCGGGGATCCTCCCGGGCGAACGGCTGCTCTCGATCTGCGGCGCGCCCGTCGCCGATCTCATCGACTATCTCACTCTGTCCGCCGCGGCCGAGCTGGAGATCGTGGTGGCCGGGGACGGGGGCAGGCGCACGCTGCGGATCGCCAAGGCATGCGACGAGTCGCTCGGCCTCTCCTTTCCGGCGGCCGTCTTTGACGGGATCAGGCGATGCGGCAACAGATGCGTCTTTTGCTTCGTGGATCAGCTGCCGCGGGGGATGCGGCCCACGCTGTATGTCAAGGACGAGGACTACCGGCTTTCCTTCCTGCAGGGGAACTACGTCACTCTCTCGGGTATCAGCGCCGCGGATCTGGCGCGGATTAAGAGCCATCGCCTGAGCCCCCTCTATGTCTCCGTGCACGCCACTGATCCCGGGGCGCGCGGGAGGCTCCTGGGCCTGGGCGGACCGGCGCCGATCCTTCCCCTGTTGCGCGAACTGACCGGGGCCGGCATCAAGATCGAGGCGCAGGCCGTGATCTGCCCGGGATGGAACGACGGCCAGATCCTGCACCAGACCATCGCCGACCTGTCGGCGTTGTGGCCGGGGGTGGAATCCCTGGCCGTGGTGCCCGTCGGCCTGACCGGCCATCGGGCTTCGCTCGCGCCGCTCCAGGCGTTTTCACAGGCCGCGGCCGCCGCCATCCTTGCCGAGATCGAGTCATGGCAGGAGCGGCTGCTTGGCAGGACGGGCACGAGGTTCGTCTTTGCCGCGGATGAGTTCTATATCACGGCGGGTGCGACCATGCCGCCCGGTGCGTGCTACGAGGATTACCTCCAGCTCGAGAACGGCGTCGGGCTCTGCCGGAGCTTCGAGGATGATTTCCGCGCGGCCTGGCGGCGCTGGCGGGCCAAGCTGAGGCCGGGCCGCCTGCGGGTGGTGACCGGCGTGGCCGCGTCGGGCATGTGGCACCGCCTGGCTCGACTGATGAGGCATGCCGGCGTCTCGCTCGAGATCGCGGCCGTGACGAACCGCTTTTTTGGCGGTGGGGTGACCGTGGCGGGGCTGCTCACCGGGGGCGATATCCTGGCCGCGCTCCGCGACCTCGACACGATCCCCACCTTTGTGCCGAACGCGGCGGTGCAGCGGGGCGCGGATGTTTTCCTGGACGATCTGACCACGGGCGAACTCGCGCGCGCGACAGGCGCGGAGGTGATTGAGACGGACGCAACGGTGTTTTTGGCCAAAGCGGCCCGCGCTCTCCGCCATGGATGAGGCGATGCGCGCCAGGCGCGCCCTCGTGGCGATCGTGGGCCGGCCGAACGTGGGAAAATCCACGCTCTTTAACCGCCTGGCCAAGGAGCGAAAGGCGATCGTCCAGGGAGATCCCGGCGTGACGCGGGATCGCATCTATGCCTCGGCGGACTGGGCCGGGCGGGAGTTTCTCATCGTCGACACCGGCGGCATCACCGAGGATCGGGACGATCTGGCCAGGCAGGTGACGAACCAGGCTCTGATGGCCGCCGCCGAGGCTGATGTGATCCTCTTCGTCGTGGATGCCCGCCAGGGAATCCTGCCTATGGACCACGAGATCGCGGGGCATTTGCGGCGCATAGGCCAGCCGGTGCTTCTTTTGGCCAACAAGGCGGAGGGCGGGGAGGAAGCCGCGGCCGACTTTTACCCCCTGGGACTCGGCGCGGCCATGCCGATCTCCGCCGAGCACGGCTTGGGAATCGGCGATTTTCTCGACCGGCTGGCGGAGGTCCTGCCCGAAAAGGGCAGGGCCGTGGCACCGTCAGGCATCGCCGTGGCTGTGGTCGGCCGGCCTAACGTGGGCAAATCATCCCTCGTCAACGCCCTTTTGGGCGCGGAGCGCGTCATCATCGGCGACAAGCCCGGAACGACCAGGGACGCCGTTGACACCCATATGATCCACGAGGGCCGCGAGTTCGTCCTCATCGATACGGCCGGGCTGCGGCGCGCGGCGCGCATCGGCGAGCCCGTGGAGTATTACGGGGTGCTCAGGGCGATCAAGGCCGTGGAACGCTGCGACGTGGCCCTCCTGGTCCTCGCCGCCGATGAGCCGGTCTCCGCGCAGGATCAGAGGATCGCGGGCCTGATCGACCAGGCCGGCAAGGCCTGCCTGATCGTGGTCAACAAGTGCGATCTGCCCGCTTTCCAGGATGGGGAGCAAAAAGGGATGGAGGAGAGGATCCGCAAGGCCATTACCTTTCTGGATTACGCCCCCATCCTGCGCGTCTCGGCCAAGACCGGGCGCGGGCTTTTACGCATCATACCCGGCGTGGCGGAGGCCGCGGCGGAACACGCCCGCCGCATACCCACCGCGCGTTTGAACGAGGTCCTGAACGGCGCGGTGCTCGTGCATGAGCCGCCCTCATACAAGGGGCGCAAGCTTCGCCTCTATTATGCCACCCAGGTCAAGACCAAGCCGCCCGTGATCCTGATCCAGGTCAATGACCCAAATCTCCTGCACTTTTCCTACCAGCGCTTTCTCGAGCACAGGTTCCGGGAGGCTTTCGGCCTCAAGGGCACCCCGTTCCTGCTACGTTTCAAGGCCCGCCGCGGAGACGGGTGACACGCGGGCGCGGTATCGTGCGTCTAACAGATGATCGCACGTAAGCCGCGTGGCGGGAATGGAGAGTGGACAGGCTGATTTTCCGGGTGGTCATGGCATTGGTGGGGAGTTATCTCCTGGGTGGTTTCCTGGGCGGCATGTTCGCCGCCGAGATCAGGGGCATTGACTTGAAAAGACGCGGCAGCGGCAGCATGGGCGCGACCAATGTCCTCCGCACCATGGGGCCTTTTTTCGCCCTCTGTACGCTGGCGGTGGATATCGCCAAGGGTCTTGGCGCCGTGGCCTTGGGACGGCTCACCGGGTATCCCGGCCTCGATGTGGCCTGCGGCGCCTTGGCCATTATTGGGCACAACTGGCCTCTCTCCGCCTCGTTCAAAGGCGGCAAGGGTATCGCCACCACGCTCGGCACCATGATCCTGCTCGCGCCCAAGGCGCCTCTCATCCTCGTGCCCCTCTGGGCCGTCCTGGCTATTCCCACGGGCTACGTCTCGCTCGGCTCGGTGGCGGCCTCGGCCGCATACCCAGTCGTCATTGCCGTCATGTACAGCGGCCGCCCCGGTTTTACCTACCTTTTGGCCTATGCCTCGCTGTGCGCCGTGATGGCTATCTACCAGCACAGGGATAATCTCGCGCGGCTCCTGCGCGGCAAGGAGAACAATCTCTGGCGGCGCGGCGCGGAAAAGCCTTGAAGACCGTGGTTGTGGGTGGCGGGGGCTGGGGAACCGCCCTGGCCCGCCTGCTCGCGCTGCCCGGCCGGGCCGTGGGGCTCTGGTGCCGGGAGCCCGAGGTGGCGCTGGAGATCTCCACGCGGCGCGAGAACCCCCTCTTTTTACCCGGCGTCAGTCTGCCCGCGGAGATCGAGCCGTTTACGGATCTCGGGCGGGCGGCAGGGGCGGAGCTGTTGGTCATGGCCGTTCCCGTGCAGCATCTCAGGCGGGTGGCGGAGGAATTGGCGCCGCATCTGGCCGGGGACGCCCTGCTCATCAACGGCGCCAAGGGGTTGGAGATCGGAAGCGGCTTGAGGCCGAGCGAGATCCTCCGCCAGGTCCTGGGTCGCGCGCGGCACGTGCTCACGCTCTCGGGACCCAGCCACGCCGAGGAGGTGGCCAAGGATCAACCCTGCGCCGTGGTGGTGGCCGGCGCCCGCGCCAGGCTCAACCGGCACGTGCAGCACCTCCTCAACTCGGAAACTTTCAGGGTCTATACGACCACCGATCAGGTGGGCGTGGAGATCGCAGGCGCGCTCAAGAACGTCATCGCCCTGGCGGCCGGCATCGCCGAGGGGCTCGGTTTTGGGGACAATACCCGGGCGGCGCTGGCCACCCGGGGCTTGGCGGAGATGGCGCACCTGGGGGAGGCGCTGGGCGCCGAGGCCGCGACTTTTTCTGGCCTGGCGGGCATGGGGGATCTCTTTGCCACGCTCGCGAGCGAACACAGCCGCAATCACGTGGCGGGCAGGGAGATCGGGCGCGGCAGGGATCCCGCCGAGGTGGCGGCCTCGACGCCCATGGTCATCGAGGGCATCCCCACCTGCCGCGCCGCTTTGACCCTGGCCGCGCGCTGCCGCATGGAGATGCCCATCGTGGAGAGGATGGGCGCCGTGCTCTTTGACGGCATGGAACCGCGCGCGGCGGTGGCCGATCTGATGCGGCGCGAACCGACCGCTGAAAGGATCCCCTGGTTCACGAGATGGCGGGGCCGGGGTGAAACGGAAAGCGCGGAGGGCGTCCTCGCAGGCGTGCGTCGCAGATACGACCGCCTGAGGCGCCGTACCCGGTGATTAGCGGCCTGCCTGAGGTCTTCACTCAACCTGTCGGGGTCGGAATCGGTATCGGTATCGAAGGATCGCTGCGATTCAAAACCTTGTTGCGCTCGCAATCGCAGCGCTGGTTGTCGCCCCCCCTGTCTTTCCGCGATAGGTTCGCGTACCGGCCCTCGCCCGCCGCAGGGGGCCGGTTCATTTTTACCCGGCGCGCGCGGAAAACCTCTTTGCATCCCCTGCCGATGCGGTCATATCGCCATCGCCCGTCCCATATACATGTACTGTCACTCTTGGGCTTGGGCTGTCCGCCCGGGATGCCGTCGTAGCCTCCTGGTCTGCAAGCGGCAAGCCAATTCGCCCACGAAGCGAGGGGGGTCGGGGGTGGAGAGATTTGACCTGTTTCGGGACATAGCGGAGCGGACCGGGGGGGACATCTACATCGGCGTCGTCGGCCCGGTCCGGACAGGGAAGTCCACTTTCATCAAGCGGTTCATGGATCTCCTCGTCATACCCAATATCAGGAACGCCTACGATCAAACGCGGGCCACGGACGAGTTGCCGCTCTCGGGAGCGGGCAGGACCATCACGACCACCGAACCAAAGTTCGTGCCCAACGAGGCGGTCGAGGTGGCCGTGGGCGAGAACGTCACCTTCAGGGTGCGCCTGGTTGACTGCGTGGGCTACGCCGTGGAGGGCGCCACGGGTTACGAGGACGGTTCGGGGCCGCGGCGGGTCCTCACGCCCTGGTCGGAGCGGGAGATGACGTTTCAGGAAGCGGCGGAGATCGGCACGCGCAAGGTGATCGCAGAGCACTCCACCATCGGCCTGGTAATCATCACCGACGGCAGTATCACCGAGATCCCGCGCGGCAACTACCTGCCGGCGGAGGAGAGGGTCATCGCGGAGCTGCACGAACTCGGCAAACCCTTTGTCGTGATCCTCAATTCCGTCCATCCCGGCCTGCCCGACACCCAGAATCTCGCCCTCGTCCTGCAGGAAAAATACGGCCTGCCGGTTCTGCCCATGGACTGCGCCCAGATGGGCCAGGCGGAGGTCAGCCGGATCTTCCAGCAGATCCTCTACATGTTCCCCGTGCGGGAGATCGGCGTGGACTTTCCCAAGTGGGTCGAGGAGCTTGAAGCAGGCCACTGGCTCAAGACGCAGTTCGAGGAGTCGGTCTACGGCGTGCTCGCGAACGTGGAACGCATGCGCGATCTGGAGCCGGCCCTGGCCGCGCTCAGGGAAAAGGAGTTCCTCTCCGGCGCGGAATTGAGGCTCGTTTCCCTGGGCGAGGGAGCCGCCTGGATCGATCTTTTCACGAGCCGGGAATTGTTCTACCGCGTCATCGGGGAGATCAGCGGGGAGAGTGTGGCTGGAGACGAGGATCTCCTGCGCATGCTCCGCGCGCTGACCCGGTCAAAGAAGGCCCACGACAAGGTGGCCGCGGCCCTGGCTGAGATGGAGGCCGAGGGGTACGGAGTCGTGATGCCGGCCGCCGACGACATCACCCTGGCCGAACCCGAACTGATCCGCCAGGGGAACCGCTTTGGCGTCAAGCTGCGCGCCAGCGCGCCGTCGATCCATCTCATCAAGGCCGAGATCATGACCGAAGTGACGCCGGTGGTGGGGACCGAGCGCCAGGGCGAACAGTTCGTGCGCTTTCTCTCCGAGGAATTCGCCAAGGATCCGAGCCGGATCTGGCAGTCCGACTTTTTAGGCAAGTCCCTCCACGAACTTGTGAGCGACGGGATCAGGAACAAGCTGCAGAAAATGCCGGCCCACGCGCGGCAAAAGCTCCAGGAAGCGCTGACCAAGATCGTCAACGAGGGGAGCGGGGGGCTGATCTGTATCATCCTCTAGTATCATCCTCTAGGAGCGTTGTGAAAAGCCCCAATCCGTGCCTAAACACGTTTGACCTCGGAGAGCGCCGGCAGACCGGCGCTCTCGTTTTTTGGCGCCGCAAAAGGTTTTGGACGAGCTAATTGCGCTTGACCTTGTTCCAAATGGCGTTTAGCTGGTGGGATGACAGAAATACTGACAGCGCCTAGCCGCAAGGCGTTTTTTTTAGCTTGAAAAGGAGGAGATCGGGGAACCATCTAGAATTAGTCAAACCAAAGGAAAGGACACCCAGTTGGCCAAGCCGCAAGGGATTTGGCATCCGGTTCAGACCCGTTTCGGCGAGGCCGGCCGGTTGTTCTGGCTTCGTAAGATCCGGGTATCGCATGGCGGCCGGAGTCCATGATGAATGGGCTTGGTGGCGGTAATGGGATGGATCCCAGGGGTTTGGAAGGAGGTGAAACAGGCGTGACCAAAACCGAACTCATTGACAAGGTTGCAGAGAAAAGTGGTTTGACCAAGAAGGATTCGGGCAAGGCCATCGATGCCATGATCGGCACCATGACGGCGGCCTTGGCGAAGAGCGAGAAGGTGCAGTTGGTCGGGTTTGGCAGCTTCGAGGTGCGCAAGCGCGAAGCCCGCAAGGGCCGCAATCCCCAGACGGGCGCGGAGATCAAGATCGCTGCGCGCAAGGTTCCGGTCTTCAAAGCCGGCAAGGCTCTGAAGGATGCGGTGGCCAAGAAGTAACCCGTGGTGTTTGACGGGCATAAAGAGGTATAAGATTCACCGCGGCCCCCCGGCGCATGCCGGGGGGTTTTCATAGCCCTTCCGCCGCGCTTAGCGTCGCACCTCCGCTTGTGCTATAATGGTGGGGAGCGTGAACCGTTGCCGGCATGAGTGCGCGGCTCGGGAAAGCCTTGTGTTGGGAGTGACCGGATTGGCCGCAAAGAGACCTGTCAGGCGCCGGGTCGAAAACCGGAAGAAGAAGAGCTTCCTCCGCGATTTTCTCGAGGTCGTCATCCCGGCCGTGCTCATCTTTCTCGTCGTCAGAGCTTTCCTCTTCGAGGCGCGCTGGGTGCCGTCACCTTCCATGGTGCCCACCATCGAGGAACAGGATCGATTCCTCGAGAACAAGATCGTCTACCGCTTCCGCCAGCCAAAACGGGGTGAGATCGTGGTCTTCCATCCCCCCGAGGCCGCCGTGGCAGGCACCTCCCTGGACGAGGACTTTGTCAAGCGGGTCATCGGGCTCCCGGGCGATCGGATCTCGATCCGCGCCGGACGCGTCTATCTGACGAAACGGGGGGAAAAAAAGGAGACGCTCCTTGATGAGCCCTATGTGCCGGTCGACGGGATGGACTACAAGTCGTTTCCCGGACCCGGCAGCCCCAAACCTTACTACGAGGTGCCCGAGGGCCATCTCTTCGTCATGGGCGACAACCGTCTGCGAAGTAACGACAGCCGCTACTGGGGCTACCTGCCCATACGGAACGTTGACGGCAAGGCGTTCTGGCGATTCTGGCCCCTGGGCCGCATCTCCCTCTTGCGCTGAGCCATGCCGCTTTTAGCCGCCACAACCCTGGAAAAATCGTTCGGCGCCGACCTGGTCATCCGGGGCGCCAGTCTGGAGATCGAACCGCGCCAAAGGCTGGCCCTGGTCGGGCGGAACGGCTGCGGCAAAACGACGCTTCTGCGCCTCCTCGCCGGCAGCCTGGAACCGGACCGGGGCTCGATCCATTTGGCCCGCGGCGCGCTCGTCGGCCTGCTCGAGCAGGAATTCTCGTGTGATGACGAGCGGAGAACCCTGCGGGCGGAGATGGAGGCGGTCTTTGCGGACCTGGCGGCCCTGGAGGCGGAGGCTGAACGCGTCGCCGGCGTGGTCGCGCGCGCCGACGCGAATCATGACGCGCTCATGGCCCGCTACGCCTGGTTGCAGGAGGAACTGGAGCGCCGCGGCGCTTACACCGTGCCCTCCCGGATCGACAAGGTGCTGCGCGGCGTGGGATTCGACGAGAGCGACTACGAAAAACCGCTCGCCGTCCTGAGCGGCGGGGAGCGGACCAGGGCGGGCCTGGCCCGGCTCCTGCTGCGCCAGCCGGATCTCCTCCTCTTGGACGAACCGACGAACCATCTCGACCTGTGGGCTACGGCCTGGCTCGAGGAGTACCTGTCGTCGTACGCCGATTCTGTGCTCGTCGTCTCGCACGACCGTTACTTCCTCGACCGTGTTGTGCAGGACGTTTACGAACTGGCCGAGGGCACGCTCAGGTACCACCGGGGGAACTACACGGCCTACCGCACGGCCAAGGTTGAGGAACTGCGCGTTTTGGAGCATACCGCCAGGGTGAGGGAGAGGGAGGCTGCCCGTCTGCACAGGCTGGTGCGCGAATCAGCCGCCGACGAGCGGAGCAAGAGGCAGGCGCGCAGCATCGCCAAGCGTCTCGAGAGGATGGAGCCAACCCCGCGGCCCGCCGGTGATGAGCGGGCCATGAGCCTGCGGCTCGTGCGGGGTGAGGCGATGGCCAGGATCGTGCTCGAGGTGGAGGATCTCCACAAGGCTTTTGATACCGGGCCGCTCCTCAAGGGCGCGGGCTTTCGCCTGGAAGCGGGGGAAAAAGTGGGCGTCATCGGCCCGAATGGTTCCGGCAAGACGACGCTCCTGCGCCTGATCCTCGGCCTGGAACGCCCCGGCGCCGGGCGCGTGCGCTATGGCACCGGAGTGCGGACGGGTTACCTTGCCCAGGATGAGTTTGCGGCCGGCGGTCAGACCGTTTTTGCCGCCCTCCAGGACGCGGGCGGCGGCGATAATCAGGATGTCAGGAGCCACCTGGCGCGTTTCCTCTTTCGCGGCGAGGATGTCTGGAAAAACGTGGGGGATCTGAGCGGCGGCGAGCGCAGGCGGTTGGCCCTGGCCCGACTGACCTTGGGCGGCGCCGATCTCCTGCTCTTGGACGAACCCACCAACCACCTGGATCTGCCGTCCATCGAGGCCCTGGAGGATGGATTGAAGAATTACGCGGGCGCGGTTTTGGTCGTCTCCCACGACAGGTATTTCCTGGGACGGGTGGCCGGGCGCCTGTTGGCGCTCCACGACGGCATCCTGCATCCTTTTCCTAGTTACGAGGCGTACGCCGCCTGGCACGCGGCCCGGGAAGCTCGCGCGGCCGAGGCGCGGGCCGATGAGGCGGCCGCGCGGCGCCAGCGCCAGCGCCTCGAGCGCCTGGCCAGGCAGTCGCCCCAGAGGGAGATACGGCGCCGCGCCAGGCAGGCCGAGGAACTGGAAGCGGCCCTGGCCGCCAAAGAGGAGGAACGGGCGGCGATCCTCCAGGAACTGGCCAAACCGGAAGTCGCGGCGGATTTTGCCGCCTTGAGGGATCTCACTTCGCGCCTGGCGGCCCTCGAGGACGAAATCACCGCGCTGTACAAGGATTGGGAGGCGGTGATGAGCAATACCTGAGCTGTCTCACAAAGGCCAAAAGGCGCTCCCGCTTCGCCTGCCCTTGCCCGAGGATCTTTCCTTTCTCAAGATCGGGCAGCGCTACATCGTGAGCGGACCGGTCCTGACGGCGCGGGATGCGGCGCACAGGCGCATGTTCGAGACCTGGTCGCGGGGAGGATCGATCCCCTTTGAGATCGAGGGCGAAACCATCTTTTACGTCGGGCCCTGCCCCGCACCGCCGGGCTGGATAATCGGTTCCGCCGGACCCACCACGAGCGGGCGGATGGATCGTTATACCCCGGCCCTCCTGGCGCACGGGCTCAAGGGCATGATCGGCAAAGGCCCCCGCAGCCCCGAGGTGATCCGGGCCATCGTCGAGCATGGGGCCGTCTATTTCGCCGCCCTGGGCGGGGCCGGGGCATTGACGGCCAAAGCCGTGAGGCGCGCGGAGGAGGTGGCATACGCGGACCTGGGGACCGAGGCTGTCAGGCGCCTCTGGTTCGCGGAACTGCCCGTGGTGGTGGCCGTCGATCCTGCGGGCGGCAACCTCTACGAGGAAGGCCCCAAGGCCTACGCGCGCAGCGGAGCGCGCGAGGGGGGCATGGAGCGATGATCGTCGGCCTGGATCGCGCCGTGTATTTCGCGCCCCGCGGCAAACGCCGCCTGATGATCCTGGGCAACATCATCGCCCAGCGTTACCTGAACCCGGACGACCGGCTGATCGGCCTCATCGGGGAAGGCGGCGCCGGTAAATCGCTCCTCATCCGCGGCATGTTCCCGGGCCTCAACCTGACCAACGACGACGACGGGGTGAACGTGCGGCCCCTGCCCCTCCTCACGGACTACGAGGACGATCACTTCCGCACGCATACCTACCATCTCGATGCCCATTTCGAGCTGGCCTT
The DNA here is from genome assembly GCA_050260175.1 of Patescibacteria group bacterium. GTDB lineage: Bacteria > Bacillota > UBA4882 > JAAYXC01 > JAAYXC01 > JBLNBS01. The sequence goes on along the minus strand of JBLNBS010000078.1, from coordinate 11,730 downwards.
CGTCCAGCCCTGGCGGCTGGTGGACGCGGTGCGGCGGGCGGTCGAGCACGGCAAGCGGGTGGTCGTCGAGCATTTTGAGCTCCTGCATCCCCTGATCGGCATGCACGCTGAGATCCTCGTCGGCATCGGCGAGGATGTCGTGGTGGTGCGCCCCAGCATCTTTGGGCCCGATCCGCACGAACTCGCGCGGGAGGTCTTCGCCTCTATCGGTTACCGGCGCATGGCTCATTCAGCCGAGGATCTCACCTCGATCGTGCTGGAGGGGATGGGGTTGGCCCGGCCCGAGATCCACAGCGACGTCAAGCGGGGCTTTCTCCTCGAATTCCAGGAAAAACCCCAGGTGGACCTGGCGGAGGTCGAGGCTGGGGTGCGGAGTTTTATCGAGCGCGACGCCAGGATCGCCTATTACGATGACGAGCATATCCAGATCGAGGACCTCGTCTACCCCTGCTCGGGGCCGCGGATTCACGTGGGACACGCCGGCGAGATCAAGGGTTTTCATCTTTTGCCCGAGTTTCGCCTTTCCCCCCTGACCCGGCGCTATCTCCTGGCGGGGCTGGTGGGCACGTCCGGCGAACCCGATCATGAGGTCCTGGACCCCGGGGAAGGCTAGGCCGCGGTGCGTGGAGTTCGTGCAACCAGTCAAAATGGAGTTTCCGGCGGAGGGATGGACGCTTGGCGAGGATCGACGGCAGGGCCGGCGACGAACTGCGCCCGGTGAAGGTAACCCGGGAATACCTGAAATACCCCGAGGGCTCGGTTCTGATCGAGTTTGGCGAAACCAAGGTCATCTGCACGGCCTCGGTGGAGGAACGCGTCCCGGTCTGGCTGCGCGGTTCGGGCCAAGGCTGGGTCACGGCGGAGTATGCCATGCTGCCGCGCGCCACCCCGCAGCGGAATCCCCGCGAGGCGAGCAAGGGCAAGCAGAACGGGCGGTCCATGGAGATCCAGCGCCTGGTGGGCAGGGCGCTGCGGTCGGTGGTCGATCTGTCCGCCATCGGCGACAGGACGGTCTGGCTGGACTGCGATGTCATCCAGGCGGACGGCGGCACGCGGACCGCCGCCGTGACCGGCGCGTTCGTCGCCCTCGCCGACGCGCTCCACAAGACCCTGCCGGATCTGGCCAACCTCCCGCTCTACGATTACCTGGCAGCCACGAGCGTCGGCATCATGGACGGCGAGAGCCTCCTGGATCTGTGCTACGCCGAGGATTCCAAGGCGCAGGTGGATCTGAACCTCGTCATGACGAAGAAAGGCGGGGTGGTGGAGATCCAGGGCACGGCTGAGGGCGCCCCCTTTACCCGCGCGGAATTGTCCGGCCTGCTCGACCTGGCCGAAAAGGGACTGCGATCGATCTTTGCCGCCCAGGAAGCCGCCCTCGGCCCCATAGCTGCCAAAATCGGGAGGTGGTCCGGTGCGAAGACTCGTCCTGGCAACGAGGAATGAAGGCAAGCTGAACGAGGTCAAGGCGCTGCTCGGCGATCTTGACCTCGAGCTGGTGGACCTCACGTCTTATCCCGGCGCGCCCGAGGTGGAGGAGGATCAGCCGACCTTTGCCGGGAATGCCCGCCGCAAGGCGCTGGCCATCGCGGCCCACACCGGCGAGTGGGCGTTGGCGGACGACTCCGGGCTCGAGGTCAAGGCGCTGCACGGCGCGCCGGGCGTGCATTCAGCACGTTACGCGGGCATGTACGGCGACGACGCGGCCAATATGAAAAAACTCCTGGCCGAGCTCCGCGACGTGCCCGGTGACCGGCGCGAGGCGCGGTTCACCTGCGCCCTGGCCCTGGCCACGCCCGACGGCAGGATCATCGAGGCCGAAGGGGAGTGCAAGGGGCGTATCGGATTTGGGCCAAAGGGCTCCAACGGCTTTGGCTACGATCCGCTCTTTTTTCTACCGGAATACGGCCGCATGATGGCCGAGCTGACCGAGGAGGAAAAGAACCGCCTCAGCCACCGCGCCAGGGCCATCGGCAAGCTGCGTCCCGCGCTCAAAAACCTGCTCGCACAGGCAAAGGCGGAGCACTAGGCCGTGCGCGCGGGTGTGGTCAGCGACATCCACGGGAGTTACCAGCACTTGTTGCGAGCCCTGGCGGCCATGGGCGATATCGATCTCCTGCTCCACGCCGGCGACGGCTGCCGCGAGATCGCCCGCTGGCGGGCGGAGCATCGCCCGGCCCGCACGCAGGTGGTGATGGTGGCCGGTAATTGCGACCTCTATCCCAACTGCCCCCCCGAGGCCGCTTTCGAGATCGAGGGCAGGCCGGTCCTGCTCACCCACGGCCACCTCTACGGGGTCAAAACGGGCCTGACCCGCCTCATCGTCCGCGCCCGCCAGGCCGGAACCACAATCGCCATCTTCGGCCATACCCACGTAGCCTTGCAGGCCGAGCATTTCGGCGTGACTCTCTTCAATCCCGGCAGCCTCTCGGGGGCGCGATCCACAGGGGGGCCGAGCTACGGGCTGATCGAGGCCAAGGACGGAGGGTTGCGAATCGGGATCCATTATCTCTCCTGATTTCCTTTGCAAAATCCCTGCGGTATGGTAGAATAGAACCCAAACCAAGCGGGAGGCGGAGCCGGTGGAGGGCAGGATTGCGGGCGAGGGTCTCACTTTTGACGATGTCCTGCTCGTGCCGGCCCTTTCCGAGGTTCTGCCCAGGGACGTCTCGACCGTCACCCGGCTCACGCGCGATATTTCCCTCAACATCCCCCTGCTCAGCGCGGGTATGGACACGGTCACCGAGGCGCGCATGGCCATCGCCATGGCGCGCGAGGGGGGCCTGGGCGTCATCCACAAGAACATGACCCCCGCGGAACAGGCCCTCGAGGTCGACAAGGTCAAGCGCTCGGAGCACGGTGTCATCACAGATCCGATCTTTCTCTCCCCGCGCCACACCATCGCCGACGCGCTCCAGCTCATGGAACGGTACCGCATCTCCGGCGTGCCCATTACGGAGGGCGGCAGGCTGGTGGGCATCCTCACGAACCGGGATTTGAGGTTCGAGACCGAGTACCAGCGGCCCATCAGCGAGGTCATGACCAAGGAGAACCTCGTCACCGCGCCCGTGGGCACCACCCATGAGCAGGCCAAAGCCATCCTCCAGCGCCACAAGATTGAAAAGCTGCCCCTGGTGGACGCGGATTACAACTTGAAGGGGCTCATCACCATCAAGGACATCCAGAAGGCGCGGCAGTACCCGGACGCGGCCAAGGACCGGCAGGGCCGCCTGCGGGCCGGGGCCGCGGTGGGTGTGAGCGATTACGCGGAGAGGGTGCCGGCGCTGGTCGAGGCCGGTGTGGACGTGGTGGTCGTGGATACGGCCCACGGACATTCCCGTAACGTGCTCACGGCGGTGGCGGCCATCAAGCGGGACTTTCCCGGCCTGGCGATCGTCGCGGGCAACGTGGCCACATCCGGGGGAACGATCGACCTGATCGAGGCGGGAGCCGACGCGGTCAAGATCGGCATTGGGCCGGGTTCCATCTGCACCACGCGCGTGGTGGCCGGCATCGGTGTACCCCAGATCACCGCCATCGCCGACTGCGCCGCCGTGGCAAAAAAACGCGGCATTCCCGTCATCGCTGACGGCGGCATCAAGTACTCCGGGGACATCACCAAGGCCATCGCCGCCGGGGCGAATGCGGTCATGATTGGCAGCCTCTTTGCCGGCACCGAGGAGAGCCCGGGCGAGATCGAGATCTACCAGGGCAGGAGCTTCAAGGTTTACCGCGGCATGGGCTCGCTCGGCGCCATGCGGGGCGGCGGCGCGGACCGTTATTTTCAACAGGGCCAGGAAAAGCTCGTGCCCGAGGGCATCGAGGGCCGCGTGCCCTACAAGGGGTCGCTCGCCGACACGGTCTACCAGCTGATCGGGGGCTTGCGGGCGGGCATGGGTTACTGCGGCGTGCGAGATCTCGAGGAATTGCAGACCAAGACGAAGTTCATCCGCATGACCGCGGCCGGCCTGCGGGAGAGCCACCCGCATGACGTGCATATCACCAAAGAGGCCCCCAACTACAGCGTGGACTAGGTATAATTCTTGGGCCGGCGGCAGCGCCGGGGCCAAGGAGCATAGATAGAGGAGGAGAGTCGAGTTGAGCGAGACCACCAAGATCATCCTGGAAGAGGCGGACATCCCCAAGGCCTGGTACAACATTCAGGCGGACCTGCCCCATCCCCTGGCGCCGGGGCTGCATCCCGGCACGCTCAAACCCCTGGGACCCGAAGATCTGGCCCCGCTTTTTCCCATGGACCTCATCCTGCAGGAGGTCTCCACCGAACGCTGGATTCCCATCCCCGACGAAGTGCGCGAGGTCTACCGCCTCTGGCGGCCGACGCCCTTGTACCGCGCGCACCGGCTGGAGCGGGCCATCGGCACGCCGGCCCATATCTATTACAAGAACGAGGGTACGAGCCCGGCCGGCAGCCACAAGCCGAATACGGCCATCCCCCAGGCCTACTACAACAAAAAAGCGGGCATCAGGCGTCTGGCCACCGAGACCGGCGCCGGCCAGTGGGGGAGCGCCCTGAGCCTGGCCTGCAGCTTTTTTGGCCTGGAGTGCACGGTCTACATGGTGCGCGTGAGCTACGAGCAAAAGCCCTACCGCCGCTCCCTGATGCAAGTCTGGGGGGCCAAGGTGCTGGCCAGCCCCAGCCGGGAGACGGAGGCGGGCCGCAGGATCCTGGCGGCCAACCCGGATTCCCCGGGCAGCCTTGGCATAGCCATCAGCGAGGCGGTGGAGGACGCGGTCGCGCATCCCGACACCAGCTACTCCCTGGGCAGCGTCCTCAACCACGTGCTCCTGCACCAGACCGTGATCGGGCTCGAGGCCAAAGCCCAGCTGAAGAAGGTCGGCGAGCGCGCCGACGTCATCATCGCCTGCTGCGGCGGGGGGAGCAACTTCGGCGGTCTGGCCTTCCCGTTCATCGCCGACAAGTTCGCCGGGGACAAAACGAGGATCATCGCCGTCGAGCCGAGCGCCTGCCCCACGCTGACCCGCGGGGTTTTCGCCTACGATTACGGCGACACGGCGGGCATGGCCCCCGTGGCCAAGATGTACACCCTGGGCCATACCTTCATGCCCGCGGGCATTCACGCCGGCGGCCTGCGTTACCACGGCGACTCGCCCCTCGTCAGCCAGCTCTACCATGACGGCGTGATCGAGGCCGTGGCGCTCCCGCAGAATCCAGTCTTTGAAGCGGCCCTGACCTTTGCCAGGAGCGAGGGGATCCTGCCCGCGCCCGAGTCGGCCCACGCCATAAAGGCCGCGATCGACGAGGCCGTCCGCTGCCGCGAGGCGGGCGAGCAAAAGACCATTCTCTTCAACCTGAGCGGACACGGTCATTTCGACCTCTCGGCCTACGACGAGTACCTCCAGGGACGGCTCCAGGACTACGAGCATCCAGCAGAACTCATCGCCGCCGCGCTCGAGCACCTGCCAAAGGTGGCGGTCTGCGACCAATGACGCCGGCCACCGCGCTGACCCTGCTCAGGATGCTCATGGCGCCGGTCGTCTTCTACCTCGTGCTGGAGGGCCGGGACCTCTTGGTCCTGGCCCTGCTCGCCGCCGCGGCCGCCACGGACATCCTCGACGGCTGGCTGGCGCGGCGCACGGGCCGCGTCTCCAGACTCGGCACCGTCCTCGATCCCATCGCGGACAAGCTGGTCGTGGCGGCCGTCCTCCTGGCCGGCGCCCAGGCGGGGAGGCTGCCTTTCTGGCTGGCCCTGGCCTACCTGGCCAAGGAGGCGCTCCAGTTGGCCGGCGGCGCGTATTTCCTGGCAAAAACACCCGGGGCGCCGATCGGCGCCAACCGCTTCGGCAAGGCCGCCACGGTGCTCACCTTCGCCGGTTTTTTCCTGCTTTTCCTCATCCCGCGCGGAGCCGCCGGGAGCCTGGCCGGATGGCTCCTCGTCCTCTGCGGGCTCTGCATGGGAATCTACGCCGCCTTTACCTACCTTCGCACAGGCCTTGACCAACGCCGGCCGGCGGGCATAATAGGCAGGAAAGGGTGAGGCCGTGTTCCCCCTCTGGCAGGTAGCCCTAGTCTCCATCCTGCCCGGACTCTTGTGGCTCTGGTTCTTTTACCGGCGGGACGTTTTCGAGCCCGAACCCAGGCTGCTGCTCCTGCTCCTATTCGGCCTGGGCATGCTCGCCGTCCTGCCCGCCTGGTTCCTCGAGCTGCCGTGGCGCGGCCAGCTGTTGCGGAGCATCGGCCGGGACCCGGGCAGGCTCGTCCTCCTCTCGTTCCTGGTGGTGGGGGGGTTCGAAGAGACGGCCAAGTTCCTCTTCCTGCTCGTGCCCGCCTATTTTCTGGACGAGTTCGACGAGCCGCTGGACGGCATCATCTACGGCATCACCGTGGGCCTCGGCTTCGCCGCGTTGGAAAACATCCTCTATGCCGCGGCGCGCGGTCCGGCGGTGGGACTCTTTCGCGCCGTCGTCACCTCGCTGGCGCATGCCTCGTTCACGGGCTGGCTCGGGTATTTCGTTTCCTTGGCCAAGTTCCGGCGGGAACCGCCGCTGCTCCCGCTGGGCTGGCTCATCGCCGTGGCCCTGCACGGCGCCTATGACTCGATCCTGCTCGGTTTCGCCGACCGGGCGTCCTTCCTCTCCTTTGCCCTGGTGGGTGGGGCGGTCTTTCTCCTCCTCGCCAAGATGCGCGAGCTAGAAGCCCTATCACCCTTCCGGCCTCCCGGCCCGGTTTAGACGCGGCGGACCGCGTTCGCGGTTGAGCATGAACTTCGCCATCCACGGGAATCAAGCGGGCAGATAAAAAAATCCGCTGGCACTGCGGAAGGAGCAGCCGGTTCATCGTCTCTTTTTTTTGCCGCACATCCTGCCGCGGCGCGTACGCCGCCGTTGGTTCATGCAGGACTGAGGGCAGGTTGAACGGGTTTCTCACCTTGACGCCGCCGTAACAAACCCCGTCCCGCGGGTCCTCGGATCAGAGCAGGCCGCAGCCCAGGCGCTGCGCGCTAATGATGACGGCGGCGGCGTCCCAGTAAGAGAGTTGGTGGTCCCGGGCCAGCTCGATCGCGGCCAGGACATCGGCGGCGACTGGGGAATGGACCCCGCCACCGGGCCATATCAGCGATTACCATGGCGGACGGATCGTTTTATCCCTGGAGGAACCACGGCTCCAATGTCGAAGATGCCTTGATCACGGGAACGCACGACACGGGTTGCCCGGAGACTGGAGGAGTTTGCCATGTCGGGGCACTCCAAATGGGCCAATATCAAGCATCGCAAGGAAAAAAGCGATGCGCAGAAAGCCCAGGCCTTTACGAAAGTCACCAGGGAGATCATCGTCGCCGCCCGCCAGGGCGGGGGGGACCCCGAGAACAACTTCCGCCTGCGCCTGGCCGTGCAAAAGGCGCGCGCCGTGAACATGCCGAGCGACAACATCACGAGGGCGATCAAACGCGGGGTGGGCGGCGGCGAGGGCACGGATTTCGAGGAGGTGCTCTACGAGGGCTACGGCCCCGGCGGCGCGGCCCTGCTCGTCAAGGTCCTGACGGACAACCGCAACCGCAGCGCCAGCGAGATGCGGTATACTTTTTCACGTCATGGAGGCAGCCTCGGTGAAGCCGGCTGCGTGGCGTGGATGTTCGAGAGCCGCGGACTTTTAACCCTCGACCCCGAGGCCGCCAGGCGGGGCGAGGAGGCCCTGCTCAATCTGGCTCTGGAGGCCGGCGCCGAAGATCTGCGGGAGGAGGACGATGGGTACGTCGTCGTGACCTCGCCAGGCGCATTCGAGGCCGTGCGCAAGTACCTGGATGCCGCCAAAGTGCCGGTGGCCGAGGCCGAACTTGCCATGGTGCCAAAGAATACCGTCGAGATCGGCGGGCGCGAGGCCGAACAGCTGCTCAAGCTGCTCGAAGCCCTGGACGCCCTGGACGACGTCCAGGACATCTTCGGCAACTACATCCTGCCGGAGTGAATACCATCGCTATAGTCTGCCAAGGAACATAAGCCTCTCCCATCCCGGGGAAGATATGGCCGAAACCGGGAGGGAGACTCATGCCTGCACGCCTTCGCCTGGGCTTGATCCTGGCCGGCGCCGTATTGATCCTGGCCGGGGCGGGCGCGTTTCTTTGGCCGGCCGCGGTCAGAACCTTCCGCGGCGCGCGGCGGCGCGCGCCAGAACCCGTGTCCCTGGTCCGCCATCTGGCCTGCGGACACAAGACGGCCCGGGGCAAAATCGATCCGGCGCTGGTCCGATCGCTTGCCAAACGGCCAGTCGGTGCGCATTACGGCGACTATGTCATCCTGGCCCGCCGCGGGAAGATGCTTTCGGTGGCCAGGGAGATCCAGGGACTGTGCCCTTCCTGCCGGCGCCTGCGTTTCCTGGGCATAGCCGACGGCCTGGTGGCGGTCTACGCGGGTACACCCCGGCATCCCGGGGATGTGCTCGAGGTGACCAGGATCGCGGCCGCGGCCCTGCCAGGGCCGGAGCTGGCGGATCTCCAGCGCGGCATCCCATACCGGGGGGACGGGGAACGCCTGCAACTGCTCGAGGGCCTGGCGGCCCTCGTCAACGAATGAGCCGGGATATCGAAAGCGATCACAGCGTGGGGGAAGGATGCCGGGCTGCGCTCCGGCCGCTCCGGAGAGCGACCTTTGCCCGACCGGGCCGGCCCGGGGGCGCATGCGCCATTTCGTGCGGCATTTCCCCGGGTAGGCGCGATCTTGGCTCGGCCCGGCGGACGCCGGACCTTCGCTCCGGCGCGATCGCGGCGCTGGCATAAACCCAAACCCGTGAACCGCACCTTTGCCCGACTGCCGCCACCCCTTCCCGCACCCCGCGGCGGCCGTGGACGCCAGTCTTGGCTCGCCCGTTCCTCCCCCCGGTGCTAGTATATAACCCGGATCGTGCAAATAAACCGCCGCGGGCGGCAGGAAAAAACCGCCCTCAATAGAATATTATTTGGCCGTGCGTCCGTGTCTTCTTCGTCTTCATCCAGATCCAACCCCGAGGAGGAATAGATTTGAAAAAATACGCCGCGGACAGGATTCGCAACGTGGCCTTTGTCGGCCATGGCGGTTGCGGCAAGACCTCGCTGGCCGATGCCATGCTCTTTGTGTCCGGCGCCGTCGATCGCCAGGGCAGAGTCGACGAGGGCTCGAGCGTCCTCGATTTCGACCAGGAGGAGATCAAGCGCAAGATCAGCGTCAGCACGGGCTTGGCTCCCCTGGAATACAAGGAGCACAAGATCAACATCCTCGACACGCCCGGCTTCTTCGATTTCGTGGGCGAGGTCAAGAGCGCGCTGAGAGTGGCGGACGCCGCCGTCATCGTGGTCTGCGCCGTCTCCGGCCTCGAGGTCGGCGTGGAAAAGGCCTGGGAATACACTGAGGCACAGAATCTGCCGCGGGCTTTCTTCATCAACAAGATGGACCGGGAGAACGCCAACTTTGGCAAGGTGCTTGCCGCCCTCCAGGCCCAGTTCGGCAGGAAGGTCCTGCCGGTGCAGGTGCCCATCGGCAGTGCCGACAAGTTCACGGGTGTGGCCGACTGCATCAGGAGGACGGCGTACCAAGGCAAGTCCGGGACCGGGCCGGTCCCCGCCGAGCTTGCCGAACTGGTTGAGGGGTACCGCAACTCCCTGGTGGAGGCGGCCGCCGAGGCGGATGACGATCTGACCGCCAAGTACCTTGAGGGGGAGGAGCTCACCGAGGAGGAGATCCAGCGGGGCCTCAGCCTGTCGATGGCGGCGGGAACCTTTATTCCCGTTTATTGCGGCTCCGCGATGAAACTCGGCGGCGTTGAGCCGTTTCTTTCGGCTCTCATCTCGAGCTTCCCGTCACCGGCCGCGCGCGGGCCGGTCAAAGGGGACGCGCCCTCGGGCGGGGAGATCGCCTGCAATCCCACGCCCGATGAGCCGCTCTCGGCTCTCGTATGGAAGACCACGGCTGATCCGTTCGTGGGCAAGCTGACGCTCTTTCGCGTTTACTCCGGCACGATCAAGAGCGACTCGACCGTCCATAACGCCAACAAGGCCAAGGCGGAACGGACGGGCCAGCTCTTTACCCTCAGGGGTAAATCCCAGGAACCCGCCCCCGAGATCCCCGCGGGCGATTTCGGCGCCGTCGCCAAGCTCACCGAGACGGGTACGGGCGACACCCTCTGCGACCGCGAGAGACCCGTCGTCCTGCCTGGTATCGATTTTCCAAAACCCGCCCTGACCATGGCGGTCGAACCCAAGGCCAAGGGCGACGAGGAAAAGATCAGCAGCGGCTTGGCCAAGCTCATGGACGAGGATCCCACCTTCGTCACCTACCGGGATACCACCACCAAGGAGATCCTCGCCTCCGGCCTGGGCGAGCTGCATCTGGAGGTTATCACGAGCAAGCTCAAGGCCAAGTTCGGCGTGGATGTCAACCTCAAGACGCCAAAGGTGCCCTACAAGGAAACGATCCGCGGGACAGCCAAGGCCGAGGGTAAACACAAGAAACAGAGCGGCGGCCGCGGCCAATACGGGGATGTCTGGCTGCGCCTCGAGCCTTTCGCCGACGGCGAGTTCGAATTCCTGGACGAGATCTTCGGCGGTGCCGTGCCCAGGCAGTATATCCCCGCGGTTGAAAAGGGCGTGCGGGAGACGATGGACGAAGGCGTGCTGGCCGGATTCCCCGTCACGGGCGTCAGGTGCGCCCTGTACGACGGCAAGTACCACCCCGTCGACTCATCCGAGCTGGCATTCAAGATCGCCGCCTCGCTCGGGTTCAAGGACGCCTTCATGCAGGCGCGCCCGATCCTGCTCGAGCCCGTGGTCAACATGGAGATCCTCGTGCCCGAGACGTACACCGGCGATATCATCGGGGACATCACCAAAAAGCGGGGCCGCGTCCTGGGCATGGAGCCTTCCGAGCGCGGCCGGCAGGTGATCAAAGCCCAGGCCCCCCTGGCCGAGGTCTTCCGCTACGCCATCGACCTGCGTTCTATGACCCAGGGCCGCGGCTCGTTCAGCATGGCGGTGGACCATTACGAGGAGGTCCCCGGCAACCTGGCGGAGGGAATCATCGCGGCGCACAAAAAGAACGCCGAGGCTTGAGCACTGTTTTGCCGGCAAAAGCGCATAACGTCTTGGGAGGCGGGATGTCCGCCTCCTTCTCTTATCCCGCTTATTCTTAAAAGCGGTGTGAAAAACCGTGTTTTCTGCTAACGGGATTATGCGGATTAACTTTGAAATAACGCAGCCACGTGGGCATATAATGCCACGTAATCTGCACTAAGCTGCGGAATCCGCGTTTATTGGTCTAAAAGCGGTGTGAAAAAGGTACTGGAACGCAAATTATGGCGATTAACACTCAGATGACAAGGAGCTATAGAATCGTATGAAATCGGTATGTTGCCTAATCTGCATAATCGCTTTACGTGATTAGAAACTATTTAACAGGATTAACATAATTTTCAGGATTTACACGGATTATTTGTCTATTAGATTATCTTTATTGATGACCTCAATCTTGAATCTTATTAATCCCATTAATCATGTAAATCATGTGATGTCGTTCCCTGTTTCACGTGCTTATCGGTCCAAGAACGGTTTTCACGCCGCTTCTAAAAGCGTTGTGAAAAAGTCCCGTAAACAAGCAGGAACCGACATCCTCGACATCAAAGAAAGTAGGCAAGAAGCTGCGAGGATGTAGACAGATGCTGAATCAAAGGCAGATCATGCCCTCAATGTTCCAGATGGTCACCATGGACCAGCTTGTTCCCAAGAA
>JBLNBS010000077.1:0-17930 GCA_050260175.1 Patescibacteria group bacterium | reverse complement strand
ACGGGTTCGGCGGTGCTTCGAAGCCTATCCGAGCCCTGTCAGGAGGACAGGGCTTTGGAAAGATCGTTCAGGTGTAGCCCGGGGATTCATCCCCGGGTAAAGAGACGGGTTTTTCACACCGCCTCTGAAAGCAAAGGTATAGCAGTATAACAGAGCGCCGCTCGTGTGGAGAGAGGGCGGACAGGAGCCCTCTCTCCTCCAAGGTCCTTGAAGACCTGGGCAACCGTTATTGCAGGGTAAAATAGGCGGTTGTCTTGATGTTGGCGGAAGAATCGTAAGTCCAACCGCTCAGGACGACGTTTGTAACGGTGACATTGCATGTGCCTTTGGGGTCGCTTCTGTTGGATTTCTTGCTATAGATTGCGGTGACTCCGTCCGCACCGGCCGTTTGGGTAAAGGTACCCCACGAGTCACCGCTGGCCTTGGCGGCGAGCGTGGTCACGCTGGCGCCCGGGACAGGGTTGCCGCTGGCGTCCACGATCTTGACCTTCCAATACAAGGTCTCGCCGGCATTGAACGCAGCCTTCGGATTCCCGGCCGAGTCGCAAGTCCAGATATCGGCCACATGCATGGCGTTGGCCGGGGCGGGGAGAGTCGTGGCCTGGGCGGTGTTGCTCTGCGCGGAGACGTTGCCGGCCGCGTCGTAGGCCTTGACGTAATAGCTGTAGGTCGTGTTGGGCGAGAGGCCTGTGTCCGCGTAGGAAGTGGTCCCGCTCGTGCCGACCTGTACGCCGTTTCGGAAGACCTGGTAGCCCGTTACGCCGACATTGTCGGTGCTGGCGGTCCAGGTGAGATCGATCCGCGCGCTGCTCGCCGCCATGGCCGCGAGGTTGGTAGGCGCGGTGGGCGCCTGGGTGTCGGCCTGCTGCGCCTGGGTCGTGGCCTGGGCGGTGTTGCTCTGCGCGGAGATATTGCCGGCCGCGTCGTAGGCCTTGACGTAATAGCTATAGGTCGTGCCGGGCTGGAGGCCGGTATCCTGGTAGGTGGTGCCCGTCGCGGTGTCGATCTCGACGCCGCCGCGGAAGATCTTGTAGCCCGTCACGCCGACGTTATCGGTGGATGCGGTCCAGGAAAGGTCGATCCGGCTCGAACTGACCGCCGTCGCGGCAAGATTCGCCGGGGCAGTCGGCGCCTGGGTGTCGCCGCCGCCCGGGCTGAACTGGATGACCGTGATGGTGACCGGCGCGACGGTGACGGTGAACTGGTTATTGCTGACGGAAACCGCGCCGTCACTGGTGTAGACCGGCGCCTGGTCGAGCGGGCCCGTGCCGCGCAGGGTCCATTTTGTACCGGAAGTGGCGCTGAAGCCTTGCAGGCTGACCGTGGTGGTGTAGGAGTTGGCGGAGTCTTTGTTGATCAGGAAGACGTTCAGCTTGTTCGCGGCCGGGCTGTACGAGGCGCGGGCCACGAGCTTGCTCACGGAACTGGTCGCGGCGACCATCTTGTCCAGCAGGTTGTTGCCGATGAGCTTGAGCGACAAGCCCTGGGCATATAGCCCGTTGGTGGGGCTCAGCGCGTCGTACTCGTGGGGCGCGGGGTTGATGTTATTGTCGATCCAACGGGTGTTCCAGAACTGGACGAACCTGACCCTGGGATCCGTGAGATAACCGAAGATGATCTCCGCGTTGCACAGGGCATGGCCCAGGTCGTTCTGAGTCCAGCTGCCCCTGATGGCAAAGGTGGCGCTGCCCGTCTCGGTGCAGGTGATGAAGATGCGGCTCCTGTGGGGCTCGGGCAGTTTGTCGATGGAGGCCTGGGCGATGTCCACCTTGCCCTCGTCGTACTCGATGGGATTGTTCCGCTCGTAGGAGCTGTAGTCCCTGTATGGCCACGCGGGATAGGAATGAACATCGAGGAAGTCGATGTACTGCATGCAATTGGCCAGGGCCCCGTCGAACGTGGAATTGTCACGGCCGTTGATGCCGACCAGGATGGTCGGGTCGACGGCCTTCATCGCCTGGGCGAAATCGGCCGCGTCGAGACCGTACTGGGTGGGGCCGGGATTGGCGCCCATGTAGCCCTCGTTCCAGATCTCGTTGCCGATGATCCAGTACTTGATGTTGTATCCCTTGACGACATTGGCGTAGTGGACCCAAGCCACGGCCGTGTCCTTGGCCTGCTGGTAGGTGAGGGAGACGCCGCCGGGATACGCGGGCTTGTAAATCCCGTCGTACGCGATCTGGATGACCGGCACGCCGCCCACGGCCTGGCAGTCGGCCATGAACTCGTCGAAATCGTAGATGGGCCGGGTCCAGTTGCCGTTGGGGTCGCCTACGGGCGACCAGTAAGCCGGGTCGTTGGACGGCCAGTCCTCTGAGCTGATCCTGGCAAGCCTGGGATTGGGCGCGGAAAAGGGCGGGATCGACCAGAGATAGCCATCGGACTTTTCGCCACCGGGGTAGCGGAGGAACCTCACACCCATCTCGGAGAGAGCGGCGGCCAACGTCCTGGCACCGCCGGCACGCAGGCCCTGGTCGTCCATCCAGTAGTTGGTGTTGATGCCAATGGGTTTACTCGAGACATCGGTCAGCACCGTGGCCGTATTCACCGTGACCGTGGCGGTACCGGCGCTGACGGTGGGGAGCGCGCAGATCAGACATACTAACAGGATTAAGGGGGAAACCAATGCAGCTTTACGCAAACTCCTAATTTTCACGCTCCAATCCTCCTTCGGAAATAGTCAATACGGTAGATTAGCTGCTTTCCTATCGAGAGACATCCCACCTCCTTTGCGCGGGGCGTCTCGATATCGTTTTCGCATAACAAGATTAGGCGACCTTGCGGCAATTCCTTCAGTCCCGTTTATGCGGGCTTTTCCCGGATGCACGCATGGCAACCGATTTGCGGCCAGTGGCCGAGAATTGTTCTACTTTAGCGCGCCGGCGGTTAGGCCGGCGATGAACTTCTTGCTCGCCACGAGAAAAGCCACGATCATGGGGAATGTCGCCAATGCCGTCCCCACCATAAATTTGCTGTAGTCGAACATGTAATTGGTGATGAGGAAACGCAGGGCCACCGGTAACGTGTACATCGCCGGTTCCCGCATGACGATCATGGGCCAGAGAAAGTCGTTCCACCAGCCGAGGAAGGTGAATGTCCCCAATGCCGCCAGGGCCGGGGTGATTACGGGAAAGACGATACGGAGAAAGATCATCAATTCGTGGCAGCCGTCGACCCTGGCCGAGTCAAGAAGCTCGGAGGGTACGGCCTCGTTGATGTATTGCCGCATCCAGAAGATGCCGAAGGCACCGACAAGTCCTGGAATCAACAACGCCCAATACGTATTGAGCCAATGGAACCTGCTCATGAGGAGGAATCCGGGTATCAAGGTCAACTGACCCGGGATCATCATGGTGGCCAGGATGATCAGGAAGAACTTCTCCTTGTGACGGACATCGAACTTGGCAAAGGCATAACCGGCCAACGAGGCCAAAAAGAGCTGCGAAGCCGTCCCGGTGATACCGACAAAGATGCTGTTGATGAACTGCCTCAGGAACAGGGTCGATGTGAATAACCCCTTGATGTTATCCAACAGTGAAGTCCCGGGCAAGAGGGGCAGCGGGATGTTAAACATGTCGCCCGTCTTGCGGGTGGCACAGACCAAGAGCCACCAGAAAGGGAAGATAGAGACCAGCGCCCAGAAAAATAGGACTAGGTAGAGAAGGGATTTGCCGATCGAAGGCCAGAAAACCGTCTTTGCGTTACTGTTTGTGAACCCGGCGATCTCTTTTGACGTCGACATACAGGCGCGCCTCACTTTCTGCTCAAGCCGACGAATCTGACCTGAAGGAGCGTGCCGGTGATGATCATTAAAAAGAGCAGCCAGGCCAGGGCCGATCCATAACCCAGATTGAAAAAGCCGAACCCCTGCTGGTATAAGTACATCACGATGGTCAAACCGGCGTTACCGGTACCGCCGTTGGCGCCGACCAACATGTATTCCATGTCAAACCGCTGCAAGCCGCCGATGAATGACATGATCACCAGGAAAACGAGGACGTTGCGCATCATGGGGATGGTGATGTGCAGGAACTGCTGCCTTATGCCGGCGCCGTCGACACGGGCCGCCTCGTAGAGTTCCGGGTCGATGCCTTGCAGCCCCGCCAGGCACATCACCACGTAAAAACCGAAGCCGCCCCAGAACGAGGCCGCGATGATGGACGGCTTGATGAGGGCCATCTTACCCAGCCAATCTGGTTTGAGGTCGAGCATGCCGTTGATGATCCAGTTGAGGAAGCCATATTCCTTGCCATACAGCACTTGAAAAAGGATACCGATGACCACGGCCGAGGTGACCTGGGGGAGGAAATACGCGGTCTTGAAAAAATTCTTGAACCGCACATACCCCGAGTTGATGATGAAAGCGATAAGAAAAGCCACGGACAGAGTGATGATCGTTCCGATAACGCAGAGAAACATGGTATTGTAAATCGACTGCCAAAAAAGCGGGTCGCGCAGGGCCTTTGCATAATTGGCCAAGCCCACCGGGCTCATACTGCCGATGCCTTGCCATTCATGGAAAGAGAGCCAGAACGACCATCCCATGGGAAAGAGGCGAAAGATGGCGAACTGCAGGAAGAAGGGTGCGATAAAGGCGTAAAACCAGAACATCCTGCTGCGCTGCCAAGCGGGGGTGGCGGCCACTGAAACCCACTCCTTTTCGGGCGGCTCGACCGGCCAAGCCGAGCCGTGCTGGGTTTTCTCCCCGGCCTCGGTGGAACACCCTGCTTACCGGTTCTCCAGGGTTTTGTGAACGGCGATCCATGCCGGCATGGGGCTGGGCGGTATTACCCGCCCAGCACTAATACTACCACTAGCAATAGGCCGGGTATTGTTCCGTCCCTGGCTTACCTACCCAATCCCTTGGCGCGTATTGCCTTGATGGCGTTGTTCAGGCAGGTTTCCGGGCTAATGCTCTTTTCGATCAGGCACTTGTTCAACTCGGCGTTGAGCAGGCTGAAAGCCTCCTGGTCTTTTTCATGGATGAACATGGCCGGAGCTTTACGCGCCACCTGAATGTAGAGTTCGCCTACCTTTTGTCCGGCAAAGAATTCGTCAGGCTTGTAGAAGATAGGATCGTCATAGGCGGAACTGATGGCCGGAATGGTTTGCCAGGTATTGCTGACGTAGCCCAGCTTACTACCGTCGGGGGTCAGGTTCATCCAGCGGATATACTCCCAGGCGGCTTCCTTATTCTTGGATTGCTCGGGGATGACCGCCCAGGTGCCGCCCGTAAAGCCCTGCTTGGCCTGGGGCAGTGCCATGGCCCCCCACTTGCCGGCCGTATCGGGAGCCAGATCGTTCTTGATGCCGCCGCCCAACCAGCATCCGGACGGATAAACGGCTATGTTCCCGTTTTTCATCCCAGCGTACCATTCGTTGGTCCAGCTGCCGATCTGCGCCACAACTCCGGCATCCACGGCTTGGCGGGCCAAGGACAGCGCCGCCAGCGCCTCCTTGAATCTGGTGGCGATGGTTATCTTGCCGTTCTTGCCGATGAGCCCGCCCATGCCGTCGTTGAGAAAGAACGAGTAATAGAAGATCTCGGCCGCGGTCGAGCAGAGCTTGATCTTGCCGTCGCTGTTGGCACTCATCTTCTTGCCGGCCTCGATCAGATCCGCCCAGGACTTGATGCTCTCGGCTTTAACCCCTGCTGTCTTAAAAGCGTCACGCTGGTAAAAGATGATCGCCGGCGCGGCGTCGTTCGGGATACCCAGCAGCTTGCCGTTGGGAGCCAATCCCAGAGAGTATGAGTAAGGCAGTATGTCTTTTTTGTATTTAGCCGCCCGTTTTGAAAGGTCCACGATACCGCCGTTCTTGGCCCTGGCCATGAATTGCGCCAGCGCCTTGATCTCGATGTTGGCGACATCGGGCGCGCCCGTTCCGGCCACCAACGCCGCCAGCAGTTTTTGGTTGACCGAACTCCAGTCCATCTTGACGTAGTTCACCTTGATACTGGGGTGCGTAGCGGCGAAAGTCTTCTCCGCCAGGCTGTCAGGCGATCCCCAGCCCCAAACCGTAATGGTCCCGCTCGGTACGCTGCCCGCCAGGACCTGCGCCAGGGATCCCACCAGGAAGCCCACTAGTAAAACGATTGCGCGACCGGATGCGAAATTCTTTCGCATGGTATTATCTACTCTCCTTTCGCGGGTTCATACTGTCGAGATCTCCGAAGATGTGTGTCCCATAACGCTATTCCCGACCCAAACCAGGTTTACGTTCCACCACCTCCACTTTAATTACTGGGTCTCCATCGGGCTTTCCATACCCTTTCCGTGGGTGATGCAATCCGATATCGTTATCGACAAAATCGTGCGCCGGCCCCCGCGGGATTGCCCGAAAACAGGCGCATAACGCCCGCGCATCATCTTCAATATCATTAATGTCATTCTGTTTACGCTCGAAAGGGGCAAAGGCGTTGCGCGCCACCGCTGTTCTCGCATCCATGGATCCGGCATGTTTTCGTGGCTTTACATATCCGGCCTTGGAGGATCGAGCAGCTTAACGACATTGCTGCTACGAAATCGTTATCGGACTATGTCTTCAACAGCGCGCACGGAAATTCCTCCCGACCCGGCAAAAATTCTCTGGACCGGTATGCAGATGGGGGCTTTGGGATTTCATGACCGGCCGGGGGGTGATATCCCGTTCGAGAGCAGCTCCCCGGGTGGAGAGCCGGTTTTACGCCGCATCAAGACAGCAGCGTCAGGACCGCCTTGAGCCAGAGCCCCGCGCCAACCGCCAGCAGGGAGCTCGCCAGGGTGCCCACGAGATAGTACTCGGCGAATTCCCTGTCGTCCAGTTCCCTGAACCTGGCCACCGACTTGGCGGCGATGACGAACCCCACCGCCGGCAGGGCGCCGGCCAAAACCAGGGTGAGAACCAGGCCGCGCTCGAGGATGCCGATGTACTTGCCCACCCTTCCCTGGCCGGACGCCCGCCCGGCGCCGGGTGGCAGGATCCTCAGGGCCTCCAGGCCCAGGCGGATCAGGACGGCTCCTCCGAACGTGACGGCCGCGTACACGACGGCCCCGAGCAGGATGCGGGAGGGGCCGCGGCCGGCGGCTCCGCCGGACGCGGATGCCAGGGCCTCGGCCGCGCCCTGCCGCAGGAACGAGGCGTAAAAGTCCGCGATCCGGCCGTCCGGCCGCGGGCCGATGAACCGCCAGAGCGCGGCCAGGGTCAAAAGATGCAGGGCCTGGTCGGCGAGGAAAGCCAGGAATCTGGCCATGGGCGTGCGCTTCAGGCAACGGCGCTCCTTGAGCCAGTCCAGGACGAGATGGGCGGCCGTGCCCGCCATCGAAAAAAGGAGGGCCGCCGGAAGGCCGCAGAAATGAAGGGCCAGGAAGAGGCTGAAAAAAAGCGCGAGGCCGTGCGCGAGATAAGCGCCGGCATAGCCCTCGGCCCGCCTCCGCGCCGTTCTGTCCGTCTGAAAGAGGAAATCCGCGCAGAGATGGGCGAGTACGGCCGCGAGCAGGACCGGCATTCTTTCACCACCTCGACGGTGAAGAAATACTTTTCACCCGATCAAGGGTGATAAACGCCGCCCCGCCGGACGAGATAATCCTCGCCCAGCCGGCGCAGGGCGGCTTCTCCCGCGCGCACCGCGTACCAGCGCGCGGCCCTGCAACGCTTCTCCACGTTCTGGAGGGCGATTCCCAGGCTTTTGCTGGCGGCTTCGTAGGTCCCAAAACTTTCGTACGCCGCGACCGCCTCCCACTGGGCCGCGGTCCAGCGCGACTGGATGGCATCCATCAGGGCCAGGATGGCGTTGGCCACCGCATCGAGCCCCTCGTCGCGGAGCGCCGCGAGGGTGCGGGCGTGCCGGGCTCCTTTCACGCGCTCCAGGGCCTCGCGGGCGTCAAAGAAAGCCTCGCCGCTCAAGACCCAAGAGGAATCCGCCTTGTCTTCCGGTTCAGGTCCCGCCCCGATGCCAATCCGCAGCGAAAGCGGCCGGCAGCAATGGCGCAGGCGGCGCACCAGCTCGGGCGCGGCCAGGACGCCACGGCAGACACCCTGGATCTCGTCGCCCCTGGAAAGGCTGAAAGCCGTCCAAAGCATGGGATGGGAGAGCGCGGCCAGCCGCTCCGGGATCTGCCGCATGAGCGCGCCCTGCTGGCGGGAGCCGATGACATCGGCGGTGATCACGGTCACCATGTTCACGTCCTGTTTCACCCCTGTCGGCGTGAAAAAAGGCCGTTCACCCGGGATATGGTGATGATTCACCGCCGCCGGGCGCTTTCCTGCCGGCATGGCGCGGCCGGGCGAGGCAAAAGGAATGCGCCCCGGCTTGGCGCGTGTTATAATGACGTTGGTACTCCATCTCTCCACGACATCTTCGTCCTTGTGGACGAGGCAAGGCTGCTGTGCATGGACAGATCGGGGTCGGTATCGGAATCGGTATCGAAGATCCCGGTATGGCAAGGGATCGATCCCGATTGCGACTCCGATACCGTATAACCCGTTATCATCGTATATGCTAAAGCGGCATGGAAAAGGGGGGTGCGCATTGCCCATCCTGGCCGAACTCCGCCGCGATCTGGCCGTGATGCTCGTGGCCGCCCTGCCCGTGCTGGAACTGCGCGGCGCCATCCCGCTCGGGCTCGGCATGGGCATGGGCCACTGGCGGGTCTTCTTCCTGGCTGTCGCCGGCAACCTCCTGCCCATCTTTCCCCTGGTCTTCCTCATCCGTCCCTTCTACGCCTGGCTCAAGCGCAGGGGATTGACCGGGCTGGCCGACCGGGTCCTGGCCCGCACGCGGGTGCGGAGCGCCACCGTGGCCAAGTACGGGGCGTTGGGCCTCATGCTCTTCGTGGCCGTCCCCCTGCCGGGCACCGGCGCCTGGACCGGGGCCATAGCCGCTTTCATCTTCGGCATCCCAAAGCGCTGGGCCCTGCCGGCCATCGCGGCCGGTACCGCCATCGCCGGTCTGATCATGGTCTTCCTGGGCGGGACGATCAAGTGGCTGCTTACGTGAGGGGGACGCCAGGGGTGCCCCGGCTTCTTAGCCGGTCCGCGTCACCCCTCCAGCAATTTCGCCATCCTCCTGTCCGCCTTGCCCATGGGCAGCCGGGCCAGCCCGCGTCCCTCGACCCAGCGGAAATCGAGGCAGTCGAGCTTTCGTGGCTCGCCGGTCAAGATGCGGGCGCGGAAGAACAGGATGACGTAATCCCTTGGCTCCCGCACGGCGACCGCCTCGAGGGGCTCGTCCACGCTTATCTCCAGCCCGAGTTCCTCGAGGATCTCACGCCGCAGGGCCTCACGGACATCCTCCCCCGCCTCCACCTTGCCCCCGGGAAACTCCCAGAGCAGGCTGTCGGCCCGCTGCGCCACGAGGTAACACCCGCCCTCCTGCACGACGGCGGCCGCGACCAGCACGGGATGGGCGCCGCGCTCCGGTTCAGGTTGACAAGCGATCGGGGCGGAGGCTCCGGGGCCGGCGGGTGCCGCGGCCCGGTAATAGGTGAACCCGCCGGCCCGTCCCTCCTCCGCGGGGCCGATGCCCGAGGTGTCACCGCCCTCGACCACCCGCCGCAGTCTCGGCAGGGCGTGCGTCTCGGCTTGGGGGCCGCTCTCGATCATGAGCCAGCGCCGCCCGAGTTTCGCGGCGACCGCGCCGGTCGTGCCCGAGCCGGCAAAGGCGTCCATCACCCAGTCACCGGGGTCCGTGGCCATGGCGATCAGGCGCGCCAGGAGCTTTTCCGGCTTCTTGCCGTAGCGGAAATCCACTCCGCCCTCGCTGAAGAGGCCACTCGTGGAGATGTCGGTCCAGAGATTGGAAAGCGGCCCCACCACGACCCGCCGGCCGCCGATCTCCCTCACCCCCCGCGCCAGGAAGTAAAGCTGGCGGCCCCGGTGGAGGTAGAGATCCGGCCGGTCTTTGCGCGCCACCATGAGCACGCCGGGGATCTCCCTGGACCTGGCGATCGCCTCCGCCAAGCGGCGCCCCGGGCGCTGCAGGGTCTTAGTCTCGAAGACCCGTTCCGCGTTGGCCAGGGCAAAAGCCTCGGCGGCCGCCCGCAGCCTCCCGCGGGCAATCTCCGCGCCGAGGGCGCGCTCCGCGTCACGCTGGGAGGCAAAGCCCATCTCCCGCAGGGCGGCCCCGGCCACGGTCTCAAAGCGCCATACCTCAGGCGGATCCGCCGGGTTGGCGATGTAATGGGAGAAACGTTTCAGGTCCACGCCGTCCCTGGGCAGGAACTGGGGCTCGCAGCGGAACGAGGCCCGCGCGCGGCAGTACATGAGGATGTACTCCGTCACGTCGACGGGGCCGGGGTTGACCGTCTTGAAGCTCGACGGCGTCGCCGACTGGACGACGATGGTCGTGACGTAGCAATCGCGGCCGAAGATGCGGTCCATGGCCACCTTGCAATAAGCCATCTCGACGTCGTCGAGGTGCACGAAGACAGTCCCGTCTAGCCGGAGGAAATCCCGGAGGAGCGGCAGGCGCTCCTCCATCATGCGCAGCCAGGCCGCGTGCTCGAAGTCGTCCTGGTAATGAAAGGACTTGCCCGTATTAAAGGGCGGATCGATGTAGATCATCCTCACCCGCCCTGCCCAGGCGGGCAGGAGGGAGCGCATGACCGCGAAGTTCTCGCCCATGATGAGGAGGCTCTCGCCGGTCGGGCCGTAGGAGCATATTTCCTCGAGGCCGATCTTGGCGGGATCCCAGCACAAGGAGGCACCCTTTCCGTCCGCTTCGGCGCCGTGAAAGAGAGGGGTGTCGCCGCAGCACCGGGGTGAGTTCACGTCGCCCTCTTCCTTGCCTTTTCCTCCGCGATCTCCTCCACCGCCGCCCCCGGCCCCGCCGCCGTGGCAAAGAGCACGTCCTCGCGCCGGCGCCCGCCGAGGTCCCTGCCGGCGTAATAGTCTTGCCAGACGCCCTCCAGGTAGCCCGGGAGGATCGTCCGGGGCACCAGGGCCACGATGCAACCCCCGAAACCGGCCCCGGTCAGGCGCGCGCCGATGGCGCCGTGCCTCTTGCTCACCTCCACCAGGGCGTCCAGCTCGGGCGTGCTCACGCCCAGGTCGTCGCGGCAGGAGGCGTGTGACGCCGCCATCAAACCGCCCACCTGGTCCCGCCGCCCGTCGCGCAAAGCCTGCAAGGCGGCGTGCACGCGCGCCCCCTCCGTGAGGGCGTGGCGGACCCTCCTGCCGAGCTGGAAACCGTCCTCCGGCTCGGCGAAGATCCTCCCGTCCTTGCCCCGGAGCAGCGCGGCGCGCAGCCTCTCCAGGGGCCAGCCCAGTTGCGCGGCGATCTCTCCCTCGCGCCAGCCGTCCTCGCCGAGGAAATCAAGGGCATGCTTGAGGAGTTCCGGCCTTCCTCTAGACAGCTCGCCAAGCAGCCAGGGCGGCTCGGCCGGGGAACGCTCGGGCAGGCCGAGGTTCTTTGCCAGGAGCGCCGCGGCCAGGCGGCATTCGATGGGGCGGCGGTTGTACAAAAGGCGCGCGCCGTCGCTCTTTGGCGCAAAAACGAGGCTGTGCGCCACCGCCACGGCCAGATCGGACGGCATCCTCACGGGCTGCCAGCGCCCGGGCAACTCGAGGAGGAGGGCGTGTTCAGCCCGGCCCAGGAGGCAGACGGCCTGGTCCATGCCGCCGCCCTGGGTGCCGACGTACCATTCCGCGCGGGCCATCTGTTCGGCCAGGGCGGCGCGGTCCAGCCGGGGTAGGCGCCCGTTGGCGGCGAGGAAGGCCAGGGCGGTGCAGACCACCAGGGCCGAGGAGGAGCTCAAGCCGGCGGCCCGGGGGATGTCCCCGGAGACCAGGGCGTCGAACCCGAGCCAGTCTCCGCGTTCGGCGTCCGGCGCGTCCCTGACGATGCCGGAGACCGCCGCCTTGGCGTAGTTGCCCCAGTCCCCCTGGGGGAAAGGCGCGATCTCGGGCTCAATCCCAAAACGCCGCGGGGCAAAGCCGGGATCGAGGTTGGCCAGGTGGATCTGGCGGTCCGGCCTGGGCCGCAGGGCGATCCGGATACGGCGTTCGATGGCCAGGGGCATGGCGGGCAGCGCGTTGTAATCGGTGTGCTCGCCGATCAAATTGACGCGGCCGGGCGCCGTGGCCAGGTGCGTCGGGGGGCGGCCGTAGACGGTCTCAAAGAGGGAGGGCAGATCTGCCATACCGGCGGGATTCCATGCCATGGCGGACATTCCTTTCGAGGTACTGAGGCCATCAGTCTATTCGCCGGCCGGGCCGGTTTCCCTTTTCCCTGGTCAGGGCAAGAACTGGGTTTAGCGGACCCGAAACCCTGGGCAGGATTGCGAGTCTAACACGGAGAACGGATCATCCGTCTTCTGCCCGAATTGGCCGGGGAAAAGAGAGGCTGGCACAAAAACGCGGCCCGCCCTCCCTTTCCTGGCCGGTATTACATGATAAGCAGGTAAATGAATGACCGAGCCAGAGGCGGAACAAGTCAGGCTGGCCCAGGACGGCGACCAGTCGGCTTTCGCGGCATTGGTCCGGCGCTATCAGGGCATGGTATACAACCTGGCCTTTTCCCACCTTGGCGAGGCCGAGGCGGCGGCCGACGCCGCTCAGGAGACTTTCCTGCGGGCATGGCGGGGCTTGCCGTCCTTTGCCGGCGCATCGTCCTTCTCGACCTGGCTCTATACCATCGCCTACCGGACCAGCTTGACCATGGCCGCCAGACACAAGCCGACGGTCCCCCTCGCCGAGGTGCCGGAGCCCGAGGCCGGCGAAGAAGCGGATCCCGAGGCCGCCGTGCTCCGCCGCCATGAGACCGAGTCGTTGCGCGGAGCGATCGAGAAGCTTCCAGCGCCCATGCGCACGGCACTGGTGCTCTACCACTTTCATCACTGCAGCTACGAGGAGATCGCCGCCGTGACCGGCGAACCCATCGGCACGGTCAGAACGCGCCTGCATCGGGGGCGGGCACGGCTCCGCGCCTTGTTGACCGGGGAAGGACGTGAGACGGAATGCGTTGCCAAGTAGCCCTAAACCAGCTGCAGGATCTGCTCGAGGATCGCCTGCCGCCGGAACAGGCCGCGGAACTCCGGTCGCACCTGGCCGCATGCCCGGGGTGCGCGGCTGAATTCGAGGCCTGGCGGGGCTTGTGGGAGGATCTGTCAGGCTTGGCGCTGGCCCCGCGCTGGCCCGATCTCGAGGGGGAGATCATGACCGCCCTCGGCCGTCTGCCCGTGTTGCCAAAAGGCCTCATCCTGCTCTTCGCCCTGGCCTGCCTCGGCACGCTGAGCGGTTTCCTGTCCTGGGCCAAGGGCCTCGAGGCGCAAAAAGACCTCGTCTCGGCCTGCCTCTGGATCGCCGCCGGCGCGGTCAGCGTCCTCACGGTCTGGCTTGCCGTCAAGCGATCGTCCCATGTCGAATCAACCGTAATCTCGAAAACGATGGCTTTATCCGAAGCTTGCTGTGTCTTTGGCACCGGCGTGCATGGCGACCAAAACCGCAGGGACAAAACTGACTTTTGAAGCCCGGGATCGGGCCGGCAACCCCCACAGGAGTGATGCGCATGCGTTCCCTGTTTGAACTGCTCTTTCCCGCCGCCATGATCCTGACCGCCCTGTCCTTCATCCTGATCATGCGTTATTTCATCCACCGCGAGCGGATGGCCGCCATCGCCCGCGGTTTGCTGCCCCACGGTGTCATGACCCGGACGACGCCCGTCTCGATCTGGCTTTTCCGTTCCGGCATCATCGCCGTCATGGGAGGGCTGGGCGTGCTCGCGGGGCTCTGGATCGGCCTGGGCCGCGGCCCGTGGGTGCTGGGCGGCATCGTGCCGATGGGCCTGGGCCTGGGCCTCATCCTCGCCCACTGGCTGGTCGAGGGCGAGGACGACGGGGGCAGGAACCGGGGTGAATACAGGGAGAATGAAGTATAACCCTCACCCCTTCGGTTCCCCTCTCCCGCAAAGCGGGCGAGGGAATTCCTAGCCCCGTATACGGGGGAAAGAACAGAAAACCACGGAGGCGGGTGCAATTCACCCGCCTCCGCTTTGCGAAGCTGCGGCTTCCATCCCGTGTCTTTGGCGGGCCTTAGGTCAGGATTCTGACCACGGCGACCAAAAAACCGATGGTTCCCCAGACGACGACCTTCAACACGCGCGGCATGGTTCCACCCCCGGCTGCGGATTTCGAAAGCGAAGGCTCAAGCCAAAGCCTGCCGCGTCTATGGCGCCGCTAGGCGGCCAAAGACGCAGGCGCAAAGGGCACTTTCGGAATCCGGATCAAAAGAGCGGCCTCCGCTGCGCCTGCTCGTAGACCTCGTCCAGAGCCTCGCCGAAGCGCTGGAAATGCACGACCTCCCGTTCACGGAGGAATTTTAGGGTGTCCACGAGATCGGGGTCGTCGTGCGCCTCGTTGATGAGCCATTCGTATGTCGCTCTGGCCTTTTGCTCCGCCGCCATATCCTCGTGCAGGTCGGCCACGGCGTCGCCCTTGGCCTGGATGTACGAGGCGGTCCACGGGTTGCCTGTGGCATCGACGTAATAGAGGGCCTTGTCGTGGTCGGCATAGAAACCGCCCAGGTCCACCGCTTTCAATTCCTCGACGGTGGCGCCCTCCATCAGCTTGTAGACCAGCGTGGCCATGATCTCGAGATGGGCCAGTTCCTCGGTGCCTATGTCGTTGCAGATCGCCTTGGACTGGGGGGTGGGCATGGTGTAGCGCTGGGTGAGGTAACGGAGGGCGGCGGACAGCTCGCCGTCGGGCCCGCCGTACTGGGTGATCATGTACTTGGCCAGCTTGACGTTCTTCTTACCCACCTTGGCCGGATACTCCAGTTTCTTTTCGTAGATCCACATCTCCGTCACCTCCTCTTAATACTCGATCTCCCACGGCCAGGGGGAGCATATCCAGGTCCAGGGATAACCGGTGGTTTCCAGGCCGAAATGGGTTAAGGGGCCGTATTTCTGCGCATACGCGGCCTTGAGGCAGGAAAGCCGCTGTGCGGCGGCGTTGTAATCGGCCAGGGCGCATTGCTCGCAGGGATGGGTGTCGAGAAAGAGATTCAGGTCAATGCAGGTGAACTCCAGGGCCTGAATCTCCTCGAGCATGGCGAGCTGCTCAGGAGACACGGCAGCGGCCTCCTTTCACCACGTATTCGCTGGGGATATACGGGCTGTATAGCTCGGGGAAGATCGTTCCCCGCTCCAGGCCTTCCCGCGGGCTCCAGCGGCCCGAGTATGCCTGCCTCTGCACGAAGGCGCGGGCGAGGCAAGGATCCTGAATCATCACCACGGGCAGGGCGTCCATGGTCAACCTCCTCGCGCTTGGACCTTGGGCCATTTGCTCTATTCTATTCGCCCCCCTGCCGCCATCCCGTAGGACAAAGGCCCGAAAACACGGGCTTTTGGCCCGCCGCTCCGGAATGATCCGCCGGCATCGGTCGCCACGCAAAAAAAAGCGGGCACGGGCACGTCCCGCCGCATGAGTCCGCGCGGGCGTTTGAACTGTGCCCGGACGGCCGCTTGTTTCATAACAATGGAGTGATCGCGAGGAAATCAGGGAGTATGAGGCTGGAGGCACCGAACGGTGTCGAGAGTTGCCAGGTCGGTGGCAGCGGTGCTGCTAGCGCTCGGCGCGGCCCTGCCGCCGCCGCCCGCACCGCCCCCGGTCGAGACGCCCGCCCCCTACCGCGCGGCGCAACCCGCCGCCCGGCATCCCTCATCCAGGGCCGAGCGCCCCGCGCCTCCTCCCTTTCTGGTCACCGCCTACTGCCCCTGCAAAACATGCTGCGGCAAAACGGACGGCATCACCGCCTCGGGCCTTCGGGCGCTCGCCGGGCACACCGTGGCCGTGGATCCCTCTCTGATCCCCCTCGGCACGGCGCTTTTCATCGAGGGCGTGGGCGAACGCGTGGCGGAGGATACCGGTGGGGCCATCAGGGGCCGGAGGCTGGATGTCTTTTTTCCCTCCCACGCGCAGGCGAAGCGTTTTGGCCGGCGATGGTTGCGGGTGCAGGTGCTCACCAGGCCGGATCCCCATACAAAAGCCGCTCCCTAGGAGCGGCGTGATGATGATACCATTGTTGCCCAATACGCCCGGACCGGTTGCAGGTATTATCCCGGTTTGATCGATTCCGCCACCTCGCGCAGGACCGGCGCGGGCAGGTTGCCCACGAGCACCATCTCGATCTCCCCCACGCGCCAGCGGAGGAAGTTAAGCTTGCCGCCGCGCCTGCCGGCTAGGAACTGCCGCTCAGGCTGGATCAGCATACGGGTTGCCCGGTACTCGAAGAGCGACATGGCGCGGCCCTGTCCCCCATAACGGAGCTGCACCACGGTGAGCTGGGGCAGGGTGTTCAAGAACGCCCGGCGGAAGGAAAGCCCCGGCGGGAGGAAAGCGGGCTGCCTGATCTGAAAATCCACCCCCCGCTGGACGTGGGGGATGCTCACGGCCTGGTAAAACGCGGCCTGATCGGTATAGAGGGTCAGATCGGGATCGGGCGTGAAACGCAGCCTGTCCTGCGGGGGGAGCGACGGGAATTCCACCCCCTCCAGAGTCTGCGCGAGAATCAACTCGCCGCGGCGGTTCCTGTCCTCGCGCTTGAGCGGCACGAAACGTTGCGCGTCAATCCAGATCCTGCGCGTGCCGCGTCGGATCTCCCAGCTCAATACGTATGCCTCCCTGTCCCCCAGGCGCTCGGTCCCGTCCAGGACGGCGCCTTTGGGCGGGTCGAGTCGGAGATTCGCGGCCTTGGCCGGGAGGCGGAGGACGGCGCCGCAATCGGGATAATAAAGCCAGCTATTAACGGCGTCCACGACGAGCAGTTCGCCGCTGCGCCAACTCGGCGTCACGACCTCGAGCGCCTGGCGGCCCTGGGGGCCGAACCAGGCCCGCGCCACCTCGTCCTCCCTGGATGAGCCGGCGCGCCGCACCGTGACCAGGAGTCCCTGGTAATACTCGGTCGCCCGCGATTTCTCCACCCGGGCGAGGATCTGGGCCTCGCTCAGCCCGGCCTGCCCGGCCAGGACCGGGGGCAGGGTGGGGAACAGGATCAGGCAGATTGCCGCCAAAAGCCCGCGTCTTTTCACGCTGAACCACCTCACAGCCCGAAATCGCAGGGCCCGGGCAGGGCCTCGGCGGCCGACACGCGGCTGTGCGCCTCGACGAATGCCGCCACAAAGGCCCGTTCGTCCTTTGCCGGTCCGAATAAGCCGATTTGAGATCGCCAAGCGGCCACGAGCCCCACGATCAGGCAGGCCGCGGCGGGCAGCAGCGTCCAGCGCCAGCGGCGGGCGGGCCGCCGGGACGGCGGCGGCGCGGAGGCCGCGCTCCGGGCCGGCGCCTCCACCAGGGCGAACGAGCCCAGGAGGGACCTGACCGCGGCCAGGTCGGCTGCCAGTTGCCGGCAGTCGTGGCAGCCCTCGAGATGGTGGGCGACCTCGACGGCGCGAACCTGGGGGAGCTCCTCGTCGATAAAGCTCTGGATCTCGAGACGTGCCGGGCAGCGCATCAAATATTCCTCCCGTCGGAGCGGCCGGGGTCGAGCATCTCCCTCAACCTGGTCCTGGCCGTAAAGAGCCTCGATTTGACCGTGCCGATGGAACAGCGCGTGATGTCCGCGATCTCGCGGTACTTGAAGGAGCAGACGTCGTGGAGGACCACGACCGTCCTTTGTTCGTCGGGGAGGCCCGCCAGCGCGGCGCGGACCCGGGCGCGGAACTCCGAACGTAGCGCCGCGGCCTCCGGATCCGGAGCGGACGAGAGCGGCAGCCGCCCCTCGTTGCCTGGCTCGGGCCAGGCCTCGCACCGCGGCCGGCGCTTGCCCTGGCGCAGATGATCGAGGCACAGGCGGGCGAGGATGCGAAAAGCCCAGGTCGCAAAGGACGCCTGGCGCTGAAAATAGGGCAGCGCGCGGTAGATGCGGATCAAGGCCTCCTGGGTGAGATCCTCGGCGTCCTGGTCGTGGTGGATCATGGCCCGGGCATAGGCCCGCAGGCGCTGTTCGTAGAG